>NZ_JAZGLW010000003.1:0-300000 GCF_036409155.1 Mycobacterium sp. 050128 | reverse complement strand
GACGGTGCCGGTGTTGACGGCGATGACGGAGCCGCTGGCGAGGGTGACGTTGGTGCCGGCGCCGACGGCGGTGATGGACCCGCTCGGGACGGTGAAAGTGCCAGCGACGCCTGGGGAGCCAGAAAGGACGGTAAAGGTTCCGCTGTCGACTACGCCCGGGACGCCAATGGAAACATCGGTGCCGGCGGCGAAGGTAAAGGGAAGTCCGCCGCCGTTGATGTTGACCGTGACGGTCACCTGGGTGACGGCAAAGAACTCGGAATTTGCGGCGAATGTGACCGGGTAGCCGTTGCTGGCGGTGGCGGTGACGCCGGTGGTCAGGACGGCTCCGCCGGGCGCGACGTTGGCGGTGCTACCAGCAGGGAGTACGGGGTCGCCGGCGCTGGCGGTCGTGGCGAGTTGCTGGGAGCTGGTTTGTGCGCTGAGTTGCGCCAGTGATTGGGTGCGGGCGCTGGTGGTATTGGCGGCGGCCTGGGCCACCGCGCTGGATTGGTCACCCCGTCCCGCCTCGTTGGTGGTCTGCGGCGGATCGTCAAACGGTGCCAGGGTGCTGGCGATTTCGGAGTCGGCCGCATAGCCGTACATGGCGGTGGCGTCCTGAACCCACATCTGCAGGTACTCCGCTTCGGTCGCCGCGATCGCCGCGGTGTTCTGCCCGAAGAAATTGGTGGCGACCAGCGCGATCAGCTGTGCCCGGTTGACCGCGATCACCGGAGGCGGCACCGTCATCGCGAACGCCGCCTCGTACGCCGCCGCCGCCGCGCAGGCCTGGGCCCCGGTCTGCGCGGCCTGAGCCGCGGCAGCCGACAACCACTCCACATAAGGAGTGGCCGCCGCGCTCATCAACAGCGACGAAGGGCCCGACCACGCCTGACCGGTCAATCCCGCCAGCTGCGCCGCATAACCACTGGCGGTCGACTCCAGCTGGGCGGCCAGCGCGTCCCAACCCGCCGCCGCCTCCAGCAAAGGCCCCGCCCCCGGACCGGCATACATCAGCCCGGAATTGACCTCCGGAGGCAACAACGCAAAATCCATGTCGCCCAGACCCTTCGGGTGCACCACGATTTGTCTACCTTCAGCCGGCAACCGTTTGAGCCCACTCCAGCAGCCCATCCACATTGAGCTGCGGCTCAATGGCCGCGGTGCCCGCCAGGCCCGGCGCGGCCAGCCCGCCCAACGGGGCGGCCCCCACCGCGCTCGACGAGCTCGGGGTGACGGAGGCGATGGTGACCGTGCCGAACGCGTTGGTGATGGACGCACCCGCGGGGCCGGCGATGGCGGTGGCGGTGTTTGCGAGGGTCTGGATGGCGGCCTGCCCCCCGGCGACACCGGGCAGGGTGGCGGAGCCGTTGACCAGGGTGACCAGGACCTCCTGGAAGGACCCGGGAGTCAGCACGACGGGGTTGGCCCCGGCAGTGAAGTCAACGCCTCCCGGAATCAGGACACCGTCCGCGGAGCAATCGATGAGCGTGTGAATTGTGCTGCCGGGGTTCATAATTACCGAGCCGTAAGTGATGAGGTTAGTGCCAGGGCCGGTGACTGTGATGTCGCCACTGTTGATCAACATGCCCGTGTTGGTACCGAGGGTGATGGTGCTGCCCGGCGGGGCCGTCACCGTCTGGTCCGGAGCAACAGGCCCGACGGTGTCGGTGGTGGCGGAGCTCAGCGTGTGCATCGTGGCATTGCTCGTGGCCACCTGCCGTGTCGCGTCGCCTGTCGTCTGCGCCATCGTCTGCGCTTGGGCCTGCGCCTGTGCATCCGGCCCGGCCGGGTTGGTGGTCTGCGGCGGATCGTCAAACGAGGTCAGGGTGCTGGCGATTTCGGAGTCGGCCGCATAGCCGTACATGGCGGTGGCGTCCTGAACCCACATCTGCAGGTACTCCGCTTCGGTCGCCGCGATCGCCGCGGTGTTCTGCCCGAAGAAATTGGTGGCGACCAGCGCGATCAGCTGTGCCCGGTTGACCGCGATCACCGGAGGCGGCACCGTCATCGCGAACGCCGCCTCGTACGCCGCCGCCGCCGCGCAGGCCTGGGCCCCGGTCTGCGCGGCCTGAGCCGCGGCAGCCGACAACCACTCCACATAAGGAGTGGCCGCCGCGCTCATCAACAGCGACGAAGGGCCCGACCACGCCTGACCGGTCAATCCCGCCAGCTGCGCCGCATAACCACTGGCGGTCGACTCCAGCTGGGCGGCCAGCGCGTCCCAACCCGCCGCCGCCTCCAGCAAAGGCCCCGCCCCCGGACCGGCATACATCAGCCCGGAATTCACCTCCGGAGGCAACAACGCAAAGTCCATGTCAACGGTCCTTTCCGCGGTCGGTGCGTGCCTATTTCAATGCCTATTGAATATTTTTTCAACGGCCATAGAATAGCTGCGACCGCGGCCGGGCGCCAGCTATCGGCGGGACATCACGGTCGCGACACGAATCTTAAAGTAATCTCAAGTTTCTCTTATTTTTCTTAATTTTCGGGTAGCGTGCTGCTTCATGGGTTCGACAACGCATCGCGTCGACTCGCCGAACCGGCTCGGCGAGCACGCAGTCGTACTGGGTGCCGGAATGGCGGGTTTGCTTGCCGCCCGCGTGCTTTCAGAGTTCTACGATTCGGTCAGCGTGGTCGAACGGGACAGGTTGCCCGACTATCCGTGTCATCGCCGGGGCATCCCCCAAGGGCGGCATGCGCACAACTTCTACAGCCGCGGCCTGCAGGTACTGGATGAGCTGTTTCCCGGACTGCTGGACGACCTGGCCCGGGCCGGGGCGGTCCTGGTCGATGACGGTGACCTGTCGCACTTCTACGTGCGCCTCGGGCGTTACCAGCTGAAAAGCGCGGGCAGATTCGCCGATCCGGCCGCGCTGACGCTGCACATGGCGAGCAGGCCGTTTATGGAGTTTCAGCTGCGCCGCCGCGTCAAGGCCCTACCGAACGTGACCTTCCTCGACGGGCACGACGTGTCCGAGCTGCTCACCACCGGCGATATCGTCAACGGTGTTCGCATCATCCGGCGCTACAACGGTTTACTGACAACACTGGACGCCGACCTGGTGGTCGATGCGATGGGGCGGGCGGCGCGTACCCCGGCGTTCTTGGAGAGGCTGGGTTTCGAACGGCCCACCGAGCACCGCATGGCCGCGAGATATAGCTACGCGAGCCAACAGCTGAGCATGCCCACGGGATCGATCGCCCAGCGGCTCGTGATGTTCAACCCAGGCGACGACAGACCAGGAGGCCTGTTGCTGGCCAACGAACATGACACCTGGATGCTGGCGATCGGCCAGCCGGCCGAAACCGGCGAACCGCCAACCGATTACGACGCGATGCTCGCGCTGGCCGCGCCCTTCCTACCCGCGGACTTGGTGGAAGGACTACGCCAGGCGCACCCCATCGGGGAAGCCGTCACATATCAGCACACCGCCGCCGTGTGGCGCCGCTACGACCAAATATCGCGATTCCCATCGGGTTTGGTGGTCCTCGGCGACGCATTGTGCGCCCCCGACCCGACCTACGGCCAGGGCATGACAATCGCCGCGCTGGAAGCGCTGACTCTGCGCGATTGTCTGCTGGCTGGCGATGATGCATTGGCACATCGCTATTTCGGTGCGACGGCGCGCTACATCGGCGAGATGTGGGCGGCAAACAGAGCCAGGTCGCGGGTCACTTCCCCGGTTCGCGACCGGAGTTCCAGGCGGGCGCGGCTGCAAGGCTGGGTGACTCGAGCGGCACTAAACGCCGCCGCCCACGACGTTGTGCTGACCGAACGCTTCTTTCGGGTTTCCAACTTCATCGACCCGCCGTCGCGGCTCCAAGATCCCGCCCTGCTGCCACGCATCTTCTGGGGCAACCTGCGGGCCCGGGTTTCGCGGACACCGTCACCGCCCGAGCCTTCGTCGCGGGCCGGCACCGCCACCGAACGTCAGCGGGAGAAAACGGCGGCGACGCGATAGCAGCGACTGCAGTGCCGGGGCCGCCGAAACCCAACCATGGGAACGCATTCAAAAGCGATACCGCCGGTGATATCGCATTCGCGGATCGGTCGCCGCCTCCCCGACTGTGCTGCTGTGGCGAATGACCGGACTGATGTCTCTCAGTCGCGCAGCATCTCGGCGACCAGGAACGCCAGCTCCAACGACTGCTGAGTGTTCAGCCGCGGGTCGCATGCCGTCTCGTACCGGCCGCCCAGGTCGTGGTCCGAGATGTCTTGCGCGCCACCCAAACACTCGGTGACGTCCTCGCCGGTGATCTCGACGTGGATGCCGCCCGGATGGGTGCCCAGCGCACGGTGCACCTCGAAGAAGCCCTGCACCTCGTCGACGATGCGGTCGAAGTGCCGGGTCTTGTAGCCGGTAGACGACTCGTGGGTGTTGCCGTGCATCGGGTCGCACTGCCAGATCACCTGGTGACCGGTGGCCTGCACCTTCTCGATGATCGGCGGCAGCAGGTCGCGGACCTTGTTGTTGCCCATCCGGCTGACCAGCGTGAGCCGGCCCGGCTTGTGGTGCGGGTCGAGGCGCTCGACGTACTCCATCGCCAGCTCGGGCGTCATCGTCGGGCCGAGCTTGACGCCGATCGGGTTCGCGATCACCTCCGCGAACGCGATGTGCGCGCCGTCGAGCTGGCGGGTCCGCTCCCCGATCCACACCGTGTGCGCCGACAAGTCGTAGAGCTGCGGGTCGCCGTCTTCGCTTTCCGACAGCCGCAGCATCGCGCGCTCGTAGTCGAGCACCAGAGCCTCGTGGCTGGCATAGATCTCGGCGGTTTGCAGATTGCGGTCGGCCACGCCGCACGCGCTCATGAAGCTCAGCGCGCGGTCGATCTCGGCGGCCAACGCCTCGTAACGGGCACCGGCCGGCGAGGTCCGGACGAACTCCCGGTTCCAGTCGTGCACCCCGTGCAGCGAAGCCAGCCCCGACGAGGTCAGCGCCCGCATCAGGTTCATCGCCGCGCTGGCGTTGGCGTAGGCGCGCACCAGCCGCGACGGGTCGTGCTCGCGCGCAGCGCCATCCGGGGCGAAGCCGTTGATCATGTCGCCGCGGTAGGACTTCAGGCCCAACGCGTCGATGTCGGCCGAGCGGGGCTTGGCGTACTGACCCGCGATGCGGGCGACCTTGACCACCGGCAGGCTGGCACCGTAGGTCAGCACCACCGCCATCTGCAGCAGGGTGCGGACGTTGCCGCGGATGTGCGGCTCGGTGTTGTCGACGAACGTCTCGGCGCAGTCGCCGCCCTGCAGCAGGAATGCCTCGCCCTTGGCGACCTGGGCGAGTTGGTCCTGCAGCCGCGCGATTTCGGACGGCACCGTCACCGGCGGAACGCTCTCCAGGACCGTGCGCATCGCCGCGGCCTGCTCGTCGGGCCACGCCGGTTGCTGAGCAGCCGGCTTAGCCAGCGCAGCGTCCAGCCGGGTCCGCAGGTCAGCGGGCAGCGGCGGCAGTGCAGGCAGCTGGTCGATCGGTATGTCGACGGTCCAGTTCATCGGTCCATGATATCTGTGGCCAGCCTGGGCGAATGCCATTCGTCAGGTGCGCAGCAGCTCGGGCTGGGGCTCATTAACGGGTCGCTTCCGCACCCGCTTCGTCGCCGGAGACTATCAGTCGGAATCGGCGCATCTGATCGCGGGCATCCACCAGCGCATCGTGGACGTCGCGGTGTCGTGGCGGCAGCGGCGGCGATCCCCGATCTTCCCAAAGCTGGCGCAGCTCCCGGGTGAAGCGCGGGATCGCCTTCGGCAGTCCCGGCATCGTCCCCCACAGTTGGCACAACGCGACGTGGTCGTAGGCGGCCACCCAGGCCCACAGCTCGATCGGCTCGGCGGCCTGGCCACCCGAGATGCCGAAGAACTCTTCCAGGTCGTGGCGAATCTGCTTGCGCGAGCGCCACAGCTGCGAAGCCGGCGGCGGCAGCTTGGGCAGCACGTTGGCGCGCACCCAGGCCCCGGCGCGCTCGGGATCGAATTCGGTGGACACGGCGTAGTACTCGCGGCCGTCTTCGGCGACTACCCCGATCGAGACCAGCTCGATGGTGCGGCCGTCCTCGATGAATTCGGTGTCGTAGAAGTACCGCACTCCGAAAGGCTATCTGCCGATCAGGATGGGCTCGGTTCCCTCGGGCGGCGCTGCGGCATGGACGTCGTGGTCGAGCTGGGCGTCGACCAGGCGTTCGTCGGGCAACCGCGGCGTGCCCGCGATCGCGCATTGCAGCCACAGCTTGGCCTGCACGACGGGCCGGCGCCATTTGCGTTCCCGCTGCAGCGCGCGCCGCATCTTGTCCGGCTGGGTGGTGTATCGCCAGCGCGCCCACGGCGCATGCGGACGCGACAGCCGGATCGCCCCGATGACCAGCAAGACGACGATGAACATGCCGAGCAGACCGGTCCACACCTTGCCCTTGAGCACCACCACCACGGCCAGCGGCAGCGTCATCACCATCGTGGTGAGCACCGCGGCATGCCAGACGAACGAATCGGTGCCGTGCCAGAACGGAAAGAAGAACGTCAATGGGTGCAGCCCCATGATCAGCAATCCGGCCACCGCCACGGCGGCGAACACCGCGTCCACCGAGGTGCGGCCGTCCTCTTCCCAGTAGACATCGGACAGGTGCAGGATCAGCGCGTACTCGTCGAGCACCAACGCCGCACCGATACCGAAAAATATTGCGGATACCGTGTTTTCGGGCTCTTGGCCGTTGACGGACAACGTCACCAGCGCCACTCCGGAAATCATCACCAGCACCACCCCGAACGTCACGTGGTGGACGTGCACTCCCCCGACGTGGACGTTGCGCGGTTGCCACCATCTGGCCGGGCGCCCGGACGCGACGCGGTGCCGGATGAAGCGCACGAAAGTCCGGGTGACAAAAAAGGTCAGGATGAAGGCGACCAGGCAGCAGAGCAGGGGAAGCCGGCCGCCGTGGACGATGTCGTGCGAGAACCAGTGGGCCACCCTGGGCGTGAACCATCCCAACACGTTTGCAACCTACGCCCGCACCTCCCCGCGACGCGGGAGCCGCGCTGCGAGACATCGCGGCCATCGACACCGATTACGCTGATGTGCGACATGAGTAATTCGCAGGCGCCCGTTGTGGGCAGCCGACCGGGGCGGGCGTTGGTGTGGGGCTTGTTGTGGCTGCTGGCCGCGGCGGCCCTGGGCTATGCGGCCTGGGGCTTGTTCGCGCACACGCCGTACCGCATCGACATCGACATCTATCAAATGGGCGGCCAGACCTGGCTGGACGGGCGTCCGCTGTACCGCGGTGACGTGTTGTTCCACACACCGATCGGGCTGAATCTGCCGTTCACCTACCCCCCGCTGGCCGCGATCGTGTTCTGCCCGTTCGCCTGGCTGCACATGCCGGCGGCCAGCGTTGCGATCACGGTGCTGACCCTGGTGCTGCTGATCGTCTCGACGGTCATCGTGCTGACCCGCCTCGACGTGTGGAACACCTCGGCGCTGGTGCCCGGGCCGGCCTGGCTGCGCCGCTGGTGGCTGGCGGTCGTCGTCGTGGCGCCGGCCTCGATCTGGCTGGAGCCCATCGCCTCGAACTTCGCGTTCGGCCAGATCAACGTCGTGCTGATGACGCTGGTGATCGCCGACTGCGTGCCGCGCCGCACGCCCTGGCCACGGGGGCTACTGCTGGGGCTGGGCATGGCGCTCAAACTCACCCCCGCGGTGTTCCTGCTGTATTTCCTGGTGCGCCGCGACTTCCGCGCCGCACTGACGGCCATGACGTCTTTCGCGATATGGACGCTGGTCGGGTTCATCCTGGCCTGGGCCGACTCGTGGGAGTACTGGACGCACACCGTGCACCACACCGACCGGATCGGCTCCGCGGCGCTGAACACCGACCAGAACATCGCGGGCGCGCTGGCCCGCATCGGGCTTTCCGAGCAGCTGCGTTTCCTGCTCTGGGTGGGCCTGTGCCTGGCCGTGCTGGCCCTGACCATCTGGGCGATGCGACGGGTGTTGCAGGCCGGCGAGACGGCGCTCGCGGTGATCTGCGTGGCCCTGTTCGGACTGATGGTGTCGCCCGTGTCGTGGTCACATCACTGGGTATGGGTGCTGCCGACGCTGCTGGTGACCACGATCCTGGGCTGGCGGCGCCGCAACATCGCGCTGGCCGCCGTGACGCTGGCCGGAGTGGCGCTGATGTACATCGACTGGACACCGATCGAGCTGATGCCCAAGCACCATGAGGAGACCGCCAACTGGTGGCGCCAGCTGCTCGGGATGGGTTACGTGTGGTGGGCGCTGGCCGTGCTCGTCACCGCCGGACTCACGGTCACCACCCGGGTCACGGCTCGGGATGCGCAGGGGCGCACCGATTCCGGCGCCGGCCGTCAGCTGCTGCGCGACGTGAACGTCGCGACCTAGCCGACAGCGGTCTCGGGGATACGCGTGGCCTCGTCGTCCGGCCCCTGACCGTTCGAGCCGCTGCCGCGGTTCTTGACGGTCGAGGCGTAGACGTCGACGTACTCTTGACCGGACAGACCCATCAGCTCGTAGATGACCTCGTCGGCGACGGCCCGCTCGATGAACCGGTTACCGGCCAGGCCCTCGAATCGGGAGAAGTCCATCGGCTTACCGAACCGGACCGTCACCTTGCCGAAGCGCAGCATCGAGGTGCCCGGCGGGTTGACGACGTCGGTACCGATCATCGCGACCGGAATCACCGGCACCCCGGTCTCCAGCGCCAGCCTGGCCAGGCCCGTCTTGCCCTTGTAGAGCCTGCCGTCGGGCGAACGGGTGCCTTCCGGGTACATGCCCATCAACTTGCCCTCACCCAGCAGCCGCTGAGCGGTGTGCAGCGCGGCCTGGGCGGCGTCGGCGTTGGTGCGGTCGATCGGCACCTGGCCGACGGCGGTGAAAAACCAGCGGCTGAACCAGCCCTTGATTCCGGTGCCGGTGAAATATTCGGACTTCGCCAGGAAGGTGATGCGCCGCCGCACCACCAGCGGCAGATAGAAGCTGTCCATCACCGCGAGGTGGTTACTGGCCAGGATCGCCGGGCCCGTGCTCGGAACATATTGCAGGCCTTCGACTTTCGGCCGGCCAAGTAATTGCAGCAGCGGACCCAGGAGGATGTACTTGAATAGCCAGTACGCCATGGCCCTCCCTCTCGCCCGAAACCCGCCGATGTTCTGCGCCAACTGTACCCATCCGCGACGGAGGGGACCACTTTCAAAACCTGAGGATCACTCTTCGATTGTGACCGCGATGGGCTGGTAGCGAGTCCGCACGCCGGCCTCGCCCGCGCGGGGGTCCTCGGCCGGCGCTCCCCCGCCGGACGGGCCGTCCGGCGGCGGTTGCGGTGTCGGTCGCGAAGACCGGTCGATGTCATTGACGTCACTGACGATCGCGCGAATCACTTCCAGCAGAGCGATGCTGTGATCGGCGATCACGGTCAGCAAGGGGTGCTGGTCGCCGGTCGCCAGCGCGGCCAGCGCGCACACCGGACACCAGATCTGCTGACACTTGCCCGTGCCGACGCCGTTGCCCGCCGTCATCGCGGCAGCCATGCGTACGGCGGGGTCGATCCCGTTCAGAATCGCCTCGGCGAGTTTGCGGAGTTCCGGGCCGATATCGGCGTGCGGCTTGCTCACCTAGGCCACACCTCCGGATCTGGTCGAAAACGAACTGTCAGCTCACCGCCTCGCAGATGCGCGTCGAGCACCGTGCACCGCCGTAGCACCGACGCCAACCGAACCCTGCGCCGCAAGCCGCCGGCGCTGATGATCAGGTCGTCGTCCACCCGGCCCAGCGAGAGCGATCCGGGGTCGAGCTGGGGCAACGTTAGCCGCATACGGTAGATCGACCCAAGTCCCGACCCCGATTCAAGATCCACAATAGGTCGCAACGGTCCTGGTGGGGCGGCTCCACGCCGCAGCCGGGCGCTGTCGCGCAATCCGCCCAGCGCTTTGGGGCCAATCGGCTCACCCGCTAAGTGCGGGGTCATCACGAGCGCCACATCACCGATGGTGGCATCGAGCTCCTCGAGTACCGCACGCTGCTCACAGATGCGCTCGCCGTACCAGTAGAACGCCGGGTGCTCGGGCAGGTTGCGGTACTCGTAGGACTCGTCCTCGACCAGAACCTGGTTGATGATCAGCTCCTCGACACGGACCCCCATCAGCGACAACGAGCCCAGCGTCCGGACCGCCTCGGCGGCCACCACGCGCTCGGGAGTCAGCACCAGGTGCGCGCTGACCAGATCCCCGTCGGTGAGCAGCGCGCTGAGCCGCTCGACGCTGGAGCTGATGCGTTCGATCAGCTCCACCACCGCGGCCGAGCGGGCGTCGTCGGCGGTGATGGACAGCCGGCGGTGGCGCGGCCAGGCGCGCTCGACGTAGAGCCCGAACGTGGCGGGCAGGGTCAGCATGCGCAGCGCGTCCGCGGTCGAGGCGCAGTCGACGACGACGCGATCCCATTTTCCCGACGCCGCGAGCTCGCCGACCGCATGCAGGCCGAGCACCTCCTGGATGCCCGGCAACGCCGAGAGTTCTTCGGGGGCAATGCTGCTCAGTTCGGAGTCGGGGAACCGCATATCCAGGGCGGTGACCACCTCGTACCAGCGGGCCTCGAGCAGGGCCAGAGTGTCGAGCGCCATCGCGTCGAGGGATCCACTGCCCGTCTCGGCGGCTCCCCCGGTTTCCAGGTCGGCAAGCACCCGAACCGGTTCGCCGTGTCCGCTCGGCGGGACGGGGATGCCGAGCACGTCGCCCAGCGAGTGCGCTTGGTCGGTTGAGACCACCAGCACGCGCTGCCCCTCGATCGCGTCGCAGACCGCGGTGGCAGCAGCGAGGGTGGATTTTCCTACCCCGCCCTTCCCGACGAAGAGACTGATCCGGGCCTCGGAAAAGGACTTGGCAGAGGGCTCCGAAAAGGGCTCAGAGGCGGGCGGGGTGGGTGAAACGGACTCACTCAGCCTCGACTCGTTTCTTCAGATCCTTTAATGCGGTGTCGGTCAGCCTGCGCTCGGCCTTGCGCTTGAGCAACCCGATCATCGGGATGGCCAGGTCGACCGAGAGTTCGTAGGTGACATCTGTCCCAGAATCCTTGGCCGCCAACCGATATGACCCTTCGAGGGAGCGCAGCAGCGAACTGGAGACCAACGTCCAGCTCAGCGACTTGTGGTCGGCCGGCCATTGGTAGGACATCACCATGGTGTCCTTGATGACGCCGGCGTCCATCACGAAGCGCACGGTCTTCGGGTAGCCGTCGGCCCCGCGCTCCTGCACCTCGGCTTCCTTGTACTCCGAGATCCAGTCCGGGTACGAATCGATGTCGGCGATCACCTGCAGCACCGTGCCGGGGTCTGCGTCGATGTGAATCGTCTGGGTCGTCTTTTCCGCCACCTGGCCGCTACCTTCTCTCCCGCAAGGGGGTTCACCCCCGGTCATCTCCGGTAGTACCCCGCCGTCGGACCGAAACGGTACTCTCCGGGCGAACCTTGACCGGAGTTAAACTACCGGAGAAACACCGACCGGTCGTGACCGTTCCAGTGTCGTCTTGACCTCGAAAGCCATATTCTTGCCCGCTACCCGACGGCGGTGTGTCATCTTCGCCAAGTTCAGTTTGGCCAGCTCGTGGGCCGCCACGCCGGTGGGTTCGGCGTGCATGAAGTAGTGCAACACCACCCCGTCCAGTCCGCCCGTCTGAGGCTCCAGCCACACCTCCATGGTGCCGGTCAGCGCCCCGGTGACCGCCCAGCGGATTCCCTTTTCGGCCCGGTCCTCGACGACCTGCAGCCGCAGATCCGGCCACCACCGACGCCAGCACGCCCGGTCGCCGATCGCGGCGCCGACCAGTGCGCCGTCGGCGGCGACGTACGTCTGGTCCGCGATCTGGATGCTGTGCATGGTGTCAGCTTCACACATCGATATCCGCCGCACGTCGCCGAGGGCGTCGCCGCGGTGCGCACCCGGCTGGGCAATCGGCTGGGCATTCGACGACGCCGCCCAACCGACTGTTTGGTTGCTGTGCGAATACCGCGATTAGTCTGAGTTACAGCAAGCCGGCCACCGGTCACCAGATCAATCGGAGTCAAAAGAGTGCGTGAGTACAGCGTCCCTGCCCGCTTCTCCGTCGGCGAGCACGACAACATCGCGGCCATGGTCTTCGAGCACGAGCGCGACGACCCCAGCTTCGTCATCTATCAACGTCAGATCGATGGGGTGTGGACCGACGTCACGTGCGCCGAGGCCGCCCAGCAGGTCCGTTCCGCGGCGTTGGGTCTGATCGCGCTGGGCGTGGAAGCCGGCGACCGGGTGTCGATCTTCTCGGCCACCCGCTACGAGTGGACGATCCTCGACCTGGCCATCCTGTCGATCGGCGCCGTCACCGTCCCGATCTACGAGACCTCGTCGGCCGAGCAGGTGCGCTGGGTGCTCAAGGACTCCGAAGCCGTGGTGGCGTTCGCCGAAACCGACGCGCACGCCGCGACGGTCACCGAGCTCACCGGCGAGCTTCCCGCCCTGCGCCGGGTGCTGCACATCGACGGGTCGGGCCCCAAGGCGCTCGACCAGCTCGTCGAGGCCGGCACGTCGGTCGACCCCGAGGAGCTGACCGCCCGGCTGGCGGCGTTGCGCCCGGAGAATCCCGCAACGCTGATCTATACGTCGGGGACCACCGGACGTCCCAAAGGGTGCCAGCTCACGCATTCCAACCTGCTCTACGAGACCCGGGGTGCCAAGGAGTGCCTGCCGACCCTGCTGCACGAGGGGCAGCGGCTGCTGATCTTCCTGCCCCTGGCCCACGTGCTGGCCCGGTCGCTGACGCTGTCCGCGTTCGCCAACAAGGTGACTTGCGGGTTCACCGCCGACATCAAGAACCTGCTGCCGATGCTCGCGGTGTTCAAGCCGACCGTCGTGGTGTCGGTGCCGCGCGTGTTCGAGAAGGTGTACAACACGGCCGAGCAAAACGCCGCCAATGACGGCAAGGGGCCGATCTTCGCGCGGGCCGTACAAACCGCGGTCGACTGGAGCGAGGCGCAGGACAACGGTGGTCCCGGGCTGCTGCTGCGCGCCAAGCACGCGCTGTTCGATCGGCTGGTCTACCACAAGCTGCGCGCTGCGCTGGGCGGCGACTGCCACGCGTCGGTGTCCGGCGGCGCACCGCTGGGTGCCCGGCTGGGCCACTTCTACCGGGGTGTGGGCCTGACCATCCACGAGGGCTACGGCCTGACCGAGACCAGCTCGGCGATCACGGTGAACCAGGTCGGCAGGGTCAAGATCGGGACCGTCGGAACGTTGTTGCCGGGCAACAGCATGCGCATCGCCGACGACGGCGAGCTGTTGGTGCGCGGCGGCGTGGTGTTCAGCGGCTACTGGCGCAACGAGCAGGCCACCGCCGAGGCGTTCGCCGACGGCTGGTTCAAGACCGGCGACCTCGGCGCGCTCGACGAGGACGGGTTCCTGAAGATCACCGGCCGTAAGAAGGAGATCATCGTCACCGCCGGCGGCAAGAACGTCGCCCCCGCCGTGCTGGAAGACCAACTGCGCGCACACCCGTTGATCAGCCAGGCGATGGTGGTCGGGGACGCCAAACCCTTTGTCGGAGCACTGATCACGATCGACCCGGAGGCCTTCGACAGCTGGAAGCAGCGCAACAGCAAGGGTGAGGGACCCTCGGTCGGCGATCTGGCCACCGATCCCGACCTGGTCGCCGAGATCGACGCCGCGGTCAAGCACGCCAACCTGTCGGTGTCGCATGCCGAGTCGATCCGCAAGTTCCGCATCCTGCCGGTCGACTTCACCGAGGACACCGGCGAGCTGACCCCCACGTTGAAGCTCAAGCGCAATGTGGTGGCCGAGAAGTTCGCCTCCGATATCGAGGCGCTCTACCAGAAGGACTAGCGGCCCTCAGGCCAGCGTGGCCGGAGACGGCTGACCGCGCAGCAGGTCGGCCAGCCGGGCGGCCAGCGTGTCCCAGCGCCAGTGCGAGGTAACCCAATCGCGTCCGGCCGCGCCCATCGTGGCGGCCCGGTCCGGGTCGGCCAGCAATTCGGTGACGGCGTCGCCGATGTTGCGCACCGAGTTCCCGTCGACGACGAGTCCAGTCTTGTTGTGCTGCACGGCTTCTGGAGCACCTCCTGAATCGCCGGCGATCACCGGGACGCCGGTCGCCGAGGCCTCCAGGAAAACAATGCCGAGGCCCTCGACGTCCATGCCCGCGCCGCGAGTGCGGCACGGCATCGCGAACACGTCGGCCAGTGCGTAGTGGGCGGGCAGCTCGGCCGACGGCACCGCGCCGGTGAATGTCACGTGGTCGGCCACGCCGCAGTCGGAGGCCAGCGTGCGCAGCGTGTCGAGGTAGGGGCCGCTGCCGACGATCACCAGGGCGGCGCCGTCGACGCGTTGCCGGATCGACGGCCACGCCTTGATCAGCATGTCCTGGCCCTTGCGCGGCACCAGCCGCGACAGGCACACGACGGTGGGCCGCTCCCCCAGCCCGTAGCGGTTGCGCAGCTCGGCGCGACCGGCCGGGTCTGGGCGGAACCGGTCGGTGTCGACTCCCGACGGCAGGTACTCCAGCGACGCCGCGGGCCCGAACGCCGTCGCGAACCGGGACCGTGTGTAGCGGCTGACGAACGTCACCACGTCGGTGTCGTTGCCGATGCGACGCAGCACCGACCGCGCCACCGGAAGCATCGACCAGCCCACCTCATGACCGTGCGTGCTGGCCAGCACCCGGGTAGCCCCGGCCTGCCGGGCGCGGGCCGCGAGCAGCGCCAGCGGTGCGGCGGCGCCGAACCACACGGTGTCGATGCCGTGGTCGCGGATCAGCCGGCGCATCCGGGCATCGACCGCCGGCCCCGGCAGCATCAGCGTCCCCGGATGGCGCACCACCCGGTAGCCGGCCGCTTCGGCGTCGAAGGCGTCGGCACCCTTCCATTGCGGCGCGTACACCAGCACCGCATGCGACCCGGTGCTCACCAGCCGGCCGACGAATTCGCGCAGGTAGGACTGGATGCCGCCACGCCGCGGCGGAAAGTCGTTGGTTACCAGCAGGACCCGGCTCACTTGCGTCAGGCTAGCCTGACGACGATGCAGACCGGGCTGGGGGCACCTCCCGCTTGCGGGGGCGGTCTGAGGTGGGGGAACCCCCAGCCGCGTTGGGGGCACCTCCCGCTTGCGGGGGACGGCAAGGGGGCGAGTCGGGCAATCAGGCCCCGCCGACCATCCATTGCTGCCAGCGCGCGAGCAGGCCGGCCGGGTCGATGTCCAGTACGTCGCGGCCGGCGTTGTACGGGTCGGCGTGTGTGACGCCGCAGACGGCGAGATAGTAGGCGCGCAGCATCGGCGTCCCGAAGGTATCGGCGACGAAGCGAGCGAACCACCAGGCGCGGTCGTAGGCCAGCGAGCGCTGCGGCCCCGGGGTGTCCAGGTCGAAGTCCGACGGTAACGACACGGGCCGCGAGCGCTCCTCGGCCGGGACCGGGCCACTGGGCCGGGCAATGAAATCGGCGACGCCTTCGGCCAGCCATCGCGGCGCGTCGAGCGCGGTGTCGGCGCGCGACGCGTAGTGAAAAAGCTCGTGGGTCAACACGATTCGCAACGCCGAGTCGCTCATGGTGGCCGCGCCCGGGGCGAACACGATCCGCTGGCCGACGACCACCCGATGCGCGGGATCGATGCGATCGGCGACGGTGATCGCCGCGATGTCCGCCCACTGCTCCGGCGGTCCGCCTCCGGCGGCGGCGCGGAATTGGTCGTCGGAGCCGGCGGCAACCACCGAGATGTCGCGCGACCAGTCGACCCCCCAGAATGCCTCGACCTTGTCGATCGCGGTGCGTAGCTGCGCTGCGATACGGACCAGCAGGCGGTCGGCGGCCGCGCCACCCAGGCCGATCAACCGGACCTGGCGGTCACCGACGATCAGGGGCGCCCGCCCGGCGCTCGGTTGGCTGGGTGCGGGCGCGACCAGCTGTGCGGGTCTCATCCGTGCCTCGCGGGCGTCCAGCGGCACGGCGGCCGCCACCACGATCTCGACGACAAAAACCCAGGCCAGCAGGATCGGAAGCCATCGGCGCCGCCGACGGGATTGTCCCCGCGCGGGCCGATCAGTAACGGCGGGCGTCGTGAATCGGGCCTGCGGAGTTCATCGGCACCACCCGCACCGGCACGCCGTACGTGGAGGAATGGATCACCATGCCGTCACCGACGTAGATGCCGCTATGCGACGCGTCGGAATAGAAGGTCACCACGTCGCCGGGCTGCAGATCGGACAGCGCCACCGGCTGACCGCCGTTGGCCTGCGCCTGGCTGGAGTGCGGCAACGAGACGCCGGCCTGCTGGAAGGCCCACATCACCAATCCGGAGCAGTCGAATCCACCGGGTGCGGCACCACCCCACGAGTACGGCGTTCCGACCTGGGTCAGGGCGGCCTGAACGACGCTGGCGCGGTCACCGCCGGGGCCGCCCGGGGCCATTCCCGGCATCGGCATGCCGGGCAGCATTCCACCCGGAGGCGGCGCGTCACCCGGTGGGAACGCGCCGGGTGCCGGCGGGGCACCGGGCGGCAACGCGTCCGGCTCGGGTGCGCCGGGAGCCGGAGCCGCGGCGGGCAGCTGCCCGGGGTCGGCCAGCGCGGTGCGCTGCTGTGGTGTCAGAGATACGTACTGCGACTTCACGACGGCGATCTGTACCTGCAGCTGGCTCTGCTTGGACTGCAGGCTGGCTCGCACCGCGGCGGCCTGCTCGGCCGCGCTCTTGGCGTCGGCGGCGGACTTGGCCGAAGCCTGCTCGGCCCTGGCGGCCTGCTCACCCGCAAGGCGGAAACTCGCCATCTGCGTTGACATTTGGGTCGCCATCACGCGCTGGACGGCCAACTTGTCGATCAGCCCCTGCGGCGATTGGGCGGTCAGCATCGCCTCCATGCCGTCGACGCGGCCACCCATGTAGGTCGCGGCGGCCAGCTTGTTGACGGCGCTCTGGAAGCTGGCCAGCCGGGCCCGCGCCCCATCGACCGCGGCCTGGTCATCGGAGTGCTTCTTGTCCGCGGCCTGCTGGGCGGCGACCTTCTCGTTGAGGTCGAGCTGCGCGCTGTGCATGGCCTCGGTGGTCTGCTCCGCCTGCCGCGATAGTTCGGTCAGCTTTGCCAGGGCGTCGTCGGCCGGATCGGCCGAAACATTGGCGGCACAGACACCCGATAAGACCATCAGGCCTGCCAGCGTCCCGATGACTGACCGCGTGATGACACTCGAGATCAAATGCACGGAGCCGAAACTCAAAGTATTGCTTCCTTAAACTGCCATCGACATTCGAGGTCGAGCTGGGTTTAGGTCTCAGACAGGTTACGAAACGATAAAGGCGTTTGTCCAAACAAGATCGTTAAGAAAATGGAAAGATTTCTGTCATAACTATGTGAACGAGACGGGGCGGGTGGGGCGGCCAGGGGTTTTGGCACCCAGGGCCATTACGCGACACCGGACCCGCGGTTTCGATGAATGGGCACCAAACGCAACCGCGGTGCCATCCCCACCTCCGCGAGCACCTCGAGCGCGGCCCGCTCGTCCGCCAACAAAGTATCCGGTACCCCGAGTAGCACGCTGACCACGCAATCCCGGCATCCCGGGCCGCGCGCCGCGCAGTCGTCGCAGTCGATCACCACCGGCGCACCCGGTCCTGAGGCGGCGACACCTTTGCTGTCGGTTGGGCTGCTGGTTGGGCTGCTGTGGGCCATCGGAATCGGTCCTCTCATCCGGCTTGTCGTGCTCGACCCGAACGCTAACCGCGGGCACCGACATCTTTTGGCGCCCGCGACCCCGGCGTGGGAACGCCGCCGGTGTCGGTCCCGATGCTTAACGTCACGCCCATGGGTGTGACTGGTGGGACTCAACTGAGTTTTGCCGACTTGGAAACAGACCGGAAATCGCGCGGGGACCCGGGCTGGACGCCTTCCGACGACACCCCGTTGCGCGAGACCACCTTCGTCGTCGTCGACCTGGAGACGACTGGCGGACGCAGCCGCCCAAAAGACGGGGCGGCTGCCGACGCCATCACCGAGATCGGGGCGGTCAAGGTCCGCGGCGGCGTCGTGCTCGGCGAGTTCGGCACCCTGGTGGACCCGCAGCGCAGCATCCCGCCCCAGATCGTCGCGCTCACCGGCATCACGACGGCGATGGTGTGCGATGCCCCGACCATCGACGCCGTGCTGCCGATGTTTTTGGAGTTCGCCGGCTTGGACCAGGCGGCGGTGCTGGTCGCCCACAACGCGGGGTTCGACGTCGGGTTTCTGCGGGCAGCCGCCGAACACTGCGAAATCCGTTGGCCCCGACCGCAAGTGCTGTGCACGGTGCGGCTGGCGCGCCGCGTGCTGAGTCGCGAGGAGGCGCCCAGCGTGCGACTGGCCGCCCTGGCGCGGCTGTTCGCCCACCGGGTCGGGGGGGCCACCCAGCCCACCCACCGGGCGCTGGACGACGCCCGCGCCACCGTCGACGTGCTGCACGCGCTGATCGAGCGGGTCGGCAACCAGGGCGTGCACACCTACGCCGACCTGCGCGCGTATCTGCCCGACGTGACACCGACCCAGCGCCGCAAGCGCGTGCTCGCCGATCACCTGCCGCACCGGCCCGGGGTGTACCTGTTCCGCGGCCCGTCGGGCGAGGTGCTCTACGTCGGCACCGCCGTCGACCTGCGCCGCCGGGTCGGCCAGTACTTCACCGGTGCCGACCCCCGCGGCCGGATCAAGGAGATGGTGACGCTGGCCGGCTCCGTCGACCACGTCGAGTGCGCACACGCCCTGGAGGCCGGGGTTCGGGAGCTGCGGATGCTGGCCGCACACGCGCCGCCGTACAACCGCCGCTCGCGGTTCCCGCAGCGGTGGTGGTGGGTGGCCCTGAGCGACGAGGCGTTCCCGCGGCTGTCGGTGGTGCGGGCCCCGCGACACGATCGCGCCATCGGGCCGTTTCGGTCCCGCACCGACGCCGCCGACACCGCGCTGCTGCTGGCGCGGTTCACCGGAATCCGCACCTGCACAACGCGACTCGGCCGTTCGGCTCGCCACGGACCGGCCTGCCCCGAGGTCGAAGTGTCGCCCTGTCCGGCCGCGCGCGACCTGAGCGCCACGCAGTACGCCGCGGCCACGCAGCGCGCCGCGGCCCTGATCGACGGCGCGGACAACTGCGCCTTCGGGGCGGCCGTCGACCAGGTCGGCGCGCTGGCCGAGCATCGCCATTTCGAGAGCGCGGCGCGACTGCGCGACCGCACGGCCACCGCCGTCGAGGTGCTGTGGCGGGGCCAGCGGTTGCGGGCGCTGGCCGCGCTGCCCGAGCTGATCGCCGCCGCCCCGGACGGCAGTGGGGGCTATCACCTCGCCGTCATCCGCTACGGCCAGCTCGCCGCGGCCGGCACCGCCCGCCGCGGCGTGCCACCGATGCCGGTGATCGACGCCATTGTGGCTGGGGCACAAGCGATTCTGACGGCTGCGGCCCCGCTGGGCGGTGCGCTGGTCGAGGAGACGGCGCTGATCGCGCGCTGGCTGGTCACCCCGGGAGTGCGCGTCGTGCGGGTCGCCGGCGACATCGGCTGGGCCTCGCCGCTGCACTCGGCCGGCGCCTGGGCGGGGTGGGCCGCGGCGGCGCGCTCGGCGCGGCTGGCGGGCGAACAAGCGGCGCGAGGGCCGGACTCAGGCCTGCTGGCTGAACCGCACCCAACGCGCCAGCAGCTGTTCGGCGGCCCCGGAGTCGATGGCCGCGCCGGCCCGCTGCAGCCCGTCCTCCCACGCCGGCAACCATTCGGCGCGGCTGGATAGGCCCGCATGCGCGACGATCGCGCCCGCGGCGTTGAGCACGACGGCGTCGCGGACCGCGCCAGTGGCACCGCCCAGCACGGCGCGCACCTCCTCGGCGTTGGCGTTCGCGTCACCGCCCAGCAGCTGGTCGAGATCCGCGCGAGCGAACCCGAATCCCGCGGGATCGAACGTCAACTTGTCCACCGTGCCCGCCTGCACGCGCCAGATCGTGCTGGTGGTGGTCGTGGTCAGTTCGTCCAGGCCGTCGTCGCCGTGCACGACCAGCACGCTGGCGCGGCGCGCGGCGAACACCCCGGCCATCACCTCGGCGAGGTTGGCGAACGCGCAGCCGATCAGCCCGGCCCGCGGCAACGCCGGGTTGGTAAGCGGCCCAAGGAGATTGAAGACCGTCGGTATCCCGATCTCGCGGCGCACCGCCGACGCGTGCCGGTAAGACGGATGGAACGTGGGCGCGAAGCAGAACCCGATCCCGACCTCGGCGAGACTGCGCGCAACCTGATCGGGCCCCAGATCGATGCGCACGCCGAGGGCCTCGAGCGTGTCGGCGCCACCGGACAGCGACGACGCCGCGCGGTTGCCGTGTTTGACCACCGGTACCCCGGCGGCGGCGACCACGATCGCGGCCATCGTGGACAGGTTGACGGTGTTGACGCCGTCACCGCCGGTACCGACGATGTCGACGGCGTCGCCGCGGATCGCTTCGGCCGGGATGCGGCGCGCGTGGCTGAGCATCACCTCGGCCAGCTCGCTGACTTCGGCGGCGGTGGGCACCTTCATCTTCATCGCGACCGCGAAGGCGGCGATCTGGGCCGGGCGCGCATTGCCGGTCATGATCTGGTCCATCGCCCACGCGGCCTGACCGCGGGCCAGGTTCTGCCCGTCGGTCAACCGGCCCAGCAGCTGCGGCCAGGTCGGTGTGGCCCCGGGAGCCGACGCGGAAAACGCGCGGGGCGAGGGAGCCTCAGGTGAGAGAGCCACGCGCCGATGGTCCCACGTGGACCAACCGACACCTAACCGTCGTTTCCAGTCCCGGAAAAGTTCCACAAAAGCGACGCGCGGAGGCGAATTTCCGCCCCGGGTAGAGTTCAACAACTACAAAGCGTCATACTTGCGGATGTGACGAGTGCTGTAGGGACCTCGGGGACCGCGATCACGTCGCGGGTTCATTCGCTGAATCGGCCCAACATGGTCAGTGTCGGCACCATCGTGTGGCTGTCCAG
This sequence comes from Mycobacterium sp. 050128, assembly GCF_036409155.1. Lineage (NCBI taxonomy): Bacteria > Bacillati > Actinomycetota > Actinomycetes > Mycobacteriales > Mycobacteriaceae > Mycobacterium > Mycobacterium sp. 050128. Next base: position 279,035 of record NZ_JAZGLW010000003.1, on the reverse strand, counting down.
CGAGCTGATGTTCTTTGCCGGCCTGTTCGCGTTCTATTTCACGGCGCGGGCGCAGGCCGGCGGGAACTGGCCGCCGCCGCCCACCGAGCTGAATCTGTACCAAGCCGTGCCGGTGACTTTGGTCTTGATCGCGTCGTCGTTCACCTGCCAGATGGGCGTGTTCGCCGCCGAGCGCGGCGACGTCTTCGGCCTGCGCCGGTGGTACGTGGTCACCTTCCTGATGGGACTGTTCTTCGTCCTCGGGCAGGCCTACGAGTACTTCCACCTGGCCACCCACGGGACGACCATCCACGGCAGCGCCTACGGCAGCGTGTTCTATCTGGCCACCGGCTTCCACGGCCTGCACGTGACCGGCGGGCTCATCGCCTTCATATTCCTGCTGGCCCGAACCGGGATGACTAAGTTCACCCCCGCGCAGGCGACGGCCAGCATCGTCGTCTCCTACTACTGGCATTTCGTCGACATCGTGTGGATCGCGCTGTTCACCGTGATCTATTTCATCCGCTGAAGGCCGGCGCTTTCAAAGAGGAATGAACAGGAGTGCTCGGTTGAAGAAACTGGGATTCACCCGATCCCGCGGCCGTAAGCCGCAGAGTCAGCCTCGCAAAAAAGCGCTGCAAGAGCAGAGCAGGCGGCGCCTTCGCCGTCGGCTGTCCGGCGGGCTGCTGCTGATGATCGCGCTGACCATCTCCGGCGGGCTGGCTGCGGTGCTGACCCCCACCCCCCAGGTCGCGGTCGCCGACGAATCGAACTCGGCGCTGCTGCGCAACGGCAAGCAGCTGTTCGACACGTCCTGTGTGTCCTGCCACGGCGCCAACCTGCAGGGCGTGCCGGACCACGGACCCAGCCTGATCGGCGTCGGCGAAGCGGCGGTGTACTTCCAGGTGTCCAGCGGCCGCATGCCGGCCATGCGCGGCGAGGCCCAGGCCCCGCGTAAAGCGCCGATCTTCGACGAGGCCCAGATCGACGCGATCGGGGCCTACGTCCAGGCCAACGGTGGCGGCCCTACTGTGGTGCGCAACCCCGACGGCAGCATCGCGATGCGCTCGTTGCGCGGCGACGACCTGGGCCGCGGTGGCGATCTGTTCCGCCTCAACTGCGCCTCGTGCCACAACTTCACCGGTAAGGGCGGCGCGCTGTCGTCGGGCAAGTTCGCGCCCGACCTGGGTGAGGCCAACGAGCAGCAGATCCTGACCGCGATGCTGACCGGCCCGCAGAACATGCCGAAGTTCGACGACCGCCAGCTTTCCTTCGAGGCCAAGAAGGACATCATCGGCTACGTCAAGAACGTCACCGAGGAGCGGTCGCCGGGTGGCTACGGCCTCGGCGGGTTCGGACCCGCACCCGAGGGCATGGCGGCGTGGATCATCGGGATGGTCGCGGCCATCGCGTTGGCATTGTGGATTGGGGCACGGGCATGAGCTCGGAAAGCACCGGCGTCGGTAAAGAGCCGGACCAGGCCGCACTGGCCTCGATGTCCAACCAGGAACTGCTCGAGCTGGGCGGCAAGATCGACGGCGTCGAGACCGTCTTCAAGGAACCGCGCTGGCCGGTCGAGGGCACCAAGGCCGAGAAACGTGCCGAGCGCGGCGTGGCCCTGTGGCTTTTGCTGGGCGGCGGGTTCGGGTTGGCCCTGCTGCTGATCTTCTTGTTCTGGCCGTGGGAGTACAAGTCGGACGGGCAGGCCGGCAACTTCCTCTACTCGCTGGCCACGCCGCTGTACGGCTTCACCTTCGGCATGTCGGTCCTGTCGATCGCCATCGGCGCGATTCTGTACCAGAAACGCTTTATCCCGGAAGAGATTTCGATCCAGGACCGCCATGACGGCGCCTCGCGCGACATCGACCGCAAGACGGTCGTCGCGAACCTGACCGATGCCTACGAGACGTCGACGATCGGGCGCCGCAAGCTGATCGGAGCGTCGTTCGGCCTGGGCATGGGCGCGTTCGGCCTTGGCACCCTGGTGGCGTTTGCCGGCGGTCTGATCAAGAACCCGTGGAAGCCGGTCGTGCCCACCGCCGACGGCATGAAAGCGGTGCTGTGGACGTCGGGCTGGACCCCGCGCTACCACGGCGAGACGATCTTCCTGGCGCGTGCCACCGGCGCCACCGACGGTGCTCCGTTCGTCAAGATGCGTCCCGAGGACATGGCCGCCGGCGGCATGGAGACCGTGTTCCCGTGGCGCGAGTCCGACGGCGACGGCACCACGGTGGAATCGCACGAAAAGCTGATCGGCATCAAGATGGGTGTCCGTAATCCCGTGATGCTCATCCGGATCCGGCCCACCGACATGCCGCGGGTGGTCAAGCGTCAGAACCAGGAAAGCTTCAACTTCGGCGAGTTCTTCGCGTTCACCAAGGTCTGCTCGCACCTGGGCTGCCCGTCGTCGCTGTACGAGCAGCAGTCCTACCGAATCCTGTGCCCCTGCCACCAATCGCAGTTCGACGCTTTGCATTTCGCCAAGCCGATCTTCGGCCCGGCGGCCCGCGCGTTGGCGCAACTGCCGATCACCATCGACTCCAACGGGTATCTGGTTGCCAACGGTGACTTCATCGAGCCCGTCGGTCCTGCATTCTGGGAGAGGACGACGACATGAGTCCAAAACTGAGTCCCCCGAAGATCGGCGATGTCCTGGCCCGCCAGGGCGAGGACATCGACACCCGGTATCACCCGTCGGCCGCGGTCCGCCGGCAGCTCAACAAGGTCTTCCCGACGCACTGGTCGTTCCTGCTCGGTGAGATCGCGATGTACAGCTTCTTCGTGCTGCTGATCACCGGCGTGTACCTGACGCTGTTCTTCGACCCGTCGATGGTGGACGTCACCTACAACGGCGTGTACCAGCCGCTGCGCGGCGTCGAGATGTCGCGGGCCTACCAGTCCGCCCTCGACATCTCCTTCGAGGTCCGCGGCGGCCTGTTCGTCCGCCAGATCCACCACTGGGCCGCGCTGATGTTCTCGGCGTCGATCATGGTGCACCTGGCGCGCATCTTCTTCACCGGCGCGTTCCGCCGGCCCCGCGAGGCCAACTGGGTGATCGGCTCGCTGCTGCTGATCCTGTCGATGTTCGAGGGCTACTTCGGCTACTCACTGCCCGACGACCTGCTCTCCGGTATCGGTCTGCGGGCCGCGCTCTCGTCGATCACACTGGGCATGCCGGTGATCGGAACCTGGCTGCACTGGGCACTTTTCGGCGGTGACTTCCCGGGCACCATCCTGATCCCCCGGATGTACGCCCTGCACATCCTGCTGATCCCGGGCATCATCCTGGCGCTGATCGGGTTGCACCTGGCCATGGTGTGGTTCCAAAAGCACACCCAGTTCCCCGGCCCCGGACGCACCGAGCACAACGTCGTCGGCGTGCGCGTCATGCCGGTGTTCGCGGTCAAGTCCGGCGCGTTCTTCGCGGCCATCGTCGGTGTGCTGGGTCTGATGGGCGGCCTGCTGCAGATCAACCCGATCTGGAACCTGGGCCCCTACAAGCCATCTCAGGTGTCGGCCGGCTCGCAGCCCGACTTCTACATGATGTGGACGGAAGGCCTGGCGCGTATCTGGCCGCCGTGGGAGTTCTACTTCTGGCACCACACCATTCCGGCCGTGGTCTGGGTCGCGCTGCTGATGGGTGCCGTTTTCGGCCTGTTGATCGTCTACCCGTTCCTGGAGAAGCGGTTCAGCGGCGACAGGGCCCACCACAACCTGCTGCAGCGGCCGCGCGACGTGCCGGTGCGGACCTCGATCGGCGCGATGGCGATCGCCTTCTACATGCTCCTGACGCTGTGCGCGATGAACGACATCATCGCCTACACGTTCCATATCTCGCTGAACGCGACGACGTGGATCGGGCGTATCGGCATGGTGATCCTGCCGCCGTTCGTCTTCTTCATCAGCTACCGCTGGTGCATCGGGCTGCAGCGCAGCGACCGGGCGCTACTTGAGCACGGCGTCGAGACCGGCATCATCAAGCGGCTGCCGCACGGTGCCTACATCGAGCTGCACCAGCCGCTCGGCCCGGTCGACGACCACGGCCACCCGATTCCGCTGGAATACGCGGGCGCGGCGATTCCCAACAAGATGAACAAGCTGGGCTCGGGCGGTACGCCGGGCAGCGGCAGCTTCTTGTTCGCCGACCCGGTGTCCGAGGATGCGGCGTTGCGCGAGGCGGCCCACGCCTCGGAGCAACGCGCGCTGACCGCGCTGCGGGAACGCCAAGAAACCAACGGCTCCACCAACGGCTCCACCAACGGCGAACACTAGCCGCCGCGGCCAGCGTCAGTCGGCGGCGCGCTGCTCTTGGGCGGCGCGCAGGATCGATCCCGCGGTCACGAAGACGGGCTTCTCCCGGTCGGCGGGACAAACCGAGAGGTCAGCTGCGCAGCGCAACACCATGAGCGCCAGCGCGTTGTAGGTCCCATACGGGATGACCAGCAGGTTGGCTTGACGGTCGCCGCCGCTGATGGTGATGATGTGGTGGCGCTTCTGGTCCCATCCCGGCCAATTGAAGTCCGGTGGTCGTTGCAGCGGTTGCCAATTGACGTTGATCGACGTGATGTCGCCCAGCATCGGCGTCAACATGGCGACCAGGTCGGGCAACTCAATGCTCATGCGGTCAGCGCGCGGCCACCACGCGCCGTCGATGACGCGGCCGAGCTCACGAGCCACCGATAACCGGACGGGTTTCGCTCGGCCTCGGGTGGCGAGGGGACGGCTCATCGCGGATGTCGGCTTGCGCTGCTGAGTGTCATACACTTCATGGGCGATCCCTTCACCGTCGACATCGCCCTCAAAGTCGGGGGCGGCGGAGCGGGGCGCCGATGCGGTTGTACCACCGCTGACAACGAGGCCAACTCACGCTTGACGCTACGCCACAGGTAGGCGATTCCCGAATATGACTGCGTGACGCGGCCCGAAAGTGGGGATGGCTGTCTTATGGCAATTCAAGACTGGAACGACGCACCCGAGATTCATCCGTCGCAGATTCGAGTGGGTGACGTCATCGGGACGATTCGCCCCACCGGTCAGCGCTACACGGTCAAGATGATCGGCTCACCGCACACCGGTCCGCGGCAGTGGACGTTTTTCTGCCGGGACGACGGGGGCCTGCAGCACACCAGCACGTTCCGGGACGGCGAGTTGGTCCGCCGGTACGCCAAAGCTTCGTGACACCCGACGACTAGGTTGCCGCGACTTCGCGGCGTAGCTGCCGAACATAGAGCCATTCGACTGCGGGCATCGCCGCGGTGAAGGCCGCGGCCACCCCGTAGCCGACCCAGGACGGGCCGTCCTGCCCGACGGCCATCGAGTACGTCGCCGCGGCGACGGCAATGAGTGCGATGCCCATCGTGCCGGTCAGCACGACGGTGCCGCGCAACCAGATCCGGTCCACGGCCTCCCCGGACCACTCCCCGTTCGCGCCGGCGATCGGTGTGCGCTGCGGGCGCACCCGTTCCACCACGGTGCGCGTGCCGGCCGGCCGGCTCGGCGGCCGTCCCTGCAGTGCCGTCGACCGAACGATCGGCGGTTCGGCCTTGGTCATCCGGCGGGCCCGCAGCAGCACCGGGATGGCCCCGGCGATGATCAACGCGGACACGATGATGACGGTGTACAACACCCAGGGCGTGCTGTGCGGATTGCGGGCCGCGCTGTGCAGGCCACCGCCGAGGTCGGCCAGCGCGACCGCGGCGGCCACGCTGACACCCAGCAACAGCAGCCAGATCGCGGCGCACGACCCCAGCAAGAGTCGATCGATGACATCCGGCGGAACGGTGTCGGATCCGCGTCGATACGCGGAGTATCTGCTGACCATCAGCAGCTCGTCTGGGGTTGGTCAGCATTGTTCGACGACAGCACCGTTCCGTCACTGGTGGTGATCGAGCAATTGAGCCGGCTAACCCGGAAGAGGCTGGACGCCTGCACGGAGCCGACGTCGGATTGCGAGATCGGTGTGACCGTCATCGACCACGGGATGTAGACGTTGTGCTGGGTGCGTGAGCGGCCGGAGGCGTCGACGTAGGTCACCGAGATGATGTCACCCGGTGCCTTGGTCCCGGTCACCGAATAGGTGACCTGCCGTGGACCGGCCGGCGTCGTCGATGGCGGTGGCGCCGGAGGCGGGGCCGCGGTGGCCGACGTCGTGGCCGGCGGCGGTGCGGTGGACGGCGCGGGTGGCGGCGGCGGAGGAGGCGGGGGCGGTGGGGTCACCGTCACGGTCTGGGTCTCCGTAGCTGTCGGGGGCGGTGGCGGCGGCGCTTCGGTGGTGGTCGGCGGCGGCGGCTTGGTCGTGGTGATCTCGTCCTGCACCGGCGGGGTGGAGGACGCGGTGGTGCCCGGATTGGCGAGTTGGCTGGTGTCGGTGCGCGCAAACAGTAGCGACACCGAAATCACGAGCGCGATCGCGGCCACGATGGCGGCGACGCCGACCACCCACGGCCAGCGCGGGGCGCCGGCTTCGTCATCCTCGTCGGCTGCGTCGTCGTAATCCTCGTAGTCGTACAGCCCCAGATCGGCCGGCACATACGGGCCGCTGATGAAATGCTCGGACTCCGGTGCGGAGTAGGCACGCGAATATGCGTCCGTCTGGCCGGTCTGCCCCGCCGCCGGTATTGCGCCGCTGTCGCTGAAGGGCTCGAGTTCGTGACGGCCAGGCAATTCGTCGCGCTCGTCTAATTCGTCGTCGGGCTCGCCGTCGGAATTCGGTTCGTGGGTGAGCTCACTGGCCGAATCGGATTCGTCGGGTTCCCATCCCGGGGGTTTCGGCCCGCTCATGTCTGCCTGCCCTGTCCAACTGCGTCACCTGCGCACGCGGCTTCAGGGGTACCTCGTGTCGCACGCGCTCGGGAGATTCTCATGTGCTTGCGCAAAACCCTACCGAACCGGGTAGCGCAAAGAAGTCTTGGCAAACGGGCGACGGCTCAACTGATGCCCAGATTGTTACCTTTGAGACGCAAATCAGTGCTTCTCGGGGCCCACGTAGTACTCGAAGACCAATCCGGCGGCCGAAGCAAGGATGAACACCACACCGGCGACGATCAGCCACGGCAGCCACAGCGCGATACCGACCGCGGCGACCGAGCCCGACAATGCGAGCATCAGCGGCCACCAGCTGTGCGGGGCGAAGAACCCCAATTCGCCTGCACCGTCGCTGATTTCAGCGCCCTCGTAGTCCTCGGGCCGGGTGTCGAGGCGACGGGCCACGAACCGGAAGAAGGTGGCCGTGATCAACGCCAAACCGCCCGTCAGCGCCAGCGCGGTGGTACCCGCCCACTCCTCGCCACCGGTGGCGTACAGCGCGGTCAGTACCCCGTAGAGCACCGCGCAGAAGACGAAGAACGCGGCGACGAATTCGAACAGCCTCGCTTCGATATGCATGGGGTGTCCTAACCGACTGGTTGGGTCTGTTCGCCGCGGCGAGTGTCGAACGGATGAGTGGTCACCGCCAGCGGAGACTGCGCGATCGCTTGCAGCGCTTGAGCGTTCGTCTTTCCCTCGCTGCGTTGCTGCAAATAAGCCTTGAAGTCGTTGGGCTCAACGACACGGACCTCGAAGTTCATCATCGAGTGATACGTGCCGCACATCTCCGCACAGTGGCCGACGAATGCCCCGGTCTTTTGGATCTCTTCGACCTGGAACACGTTGACCGAGTTGTTCTGCTTGGGGTAGGCCATCACGTCGCGCTTGAAGAGGAATTCCGGCACCCAGAAAGCGTGGATGACATCGGCTGAATTCAACACGAATTCGATGCGTTTGCCGGCCGGTAGCACCAATACCGGAATCTCGGTGGGCGTTCCCAGCGTCTCGATCTTGTCGAAGTTCAGGTAGGACCGGTCTTCGGTGTTGATGCCGCGGACCGGGCCGACGCGCTCTTCGCCGCGCTCGTCCTTGCCCTCGGGCTTGGAGACCATCGCCTTCTTGCGGGCCTCGTCGGCGCCGTCGTAGGTCAGCGTGCCGTCCTTGAAATTGACGCTCTGATAACCGAACTTCCAGTTCCACTGGAAGGCCGTGACGTCGATCACAACCTCGGGGTTCTTGTCCAGGTGCAGCATCTTCTCCTGCACCACGACGGTGAAGTAGAAGAGCACCGAGATGATCAGGAACGGCGTCACCGTGAGCACCAGCTCCAGCGGCATGTTGTAGCCGAACTGCCGCGGCAGTTCGGTGTCGGTGGCCTTCTTCCGGTGGAACGCCGCCGACCAGAAGATCAGACCCCACACGATGACCCCGACGACGAGCGAAGCGATCACCGCGCCGATCCACAGCTCCCGGTTGAGGTGGGCCTGCGGCGTGATGCCCTCGGGCCAGCCCAGGGCAAACACCGTCTGCCAGCTGCAACCACTAAGGGTGACCGCCAGCACTCCCAGCGTTCCGGCCAGCGCCAGCGGTCGAAATATGCGATGCGACAAACGCTGCGAACGGAACTGCCCGCCGGGTGTCACGTTGGCGCCTCCTGCTCGAACGTCGAATACTACGCAGCGTAGACCACGCCGCTCGGCCCGGCGACTAAACCCCGGCCGGTCGGGCGCCGCGTCGTCGCGACCGGCCCGGTGCGGCGTCCACAAGCGTCGCCGAAGTACGGCATATTGGTGGCCGTGTGTGGACTGCTGGCGTTCGTCGCGGCCCCGGCCGGCCTGAACGACCGGGCGGGCGGCCCCGGCGCTGCCGGGACCGATGACGCCATCATCCGCTCGCTACGCCTGATGCGGCACCGGGGGCCCGACGAGCCCGGCGGTTTGTTTGACCCAGACCATGACGGGGCCGTCGTGTTCGGCTTCAACCGGCTGTCGTTCATCGACATCGCACATTCGCATCAGCCGCTGCGCTGGGGACCGCCCGAGGCACCCGACCGCTACGTGCTGGTGTTCAACGGCGAGATCTACAACTACCTCGAGCTGCGCGACGAACTGGCCGCCCGGTACGGCGCCGCCTTCGCCACCGACGGTGACGGTGAGGCCATCGTCGCCGGCTACCACCACTGGGGCACCGAGGTGCTGACGCGGCTGCGCGGCATGTTCGCCTTCGCGCTGTGGGACACCGTCACCCGCGAATTGTTCTGTGCCCGCGATCCTTTCGGCATCAAGCCACTGTTCATGGCGACCGGCACCGGCGGCACGGCGGTGGCCAGCGAGAAAAAATGCCTGCTGGATCTCGTCGACCTGGTCGGGTTCGACACCGCGATCGATGAGCGCGCGGTGCAGCACTACACCGTCCTGCAGTACGTGCCGGAGCCCGAGACGCTGCACCGCGGGGTGCGCCGGCTCGAATCGGGTTGCTACGCGCGCATCCGGCCCGGATCGCCGCCGCAGGTCACCCGCTACTTCGCGCCGCGGTTCGCCGCGGTGCCGTTGACCCGCGACACCGAGCAGGCCCGCTACGACGAGATCACCGCGGTGCTCGAGGACTCGGTGGCCAAGCACATGCGCGCCGACGTCACGGTCGGGGCGTTCCTGTCCGGCGGCATCGATTCCACCGCGATCGCGGCGCTGGCCATCCGGCACAACCCGCGGCTGATCACGTTCACCACCGGATTCGAGCGCGAGGGCTTCTCCGAGATCGACATCGCGGTGGCCTCGGCCGAGGCCATCGGGGCCCGCCACATCGCCAAGGTGGTCAGCGCCGGCGAGTTCGTCGCCGCCCTGCCCGAGATCGTCTGGTATCTCGACGAACCGGTCGCCGACCCGGCGCTGGTGCCGCTGTTCTTCGTCGCGCGTGAGGCCCGCAAGCACGTCAAGGTGGTGCTCTCCGGCGAGGGCGCCGACGAGCTGTTCGGCGGGTACACGATCTATCGAGAACCGTTGTCGCTGAAGCCCTTTGACTACCTTCCCCCGCCGCTGCGGCGATCGATGGGCAAAATGAGCAAGCCGCTGCCCGACGGTATGCGCGGTAAGAGCCTGCTGCATCGCGGTTCGCTGACGCTCGAGGAGCGCTACTACGGCAACGCCCGCAGCTTCTCGGACGCGCAGCTGCGCGACGTGTTGACCGGGTTCCGCGAGCAGTGGACGCATACCGACGTGACGGCCTCGGTGTACGCCGAATCGGCGGGCTGGGACCCGGTGGCCCGCATGCAGCACGTCGACCTGTTCACCTGGCTGCGCGGCGACATCCTGGTCAAGGCCGACAAGATGACGATGGCCAACTCGCTGGAGCTGCGGGTGCCGTTCCTGGATCCGGAGGTGTTCGCGGTCGCGTCGCGGCTACCCGTCGAGGCGAAGATCACCCGAACCACCACCAAGTACGCGCTGCGGCGCGCGCTGGAACCCATCGTCCCCGCCCACGTGCTAAACCGGCCCAAGCTGGGCTTTCCGGTGCCCATCCGGCATTGGCTGCGCGCCGGCGAACTGCTGGAGTGGGCCTACGCGACGGTGGACGCGTCGCAGGCCGGTCACCTGGTCGACACCGCCGCCGTGCGCCGGATGCTCGACGAACACCGCAGCGGCGTCAGCGATCACAGCCGACGGCTGTGGACGGTGCTGATCTTCATGCTCTGGCACGCGATCTTCGTCGAGCACACCGTGGTGCCCCAGATCAGCGAGCCGGTCTACCCCGTACAGCTCTAGCAGCTGCGTGAACTCAGGCCGGCACTAGGCCAGTACGGAGGCGATTTCGGCGGCCGCCTCGTCGCCGTAGGCATCCGCCAGCCGCGTCTTGGCTTCCGCGTGGTCCCACGTCCACTCCTGCGTGCCGGTCGATTCCAGCACCAGCACGGCCACCAGCGAGCCCAGCTGCGCCGACCGCTCGATGCTCAGCCCGGCGCTGCGCCCGGTGAGGAAGCCGGCCCGAAACGCGTCGCCGACGCCGGTGGGGTCGGTCTGACTCTTCTCCGGCACCACGCCGACGTGGGTGGTGGTGCCGTCGCGGTCGACGATGTCCACGCCCTTGGCACCCAGCGTGGTCACCCGCAGGCCGACCTTTTCCTGCACCTCGTTGTCCGACCAGCCGGTCTTGTTGAGCAGCAGCTCCCACTCGTAGTCATTGGTGAACAGGTAGGCGGCCCCGTCGACCAGCTTGTTGATCTCCTCGCCGGACAGGCGCGGCAGCTGCTGGGACGGGTCGGCGGCGAAGTCCAGGCCGAGCTTGCGGCACTCCTCGGTGTGCACCACCATCGCGTCGGGGTCGTTGGCCCCGATGATGACCAGGTCCGGCTTGCCCACCGATGACACGACGTCGGAAAGCTTGATGTTGCGGGCCTCCGACATCGCGCCCGGGTAGAACGACGCGATCTGGGCCATGTCCTCGTCCGTGGTGCAGGTGAACCGGGCGGTGTGCGCGGTCTTGGAGATCAGCACGTTCTCGCAGTTGACCCCGTGGCGCTCCAGCCACTCGCGGTATTCGCCGAAGTCGTCGCCGGCCGCGCCGACCAGCGCGACGTCACCGCCGAGCACGCCGATGGCGAAGGCGATGTTGCCTGCCACGCCGCCACGGTGAATCACCAGGTCGTCGACCAGGAAGCTGAGCGAAACCTTCTGCAGATGTTCGGCCAGCAGATGCTCGGAAAACCGGCCAGGAAAACGCATCAGATTGTCGGTCGCAATCGAACCGGTCACCGCGATCGTCACGAAATATCCACCCTTCATCGGTAAGCGCGTCCAGCCTACCTACGCGTTTCGCCGGCCAACCAGACAGCGCCAGCGTCCGCAGTGGGCGCGAGGGGGTGCGCTAGCCTCCCTAGGGAACTCACTGAAGTCGCCGGGGCCGAATACTCGGGCGGTACCCGCTCGTGGTCGGTGTCTACCAACGTAGGAGAACCACAATGGGCGGTCCGCATTCGCCTAACCACGCTCTCGGCGGCGACCGACCGGTGCCCTACACCGAGCCGGTCGACTTCCCGCACGACGCTGCGGGTGGCGAAACTGCCTTCGCACCGCGGCCGGGCAACGAGCCTCCCCCGGGCGCCTACCCCGGCCCGACGCCGCCGCCGGGCTACCCGAAACGGCGCTCAACGCGACGGTTGGTCATCGGAGTGCTGGCGGCGATCGCGCTGGTCGCGGCGATGACGGCAGCGATCGTGTACGGCGTCCGCACCAACGGGGCCAACACCGGCGCCGCGTTCTCCGAAGCCTCGGCCAAGACCGCGATCCAGGGCTACCTGGACGCGCTGGAGAACCGCAACACCGACGAGATCGCCCGCAACGCGCTGTGCGGCCTCTACGACGGCGTCCGCGACCGCCGGTCCGACCAAGCGCTGGCCAAGCTGAGCAGCGACGCGTTCCGCAAGCAGTTCTCCCAGGTCCAGCTGACGTCGATCGACAAGATCGTGTACCTGTCGCAGTACCAGGCTCAGACACTGTTCACGATGCAGGTATCGCCCGCCGTCGGCGGCCCGCTGCGTGGACAGGTTCAGGGAGTCGCGCAGCTGTTGTTCCAGCGCGGCGAGATCCTGGTGTGCTCGTACGTGTTGCGTACCGGGGGCTCGTACTAACCCCGCGTCCTGGACCCCCAGGACGCCGGCGTCAGTTGAAGGAATCCCCGCAGGCGCAAGAACCCGTGGCGTTCGGGTTGTCGATGGTGAAGCCCTGCTTCTCGATGGTGTCCACGAAGTCGATCGAGGCGCCTTCCACATACGGAGCGCTCATCCGGTCCACCGTCAGCTTCACGCCACCGAAGTCGGCGGTCAGGTCGCCGTCCAGCGCACGGTCGTCGAAGAACAGGTTGTAGCGCAGGCCAGCGCATCCGCCGGGCTGAACGGCGATACGCAGCGCCAGGTCGTCGCGTCCCTCTTGGTCCAGCAGAGACTTCGCCTTGGTGGCGGCGGCCTCGGTCAGGATTACGCCATGGGTCTTGGCGGTCGACTCGTTTTGCACCGTCATTACTTCTCCTACATGCCTGTTGTTGGTTAGGTGCCCGGGCACCCGAACCGCTCGGGTAGAACCCAATGCCTCAACGGTACCTCGCAGGACCGCTATTCCCGAGTCGCGCCGCCACCTGTGACGCTAATCCCATCAGCTGGTTTGCGGCGTCGGCCAGCGCCAATCCCACCGAACCGGCGTACTCGGCCATGGACAGCGCGGACATGATGCCCGCCGTGCGCACCGCGGTTTTCTCCAGGCCGACCTGCCCGGCCAGCACGATCACCGGAATTCCCAGCGGGCCGGCCGCCGCGGCGAGCGATCCGACCACCTTTCCGTGCAGCGACTGCTCGTCGAACTTGCCTTCGCCGGTGACGATCAGCTCGGCAATGTCGAGGTCGTCGGCCAGATGGGTGTGCTCGGCGATGATCGCCGCGCCGGACTCGCAGCGGCCCCCAAGCGCAAGCAAACCCGCGCCGATACCCCCGGCGGCGGCGGCCCCGGGCTCCGAACTCACGTCGCGTCCGGCCACCGCTTCCAGCTGCAGCGCCCACGCCTCGAGGCGGACTTCCAGCGCCGCGACGGTCACCGTGTCGGCGCCCTTCTGCGGGCCGAACACCCTTGCCGCACCCCACGGCCCCACCAGCGGATATTCCGTGTCCGAGGCGGCGATCAGCTCGACGTCGGCCAGTTGGTGCCGGGCGACCTCCAGGCCGCCCAGCTCGGCGATCATGCCCTGCCCGCCGTCGCTGCACGCGCTGCCGCCCAGTCCCACCACGATGCGCCTCGCCCCGGCGCGCAGCGCCTCGGCGATCAGCTGCCCGACTCCCCTGCTGTGCGCAGCCAGCGCCGTCTCGGGGTCGGCGGGACGGCCAAGCAATGCCAGACCGCAGGCCTGCGCGATTTCCAGGTAGGCGGTCGCCGTCTCCGGATGCCAGACCCACTCGGCTTCGACGGTCGTGTCCAGCGGCCCGACGACCTCGACGCGCCGCTTCTGGCCCAGCCGGTTGGCCAGCACCTCGATGAAACCGGGGCCGCCGTCGGACTGCGGGGCGACGATGAACTGGTCACCCGGGCGGGACCGTCCCCAGCCGGTCGCGATAGCGGCGGCAGCTTCTAGCGCCGAAAGACTGTCGCCGTAGCAATCCGGGGCCACCAACACCCGCATAGCCGGCAATTGCAAACGACCCGGAGAAAGACCAGTGGCAACATCGTCCGAGGCCATCGAGCCGTTGTCCATCACCCGTAGCCGTTCATCACTGTTAAGGGTAGGTCCAACTAACGTGCGGCCGCAGAGCTATCGCGATGCCTGACGGGCCCATTCACCGAACCGGGCGAGTCGCGAAGTAACCTGGCGGTTGTGAAGTTGTTGGGCCGTAAGAAAACCCATGAAGAGGTCGGCGAAGGCGATCTCGTGACACCGGTCGTGTCCGATGCCGCCCTGGAAGCGGCGTCGCGCCGGTCACGCAGAACCGACCCCAAGGGCCGGCCCACACCCAAGCGCGAAGCCGGCCGGCGCAGCGCGAAGAAGGGCCCCGTCGCCCCGGCGCCCAAGACCGCCGCCGAAGCGCGGGCTCGCCGCAAATCGCTGGCCGGCCCGAAGCTCAGCCGTGAGGAGCGCAAGGCCGAGCGCACCGCCGGTCGGGCCCGGATGACCGACCGCCGGGAACGCATGATGGCCGGCGACGAGGCATACCTGTTGCCACGCGACCAGGGTCCAATCCGCCGCTATGTGCGCGACGTGGTCGATGCCCGGCGCAACGTGCTCGGCCTGTTCATGCCGGCGACGCTGGGTCTGCTGTTCGTCATGTTCGGTGCTCCGCAGCTGCAGCTCTACATCTCCCCCGCGATGCTGGTGATCACCGCGATCATGGCCATCGACGGCCTGATCCTGGGCCGCAAGGTCAGCAGGCTGGTCGACGAGAAGTTCCCGAGCAACACCGAAAGCCGTTGGAAGCTCGGTATTTACGCTGCCGGCCGGGCTTCCCAGATGCGCCGCATGCGGGCGCCGCGGCCTCAGGTCAAGCGCGGCAGCAGTGTCGGCTAGCCGTTGCCGGAAAGCCTCCTGACCGCAGTGCGCACCCTGGTGCTCGGCGGGATCAGGTCGGGCAAATCCGAGTGGGCCGAGGAAGAAATCGCCGCGTCGGTGCCGCCCGGGCAACCGGTCCGTTACCTGGCCGCCGGACGAAGCGACGACACCGATGCGGACTGGGTCGATCGGATCGCGAAACACCGCGGGCGTCGGCCCGCGCACTGGTCGACGGTCGAAACCCAAGACATCACCACCGAATTGCGGCAGTCCCCGCACACCCCGACCCTGATCGACGACCTCGGCACCTGGCTGACCGGGACCCTGGATCGCCACCAGGCCTGGGCGCACGGATCGGCGGCCGAAGCGGTGGACGAGATGCTCGACGCGGTCGGTGCGTTCGAATCCACGCTGGTGCTGGTCAGTCCCGAGGTCGGGTTGACCGTGGTGCCCGCCACCGCATCCGGCCGCCGTTTCGCCGACGAGCTGGGCTGCCTCAACCAGCGCGTCGCGGCACTGTGCGATCAGGTGGTGTTGGTGGTGGCCGGTCAGCCGTTATCGATCAAACCGTCAAGGAAATAATGGAATTCGCGCCGATCTCGTCACCCGACGCGGCCGCTGCCGCGGCTGCCCGCGCCCGGCAGGACACCCTGACCAAGCCGCACGGCGCGCTGGGCCGTCTCGAGGACCTGTCCGTGTGGATCGCATCGTGCCAGGGGCATTGCCCGCCAACGCAATTCGCGCGAGCCCGGGTGGTGGTGTTCGCCGGCGATCACGGCATCGCTAAATCCGGGGTGTCGGCGTACCCGCCGGAGGTGACCGCACAGATGGTCGCCAACATCGACGCCGGCGGCGCGGCGATCAACACGCTGGCCGCGATCGCGGACGCGACGGTGCGCGTCGCCGATCTGGCGGTGGACGCCGAGCCGCTCTCGGAGCGGATCGGAGCGCACAAGGTGCGGCGCGCCAGCGGCGACATCGCCGTGCAGGACGCGCTAACCGACGAGGAGACCGCCAGCGCGATCGCGGCGGGCCAGCGCATCGCCGACGAAGAGGTCGACGCCGGCGCCGATCTGCTGATCGCCGGCGACATGGGCATCGGAAACACTACCGCGGCAGCCGTTCTGGTGGCGGCGCTGACGAACGCCGAGCCGGTCGCGGTGGTCGGCTTCGGCTCCGGCATCGACGACGCGGGCTGGGCCCGCAAGACGGCCGCGGTCCGCGACGCGTTGTACCGGACCCGGCCGGTGCTGCCCGACCCGGTCGCCTTGCTGCGCTGCTGCGGCGGCGCGGATCTGGCCGCGATGGCCGGCTTTTGCGCACAAGCCGCGGTGCGGCGCACCCCGCTGCTGCTCGACGGCATGGCGGTGACGGCCGCCGCGCTGGTCGCCGAGCGCCTGGCACCGGGCGCGCGGCAGTGGTGGCAGGCCGGCCATCGATCCACCGAGCCCGGTCATGCGCTGGCGCTGACCGCGTTGGACCTGGACCCGATCCTGGACCTGCGGATGCGGCTGGGCGAGGGCAGCGGCGCGACGCTGGCCCTGCCGGTGCTGCGTGCCGCCGTGGCCACGCTGTCGTCGATGGCGACATTCTCCGAAGCCGGTGTTTCGAACCGGCCCGACGACGCTGCACCATCCCCGTGATTCGTTCGCTGGCAACGGCTTTCGCATTCGGAACGGTACTACCCGGGCGCGGCGGCGCCCCGATGGGCCGCGGCGCCATGACCGCGCTGCCGGTGGTCGGTGCGGCCCTGGGAACACTGGCCGCGGGCATCACCTGGGGCGGCTCGCTGGCCTTCGGTGCTTCCAGCCCGCTGCCGGGACTGCTTGCGGTGGCGGCACTTCTGCTCGCGACCCGCGGACTGCACATCGACGGCGTCGCCGATACCGCCGACGGACTGGGCTGCTACGGGCCGCCGTCGCGCGCCCTGGCGGTAATGCGCGACGGGTCGACGGGACCCTTCGGTGTCGCGGCCGTGGCACTGGTGATCCTGTTGCAGGGCTTGGCATTTTCGGCGCTCGACGCGACATTTCGACACGGGCTTCCCGCGATCGTCGTGGCGGTTGCCGCCGGCCGGGTCAGCGCCGTGCTGGCCTGTCGCCGCTCGGTGGCGGCGGCCGACGGTAGCGCCCTGGGCGTCCACGTCGCCGGTACTCAGCGGCTGCCGGTCGTCGCCGGCTGGATCGTGGCGCTGCTGGGGGTTTCGCTGCTGGCGGGTCCGCGGCCCTGGCAGGGGCCGGCCGCGGTGGTGCTGGCGTTGTGCTGCGGCGCGGTGCTGGTCGCGCACTGCGTGCGCCGCTTCGGCGGCATCAGCGGCGATGTGCTGGGCGCCGCAATCGAACTGACCACGACGGTCGGCGCCGTGGCGCTTGCCGCGTTGGTCCGCTGCTAGCCCAGCCGTGTCATCCAGCCGTGCGTGTCGGCGAAGGTCCCCCGCTGAATGCGGGTCAGCGTGTTGCGCAGCGCCATCGTCACCTCGCCCGGCTGGCCGTCGCCGATGGTGAACTCGCTGTCGGCGTACTTCACCCGCCCGACCGGCGTGATGACCGCCGCAGTGCCGCAAGCAAATACCTCGGTGATCTCCCCCGCGGCGGCCTTCTTCTGCCACTCGTCGATATCGATCTTGCGCTCTTCGACCGTGAAGCCCGCGTCAAGTGCCAACTGCAGCAACGAATCCCGCGTGATGCCCGGCAGCAACGAGCCGGACAGCTCCGGGGTGACCAGCCGCGAGGTGCCGCCGCTGCCCAGCACGAAGAACAGGTTCATGCCGCCCATCTCTTCGACGAAGCGACGCTCGACCGCATCGAGCCAAACCACTTGGTCGCAACCGTTTTCCGCGGCTTCGGCCTGGGCCACCAGCGACGCGGCGTAGTTACCCCCGAACTTCGCCGCACCGGTACCGCCCGGGCAGGCCCGCACGTAATCCGTTGACACCCAAACGTCGACGGGGTTGATGCCGTTTTTGAAGTATGCGCCGGCGGGCGAACCGATCAGCAGGTACCGGTAGTGCTTGGCCGGCCGCACCCCCAGCCCCGGCTCGGTCGCGAAGATGAACGGCCGCAGATACAGCGCCTCTTCGCCGCCCGCCTTGGGCACCCAGGCGTTGTCGACAGCGACGAGCTGGCGCAGGGATTCGAGGAAGAGCTCGTCGGGCAGCTCGGGAATCGCGATGCGCCGCGCCGACGCGCACATCCGGGCGGCGTTGGCGTCCGGGCGAAATGACACCACCGAGCCGTCGGCCCAGCGGTATACCTTGAGCCCCTCGAACACTTCCTGCGCGTAGTGCAGCACGATCGCGGACGGGTCCAGCTGGATTGGGCCGTACGGGATCACCCGCGCGTTGTGCCAGCCCTGGCCCTCGTCGTAATCGACCGAAACCATGTGGTCGGTGAAGAACTTGCCGAATCCGGGGTCGGCCAGGATGGAGTCACGTTCTGCGCCACTTGCGGGATTAGACGCGTGTTGAACGGTGAACTCTAGAAGGCCACTCGTCATGCGCCGATTGTATATGCGCGTACCAACAGGTTTTTCCCGCGTGAAGCGGCGGTGGCTAGCGCGTTTTCAGCTCGACGAACGGCGGGCGCACCACTTCACACTCCGCCGCGCGGCCGCGCACGTCGACCGTGACCCGCTGGCCGTCGTCGACCCCGGCGTCGGTGTCGATCAGCGCCAGCGCGATGCCGGCCTGCAGCGTCGGCGAAAACGTCCCGGATGTGGTGACCCCGACCGGGTTTTCCCCGACCTGCACCGTCAGCCCGGGCCGCAACACACCGCGGCCCAGCATCTTCAGACCCCGCAGCAGCCGCCTCGGCCCCGCCGACTTCTCCGCCAGCAGCGCTTCGCGGCCGAAGAACGCGTCCTTCTTCCAGCCGATCGCCCAGCCGCAGCGGGCCTGCAGCGGCGAAATGTCGAGCGACAACTCGTGGCCGTGCAACGGATAGCCCATCTCGGTGCGCAGGGTGTCGCGGGCGCCGAGACCGGCCGGTTCGCCGCCCGCGTTCGACACCGCCGTCACCAGCGCGTCGAACACCACGCCCGCGGTATCCCAGGGCGGCAGCAGTTCGTAGCCGTGTTCGCCGGTGTACCCGGTGCGGCAGACCCGCACCGGCACACCCGAGAAGACGGCGTCGGCGTAGGCCATGTAGTCCATGTCCGTCGGCAGCCCCAACTCGGCGAGCACGTCGGCCGAGCGCGGGCCCTGCACCGCCAGCACTGCGTAGGAGCGATGCTCGTCGGTGATGGTCAGCCCGTCGGGCCCGTTGCTGGTTTGGAAGGCCTGCAGCGCCTCGACCACCGCGGCCGTGTTGGCGGCATTGGGCACCAGAAAGATCTCGTCATCGTCGACGTAGTACGCGATCAGGTCGTCGATGACGCCACCAGAATGGGTGCAGCACAACGTGTATTGCGCCTTGCCCGGTTCGATGCGGCCGAGGTCGTTGGTCAGCGCGGAGTTGACGAACAGCGCGGCACCCGGACCGCGGACCAACGCCTTGCCGAGATGGCTGACGTCGAACAGGCCCACTGCATTTCGCGTCGCGTGGTGCTCGCTGACGGTGCCCGCGTACGACACCGGCATCAGCCAGCCGCCGAATTCGGCAAAACTGGCGCCCAACTCGCGATGACGATCTTCCAGCGGTCCGTGGTAGGGGTCCCGCCCGCTTGCCGGGGATGGCTCCGTCGCATCGCTCACGACGATCCACCCTAATCGTGCCTGCACCTGGCAGACTTCTGTAGGTGTCCGATTCCCTGGATTTCGAGGCGCTGGAGGCCGCTGGGGTGGCGAACGCGCGCGAGCGGGCCGACCTGATCAAATATCTGGACGACCTTGGCTTCACGGTCGACGAGATGGCGGAAGCCGAACTGCGCGGCCGATTGTTCGGCCTGGCCGGTGACGTTTTGTCGTGGTCGGGGCGACCGATTTACACGGTGCAGACCGCGGCCGAGAAACTCGGGATAGCAGCCGAAGAGGTCGCACGCGCCTGGGCTTTACTCGGCCTGACCGTCGCCGGTCCCGATATTCCGGTGCTCAGCCAGGCGGACGTCGACGCCCTGGCGACCTGGCTGGCGATCCGGGCGGTAGTCGGCCGCGAGGGCGCCTTCGGTCTGTTGCGGGTGTTGGGTGCTGCCATGGCCCGGTTGGCTGAAGCCGAGTCGACGATGATTCGCGCCGGCACGCCGGATATTCAGATGACCCACACCCGTGACGAGCTTGCCACTGCGCAGGCGTACCGCTCCGTCGCCGAGTTCGTCCCCCGGCTCGGCGCCCTGATCGACATCGTTCACCGTCACCATCTGATCAGCGCTCGAACGCATTTCGAAGGCGTTCTGCGCGACACGTCGGCCTCGGTGGTGTGTGGTGTCGGTTTTGCGGATCTGTCCGGCTTCACCGCGCTGACTCAGGCGCTGACGCCGGCGGAGCTGTCACATTTGCTCAACGAGTTCGCCGGCACCGTCTCGGATGTGGTGCACGCCGACGGCGGCCGGGTGGTGAAGTTCATCGGCGACGAGGTCATGTGGGTGAGTTCGGCGCCCGAGCAGTTGCTGCGGGCGGCGGTTCATCTGGTGGAGCACCCCAAAGCCCGCGACGAAGGATTGCAGGTCCGCGCCGGCCTCGCGTACGGCACCGTCGTTGCCATCAACGGCGACTACTTCGGCAACCCGGTCAACCTGGCCGCCCGACTGGTGGCCGCAGCGGCCCCCGACCAGATCCTGGCCACCTCCGAGCTGCGCGACGAGTTGCCCGATGTGCCCGCGGTCGCGTGTGGCCCGTTGGCGCTCAAGGGATTCGACGACCCGGTGCCGGCTTTCGACCTGAGTTCGGGGACGCTGCCGAGCTAAACCCCACCCCCGGTGACTAGGGTGTTTACGCGTGAGTACCGAACCGGGTTACCAGGCTCCTTCTGTCACTGTCGCCACGTCGCTGTCCAAACGCGGTGCGGGTTCGTCGGTATTGGTCTTGCCGGTCGTCTCGACCGGTGACGAAGACCGGCCGGGCGCGACCGTCGCCGCAGCCGAACCCTTCCTGTCCGAGGAAGCCGTCGCCGAGATCCTGGCCGGCCTGCAGGCACTGGACGCCACCGGCGCCAGCGAGCAGGTGCATCGGCTGGTGGTGTCGTCGCTTCCGGTCGCCAGCGTGCTCACCGTCGGCCTCGGGAAGCCGCAATCCGAATGGCCCGCCGAGACCGTCCGGCGCGCCGCCGGGGTGGCCGCGCGCTCGCTGGGCAAGGCCGAGTCGGTGATCACCACGCTGGCCGAGCTGCCCGGCGCGGGCGTCGCCGCCGCCGCGGTCGAGGGACTGATCCTGGGCAGCTACCGGTTCACCGCCTTCCGCAGCGACAAGACCGCGCCCAAAGACAAAGGGCTGAGCAAGATCACGATGCTTGCGACCGCCAAGGACGCGAAGAAGCAGGTCGCGCACGGCGCGGCCGTAGCGACCGCGGTGGCCACCGCCCGCGACTTCGTCAACACCCCGCCAAGCCACCTCTTTCCCGCCGAATTCGCCAAGCGCGCAAGGGCTTTGGGCGAGTCCGTCGGCCTCGAAGTAGAGGTGCTCGACGACAAGGCGCTGCAAAAGGGTGGCTACGGCGGCATTGTCGGTGTCGGGCAGGGCTCGTCGCGTCCGCCGCGGCTGGTGCGGCTGATCCACCGCGGCTCGAAGCTGGCCAAAGCGAAGAAGGGCAAGGCTGCCAAGCGAGTGGCCCTGGTCGGCAAGGGCGTCACGTTCGACACCGGCGGCATCTCGATCAAGCCCGCCGCCTCAATGCATCACATGACCTCGGACATGGGCGGTGCCGCCGCGGTGATCGCGACCGTCACGCTGGCCACACAGCTCGAGCTGCCGATCGACGTGATCGCGACCGTGCCGATGGCCGAGAACATGCCGTCGGCGACCGCGCAGCGGCCCGGCGACGTGCTGACGCAGTACGGCGGGATCACCGTCGAGGTGCAAAACACCGACGCCGAGGGCCGGCTCATCCTCGCCGACGCCATCGTGCGGGCGTGTGAGGACAAGCCGGACTATCTGATCGAGACGTCCACGCTGACCGGTGCGCAGACGGTGGCGCTGGGCGCCCGCATCCCCGGGGTGATGGGCAGCGATGAGTTCCGCGACCGGGTCGCCGCGATCTCGCAGCAGGTGGGCGAGAACGGCTGGCCGATGCCGCTGCCCGACGAGCTCAAGGACGACCTGAAGTCGCAGGTCGCCGACCTGTCCAACATCAGTGGGCAGCGCTTCGCCGGCATGCTGGTGGCCGGGGTGTTCCTGCGCGAGTTCGTCGCCGACGGGGTGAGTTGGGCGCACATCGATGTGGCGGGGCCGGCCTTCAACACCGGCAGCCCGTGGGGCTACTCCCCGAAGGGTTCCACGGGGGTGCCGACCCGCACGATGTTCGCGGTGCTCGAGGACATCTGCGAAAACGGCTAGCGGGTCAGCCGGCCGAGGAAGGCCTTTGCCGAGCCGACGGCGCGGCCAGCCGGTCACCCCATCGCCCGCGAGCGCGGCGCGGGCCGCGTTGCGTCCGCAGGCACCGTGCACCGAGCCGCCCGGCGTCGGCCAGCATCGAGGCGGCGACTAGGCCGTGGTGTCCGGCTCCGATGACGACGGCGTCGGCCGTAGCGTCGGCCACGGGCTACTTGACCTGGCTCGGCTCAAGGCGCTCGGCCAGCGCCGCCAGCCGCAACAGGCACTCGCGGTTGCGTGGGTAGACGGCGGCCAACGCCAGCCGATCGGGGATGATCTTCATCGGACCCGCCGCGGGCACCTCGATCATGTCGATCCGGCAGCCATCGCCGATATCGGTGAGCCGCAGCGTAATCCGGGCAGCACCGAGCGCGCCCAGGTGAGCGCGGAGCACGAGTTCCTCGCCCGGAGTGCAGCATTCGACGACGGTCTTGTCATTGATCACCAATGGCCACACGCCCACCGAGTGCCGGATCGCCGAGCCGGGCTGCGGCCAGTCTGAATCGACGGCACGGGTGCGGCTATTGCCCACCACCCACTGGGTGTAGGTCCATCCGTTGGCCATCGCGTCCCAGACCTGCTGGCGGGAAGCCCGCACCTCCCGGCTGGTGGCCATTTGTTCCGTCGACGTCATGTGAAGTCCTTCGCATCGGGGTCTTGGCCCGGGTACCCCGGGAAGTACGGCCCAAGCGCAGCAACCACGTCTGCGGTCCGACTGGCGCACAGATCACCGTTTAGCCACCTGTTTCGGTGGATAACCTCCCCACCGATCAGTACTCGAACGGGAGGCGAATCATGACGGTGCGTCGGTTGATCCTTGCTGTGGCAGCCGTGCTGCTACTGGCCGGTGTGATCGGGCTCTTGGTGCCGGTGTCGGTATCCGACGGCAATGGCGGTTCCTTGGGGTGCGGGAACGCTGTCGTCGCGGATCTCACCGCGGCGCGTAACGCCAACGACAAAAGCGTGGCAAACATCCCGATCGTCAACCAGGTGGTGCCGCACACCGATTACGTGGCGCGCTGCGAGTCGGAGCTGGGCAGCCGGCGCACCTGGACGATCCCGTTGACGGTCATCGGGCTCGTCGCGATAGCGGGCACGTTGCTCGTGCGCCGCGAGGGAGCACCGGCTGCCTAAGCCGGCGGCCAAGCACGCTGCCTGAGTCGCGCCATTTGGCGCCTGAGCGGGCTGGCGCCGGGCCGCGTGGGCTGACGCCGGGTCAGATCACCCGGAAGCGCGCCGTGCTGCGCAGCGCTTGCGGCAGCAGTCGCGAAACCCCGTACAGCGCATAGGCTTCCGGTGCCACCGGGCGAATCGGTTTGTTCTTGCGGACCGACGACAAGATCGCGTCGGCGACCTTCTCGGGCCCGTAGCGGCGCATCGCGAACATTTTGCTCAGCTGACCCCGTCGGCCGTCGACGTGCTCGTCGTGCTTGCCGGCGGCCGCGTCGAACCGGGTGGTGTTGATGATGTTCGTGTCGATCAGACCCGGGCAGATCGTGGTCAGCCCCACGTTGGCGGCGTCGAGTTCGGCGCGCAGGCAATCGGAGAACATGTACGTCGCCGCCTTGGACGTGCAGTAGGCGTTCAGCGACTGCAGCGGGGCGTAGGCGGCCATCGACGACACGTTGACGATGTGCCCGCCGGTGCCGCGCTCGACCAGGCGCCGCCCGAACGCCCGGCTGCCGTTCACCACGCCGCCGAGGTTGACATCGAGCACCCGGTCGAACTGTTCGGCGGGTGTGTCCAGGAACTGGCCGGCCTGCCCGATACCCGCGTTGTTGACCACGACGTCGGGCACACCATGTGCGGCGCAGACCCGCTCGGCGAACGCCTCGACCGCGTCGGTGTCGGACACGTCGACCACGTAGGCGTGCGCGACCCCGCCGCGCGCGGCGATCGCGGCCGCGGTCTCCTTGACGGCGGCTTCGTCGATGTCGCTGACGACCAGCTCCGCTCCCTCGGCGGCGAAGGCGTATGCGGTCGCGCGCCCGATACCGCTGCCGGCGCCGGTGACCGACACCAGCGTGTCGCCGAAGGCCCCGCGGGGACGGCCCACCTGCGCACGCAGCAGCGCGCGGCTGGGCGCCATGCCGTCGGTCAGGTCCGCGAGGTCGTGCACGGCGGCCGCCATCACTTGCGGGTGTGACATCGGCGAAAAGTGCCCGGCCCTGATGTCGCGCCGCCACAGCCGCGGCACCCACCGCCCGGTCTCGTCGTAGCCGTACGGCCGGACGTATTGGTCGCGGGTGTTGACGATCAGCTGCACCGGCACGTCGACGACGTGGATGGGTTGGCCGCGCACGGAGAACGAACGAAAGTAGTTGGCGGGATAGGTTTTAACCGAGCTGGCCGCATCCGCGGCCATGTTCGGGGAGTGATGGATCTGCTCAGCGGGAATGTTATCGACGACCATGCGCCGCAGCGCACGCACCGAGAAGGCCGCCCGAATCAACAGCGGCGCCAGCACCGGGATCGAGAAGAAGAGCATGTAGGTCAGCCGCAGCGCCTGGCTGATCGAGCGGGCGAACCGACGCGGGCGCCACGGTTGGCGCAGGCCGCTGAAGATGTATTCCACGAGCTGCTCGTGGCTTGGGCCCGACACCGACGTGAACGAGGCCACCCGGTCGCCGGCGCCCGGGCGTTTGAGGTACTCCCAGATACCCACCGAACCCCAGTCGTGGGCCAGCACGTGCACCGGCGCCCCGGGGCTCAGTTGGCTGGTCACCGCCGCGAAGTCGTCGGCGAAGTGCGCCATCGTGTACGACGAGACTTTCTTGGGCGACCCCGACAGCCCGACGCCGCGGTTGTCGTAGCGGACCACCCGGAACCGCTGCGCCAGCATCGGTACGACGCCGTCCCACAGCACATGCGAATCGGGCCACCCGTGCACCAGTACGACGGTGGGACCGTCGGGGTTGCCTTCCTCGTAGGCCGCGATGCGGACACCGTCGGCGCTGTCGACGAACCGCTGTATTGCCGGCATTGAACTTCCGCCTCCCCGCGATCTAGCAATGACCGACCCCGACGGTTCGGCACACCGCAGCGAGCGGGTCAGCCCTGGTTGTGTGCCGACGCAGAGGCAATGACAGGATAGTTTCGACGTCAACTTGCAGTACACCGCGGTGTGGTAAGTCAGATGTTGACCTGCGCAGACCCACGAGCGATCGAGGAGTCAAAAGACATGGCCTTCTCCGTCCAAATGCCGGCACTCGGTGAGAGCGTCACCGAGGGGACGGTCACCCGCTGGCTCAAGCAGGAAGGCGACACGGTCGAGCTCGACGAACCGCTTGTCGAGGTGTCGACGGACAAGGTCGATACCGAAATCCCCTCGCCCGCCGCGGGTGTGCTGACCAAGATCGTCGCCCAGGAGGACGACACCGTCGAGGTCGGCGGCGAGCTCGCCGTCATCGGCGACGCCTCGGAGAACGGGGCCTCCGCCGCGCCCGCCGAGGCGCCAAGCCAACCGGCAGCCGAATCCGCGCCCGCGCCTGAACCGGAACCCGAGGCCCAGCCGGAGCCGGAGGCCCAGCCGGAGGCCGACGCCCAGCCGGAACCCGAGCGTCAGCCCGAACCCGCCCGGCAGGCCGCGAGTTCAAGCAACGGCAGTGCGACGCCGGTCCTGATGCCCGAGCTCGGCGAGTCGGTCACCGAGGGCACCGTGACTCGCTGGCTCAAGAAGGTGGGCGATTCGGTCCAGGTCGACGAGGCACTGGTAGAGGTCTCCACCGACAAGGTGGACACCGAGATTCCGTCACCGGTGGCCGGAGTACTGATCAGCATCACCGCCGACGAGGACGACACCGTGGCGGTCGGCGGCGAGCTGGCCCGGATCGGCAGCGGATCCGCTGCGGCCGCCACACCGCCGCCCACGCCGCCGCCCGCGCCCAAGCCGGAGCCCAAGCCCGAGCCGGCACCGGCGCCCAAGGCCGAGACCCCGCCGGCCCCGAAGCCCGCTTCGGAGCCCACGCCTGCGCCCAAGCCCGAGCCGACCCCAGCCGCCAAGGCCGCACCGTCCGAGCTGGTTGCCGAGCCCCAGGGTGACGGCAGCCCGTACGTGACCCCGCTGGTGCGGAAACTGGCCAGCGAAAACAACATCGACCTTGCCGCGGTGAAGGGCACCGGCGTCGGTGGCCGCATCCGCAAGCAGGACGTGATGGCCGCGGCGCAGCGCAAGCAAGAGGCCGCGAAGGCCCCCGCGCCGGCCGCTCAGGCTCCCGCCGCACCGGCGGCCAAGGCTGCCGCGGCGCCGACTCCGGCACCGGCGCTCGCACACCTGCGCGGCACCACGCAGAAGGCCAACCGGATTCGGCAGATCACCGCCAAGAAGACCCGCGAATCCCTGCAGGCCACCGCGCAGCTCACCCAGACCCACGAGGTCGACATGACCAAGATCGTGGGGCTGCGCGCGAAGGCCAAGACGTCGTTCGCCGAGCGTGAGGGCGTGAATCTGACCTACCTGCCGTTCATCGCCAAGGCGGTGATCGACGCGCTGAAGATTCACCCCAACATCAACGCCAGCTACGACGAGGATTCCAAGGAGATCACCTACTACGACGCCGAGCACCTCGGTTTCGCCGTCGACACCGAGCAGGGCCTGCTCTCCCCCGTGGTCCACAACGCCGGCGACCTGTCGCTGGCCGGGCTGGCCCGCGCGATCGCGGACATCGCCGAGCGCGCCCGCACGGGCAACCTGAAACCGGACGAGTTGTCCGGCGGCACCTTCACCATTACCAATATCGGCAGCCAGGGCGCGTTGTTCGACACCCCGATCCTGGTTCCGCCGCAGGCCGCCATGCTGGGCACCGGGGCGATCGTCAAGCGCCCGCGGGTGGTGGTCGACGAGAGCGGTAACGAATCGATCGGCGTGCGCTCGATCTGCTACCTGCCGCTGACCTACGACCATCGGCTGATCGACGGGGCCGATGCCGGACGATTCCTCACCACCATCAAGCACCGGCTTGAAGAGGGAGCGTTCGAGGCCGACCTGGGGCTTTAGAGAGGCTTGAGCACGTTGGCCAAGCCCGTCGTCGCAATTGCGGGTTCCTCCGGCCTGATTGGCTCAGCCTTGGCTGCGGCCCTGCGCGCCGCCGACCATCGGGTGTTGCGAATCGTGCGCCGGACACCGACGAATCCCGATGAGCTGCACTGGAATCCGGAGAGCGGCGAGTTCGATCCGGACACGCTCACCGAGGTCGACGTCGTCGTCAATCTGTGTGGTGTCAACGTCGGCAAGCGCCGGTGGTCGGGCGCGTTCAAGCAGAGCCTGCGGGACAGCCGCATCACTCCCACCGAGGTGTTGGCCACCGCGGTCGCCGACGCCGGCGTCGAGACCCTGATCAACGCCAGCGCCGTAGGCTACTACGGCAACACCAAAGACCGCGTGGTCGACGAAAACGACCGCGCGGGAACGGGTTTCCTGGCCCGGCTCTGCGAGGACTGGGAGGCCGCGACGCTGCCGGCCCAATATGGCGGTGCCCGTGTGGTGCTGGCCCGCACCGGCCTGGTGATGGCCGCGGCGGGCGGAGCGTTGCGCCGGATGCGCCCGCTGTTCTCGGTGGGCCTGGGCGCCCGGCTGGGCAGCGGCCGTCAGTACATGTCGTGGATCAGCCTCGAAGACGAAGTGCGGGCGTTGCTGTTCGCGATCGGGCACCCGTCGCTGTCCGGCCCGGTGAACATGACCGGGCCCGCGCCCGTCACCAACGCCGAGTTCACCACCGCGTACGGCAGCGCGGTCAACCGTCCGACCCCGATGATGCTGCCGGCCTTCGCGGTGCGGACCGCGCTCGGGGAATTCGCCGACGAGGGCCTGCTGACCGGGCAGCGTGCCATCCCGTCGGCGCTGGAGCGCGCCGGATTTCAGTTCCACCACAACACCATTGGGGAGGCGCTGGCCTACGCTACCGCCCGACGCGACCAGGACTAGCGCCCTACGCGGCGTCCGGGTCGCCATCCTCGTCGAGTAGCAGTTTGTTGGGGTGGTGGTAGGTGTTGGTGCGGGGTTGGCCGCGATCCAAATGTGGTGGGGGGATCCATTCGGTGTGGCCGTTGGGGTGTTTGCGGGTCGTCCAGCCGCGGGGTTGCAACAGTCGGTGATGCGGTCCGCAGGCCAGGGTGAGGTTGTCGATGTCGGTGCTGTGGCATATCGCGTAGTCGCTGATGTGGTGGACTTCGCAGTAGTAGCCGCCGACGTCGCAGCCGGGTGCGCTGCAACCACGGTCTTTGGCGTACAACACAATTCGCTGTCCGGGTGAGGCGATGCGTTTGGTGTGATGCAGGGAAGCAGCTTTGCCCTTGTCGAAGATCGCCAGGTAGTGATGGGCATGGCGGGCCAGGCGGATCACGTCGGAGATCGGCAGCCGGGTGCCTCCGCCGGTGATCCCGTGGCCGGCGGCGGCGTCGAGCTCTTGCAGGGTGGTGGAGACGATGATCGAGGCCGGCAGCCCATTGTGCTGACCGAGGTCGCCGGAGGCCAGGACCGCGCGCAGGGCGGCGTTGAGTCCGTCGTGATTGCGTTGCCCCGGCGAGCGGGAATCGTGCTCGATGGCGTCCTGGCTGGGTGCGCCGTCGATACACGGGGCGTCGTCGGTGGGATTGCACATGCCGGGGGCGGCCAGTTTGGCCAGCACTGCCTCCAAACTTGCCCGCAGCTCTGGCGTCAACCAGCCACTCAGCGCCGACATGCCATCGGGTTGCTGGTGGCCCAGGGTCAGTCCCCGCCGCCGCGCCCGGTCCTCGTCGGTGTAGTTGCCGTCGGGGTTGAGGCAGTCGGCCAGCGTGTCGGCCAGCCCGGCCAACTGCTCGGGACGATATTGGGTGCCCTCCTTGGCCAACTTCGCCTCGACCTGCTCGCGCGTCACGGCGTCGATCCAGCCGGGCAACTGGTGATAGAACCGCCGGATCACCGCGATCTGCCCCGAACCCAACATGCCGTCCCGTTGCGCGGCGGCAGCAGCAGCCAACACCGGTGCCAACGGCTCACCGGTCAGTCCGCATCGCTCACCCAGATCGGCCGCTTCCCGGATCCGGCGGGCGGCCTCGGCACGGCTGATCAACGCCGACTCGGCGATCGCGTGGGAGAGTTTGCCGCCTAACTCCGCTGGAGTGGCTTGACGGGCAATCTGGTTGATCAGCCGATGGTCGATGGCCGGCAATCGCCGCCGCACTCGCTCGGTGCGCTCCAACAGCGCCAACCATTCCGGCGTGGTCAAGGCGTCAAGATCCAGCCCGAGCACACCGTCGACCGCGGCGTCCAACGCATCGAAGGCCGCCGTGACCTCCTCACGATCCATGACAGCCGCGGAACACATACCGTGAAACTATCCGCAGGCACCGACAGAAAATGCCACCTTGTGACCACTGGAACCAAAGTGGCGCAAGGTATTTCAGTATTCACGGTGGTCATCGTTTGTCGCTCGAAGGCAGGCAAAATCACCACGCCGCCCATCCGGTGTCCGGCGCGACGCCCACCCGAGTAACCTCGCCAACGTGACAAGTTCCATCCGGTCGCAGACCACCGCGATCGACGTCCGTCAACTGGGGACGGTCGAATACCGCACCGCCTGGCAGCTGCAGCGCGACCTGGCCGACACCAGGGTCGGCGGCGGCGGCGACACCCTGTTGCTGTTGGAACACCCCGCGGTCTACACCGCCGGGCGGCGCACCGAGCCGCACGAGCGACCGGTGGACGGAACTCCCGTCGTCGACACCGACCGCGGCGGCAAGATCACCTGGCACGGGCCGGGACAGTTGGTCGGGTATCCGGTGATCGGGCTGGCCGAACCCTTGGATGTGGTGAATTACGTTCGGCGCCTTGAGGAATCGCTGATCAAAGTGTGCCGCGATCTGGGCCTGGATGCGGGCCGGGTCGACGGCCGTTCCGGCGTCTGGCTGCCCGGCCGGCCCGCGCGCAAGATCGCCGCGATCGGCGTGCGGGTATCCCGGGCGACGGCCCTGCACGGGTTCGCGCTCAACTGCAACTGCGATCTGGACGCCTTCGGGGCCATCGTGCCCTGCGGCATCACCGATGCCGGGGTGACGTCGTTGTCCGCCGAACTCGGGCGCACTGTGACCGTTGACGAGGTCCGCGCGGCCGTCGCCGCGGCCGTGTGCGACGCCCTGGACGGGGTCTTACCGGTGGGGGCACACGACGCCGCCCGCGTAACATCTGCCATGTGACTGTCGCTCCGGAAGGCCGCAAACTGCTGCGGCTGGAAGTGCGCAACGCGCAGACCCCGATCGAGCGCAAGCCGCCGTGGATCAAGACGCGGGTCCGGATGGGGCCGGAGTACACCGAGCTCAAAAGCCTGGTCAAACGCGAGGGGCTGCACACCGTCTGCGAAGAGGCCGGCTGCCCCAACATCTTCGAATGCTGGGAGGACCGGGAAGCCACCTTCCTGATCGGCGGCGACCAGTGCACCCGCCGCTGCGACTTCTGCCAGATCGACACCGGGAAGCCCGCCGAGCTGGACCGGGACGAGCCCAGGCGCGTCGCCGAAAGCGTGCAGACGATGGGATTGCGGTATGCCACCGTCACCGGCGTCGCCCGCGACGACCTGCCCGACGGCGGGGCGTGGCTGTACGCCGAAACGGTGCGCGCCATCAAGGAGCTCAACCCGTCGACCGGCGTCGAGCTGTTGGTTCCCGACTTCAACGGCGAGCCCGCCCGCCTGGCGGAGGTGTTCGAGTCGCGTCCAGAAGTGTTGGCGCACAACGTCGAAACGGTGCCGCGTATCTTCAAGCGGATTCGGCCGGCGTTCACCTACCAGCGCAGCCTGGGCGTGCTCACCGCGGCCCGCGAGGACGGGCTGGTCACCAAGAGCAACCTGATCCTCGGCCTCGGCGAGACTCCCGACGAGGTGCGCATCGCGCTGGCCGATCTGCACGCCGCCGGCTGCGACATCGTCACGATCACCCAGTACCTGCGCCCGTCGGCGCGCCACCACCCGGTCCAGCGCTGGGTGAAACCCGAGGAGTTCGACGAGTTCGCGGCCTACGCCGAGGGGCTGGGCTTCGCGGGCGTGCTGGCCGGGCCGCTGGTGCGCTCGTCATATCGGGCCGGCCGGCTCTACGAGCAGGTGGTACGCGGCCGCGCCTCCGACGCCCTGGGGTAACTCGGCGCCGTCGCCTCGTATCCTTGGTGATTATGGCTAAACCCCGCAATACCGCCGAGAGCAAGGCCGCCCGGGCAGCGGCGGCCGCCGAACGCAAGGCCGCGGCCAAGGAGCGCCGCGGCCAGCTGTGGCAGGCGTTCAACGTTCAGCGCAAGCAGGACAAGCGCCTGCTCCCGTACATGATCGGCGCCTTCGTCCTGATCGTGGCCGTCTCGACGACGGTCGGCGTGCTGGTCGGCGGGTTCACCATGTTCACCCTGATCCCGCTCGGCGTGGTGCTGGGCGCGTTGGTGGCGTTCATCATCTTCGGGCGCCGGGCTCAGAAATCGATCTACCGCCAGGCCGAGGGGCAAACCGGCGCGGCGGCCTGGGTGCTGGACAACCTGCGCGGCAAGTGGCGGGTCACGCCGGGGGTGGCCGCGACCGGCCACTTCGACGCGGTGCACCGCGTGATCGGCCGGCCGGGCGTCGTCTTAGTCGGCGAGGGAGCGACGACCCGCGTCAAACCGCTTCTGGCCCAAGAGAAGAAGCGCACCGCGCGGCTGGTCGGCGACATCCCGATCTACGACATCGTCGTCGGCAACGGCGAGGGCGAGGTTCCGCTGTCCAAGCTGGAGCGTCACCTGACCAAGCTGCCGGCCAACATCAGCGTCAAGCAGATGGACACCCTGGAGTCGCGGCTGGCCGCGCTCGGGTCGCGCGCCGGCGCGGCCGTCATGCCGAAGGGGCCGCTGCCCAACTCCGGCAAGATGCGCGGCGTACAGCGGACGGTGCGCCGCAAGTAGGCGCTTCGCGGCTCAGCGGCGATCGCAAGCGCGGCGAAGCCGGGCGCCGGCGGGTCGTCGCCATCAGACTCAGCGGCGAACCACGGCGGTGTTCGTCACCCGGTCCTGAATGCCCCGCCCGTCCCAGTCGGTGAACAACGCCGGCACCACCAGGGCGACCAGCAGCCCGCGCACCACCACGCGGCCCACGCCCAGGCGTCCGTCCAGTGCGGTCACCCGAAGGCCGAGCGCCAGCTGACCGGGCGTGAATCCGTACAGCCGCACCGCCACCACACCCAGCAGAAGCCAGATCACCAGCACCGCCGTCGACAACATCCGTTCGGAGAACATGCCGAACGCCATCGCCAGCGCCGCCAGACCGTACGCGATCAGCCAGTCGACCATCAATGCCGCCAGCCGGCGTCCCAGCGACGCCAGTGAGCCCGGGCCGCTCTTCGGCAGGCCGAGCGTCTCGCCGGCGTACGCCGGGCGCGACTCCGGCATCATCGCCTCTTCGCCGGGTCGGGGCCGGCCGCGAAGGGCAGGGACGGGTTGCTGCGCCCGCGTGGCCGACCAGATACGATTTTGCGGTCCATGGGCCTCACAATAGAACCCGCCGTTGCTGCACTCCGATCTGTGGGACGCGTGGTCACGTAACCTCCGCGCAACACGGGGTTGATGGGCGGGCAACATCATCTCCATAGCGTCAGGCCGCGGATTACCAAGCAAAGGAGCATTCAGTGACGGAAAAGACGCAGGACGACGTCTTCAAACTCGCCAAGGACGCAAACGTCGAATTCGTCGACGTCCGATTCTGTGACCTGCCCGGCATCATGCAGCACTTCACGATTCCGATTTCGTTTTTCGACGAGAGCGTTTTCGAAGACGGTCTGGCCTTCGACGGCTCGTCGATTCGCGGGTTCCAGTCGATCCACGAATCGGACATGTTGCTCCTGCCCGACCCGGCTACCGCGCAAATCGATCTGTTCACCCAACACAAGACGCTGAACCTCAACTTCTTCGTGCACGACCCCTTCACCCTCGAGGCGTACTCGCGCGACCCACGCAACGTGGCACGCAAGGCGGAGAACTACTTGATCAGCACCGGCGTCGCCGACACGGCGTACTTCGGCGCCGAGGCAGAGTTCTACATCTTCGACTCGGTGAGCTTCGACTCCCGCACCAACGGCTCGTTCTACGAGGTGGACGCGATCTCCGGCTGGTGGAACACCGGCGAACCCACCGAGAACGACGGCACCCCCAACCGCGGCTACAAGGTCCGTCCCAAGGGTGGGTACTTCCCGGTGGCGCCCGTCGACCACTACGTGGACCTGCGCGCCCAGATGCTGTCGAATCTGATCGAAGCGGGCTTCAGCCTGGAGAAGGGCCACCACGAGGTGGGCACCGGCGGTCAGGCCGAGATCAACTACAAGTTCAACACCCTGTTGCACGCGGCCGACGACATGCAGTTGTACAAGTACATCGTCAAGAACACCGCTTGGCAGAACGGCAAGACCGTCACGTTCATGCCCAAGCCGCTGTTCGGTGACAACGGATCCGGCATGCACACCCACCAGTCGCTGTGGAAAGACGGCAGCCCGTTGATGTACGACGAGACCGGGTACGCCGGCCTGTCCGACACCGCGCGCTACTACATCGGCGGACTGCTGCACCACGCGCCGTCGCTGCTGGCGTTCACCAACCCGACGGTGAACTCCTACAAGCGTCTGGTGCCCGGCTACGAGGCCCCGATCAACCTGGTGTACAGCCAGCGCAACCGGTCGGCCTGTGTGCGTATCCCGATCACCGGCAGCAACCCGAAGGCCAAGCGGCTCGAGTTCCGTTGCCCCGACTCGTCGGGCAACCCGTACCTGGCGTTCTCGGCCATGCTGATGGCCGGCCTGGACGGCATCAAGAACAAGATCGAGCCGCAGGCGCCGGTCGACAAGGACCTCTACGAGCTGCCGCCGGAAGAGGCCGCCAACATCCCGCAGGCGCCCACTCAGCTGTCCGCGGTGATCGACCGGCTGGAAGAGGACCACGAATACCTCACCGAGGGAGGCGTTTTCACGCCCGACCTGATTGAGACGTGGATCAACTTCAAGCGCGAGAACGAGATTCTGCCGGTCCAGATCCGGCCGCACCCCTACGAGTTCGCGCTGTACTACGACGTTTAAGGACGTCCAAGTCGGCTTAAGACAACACCCGCGTGGCAGTCGCCGCGCGGGTGTTGTCGTTTATGTGACACGGATCCCGCCTCGCCGCCCGGGACCGGCGCCGCGTATCGACCAATCGCCCGACAATGTGGCGATACTCCCCGATCCGGGATTAGCGCTGATCCGGTGCTGGCCACGGCCTCGCACCGACTCTGCCGAAATGCAGCGAGCGCGAGGAACAGAGCTTAAGGTCGCGTTATCCCTGATCGTCGATGACGTCGGAAGGGGAGCAGTGGACGGAACGCCGTTCGGCCGCTACCGGCTGACCGAGTTGCTGGGCCGCGGCGGCATGGGCGAGGTGTGGCGCGCCTACGACCCGGAAATGAACCGCGTTGTGGCGCTGAAAGTGTTGGCGCCCAGCTTTGCCGACGATCAGGCGTTCCAAGAGCGGTTCCGCCGCGAAGCGCGATCAGCCGCCGGGCTCGACGAACCGCACGTAGTCCCGATACACGACTTCGGTGAGGTCGACGGTCGGCTGTACGTGACCATGCGGCTGATCCATGGCCGCGACCTACGCGATCTCCTCAACGACGGTCCGTTGCCCCCAGCGCGTGCAGTCGGGATCATCGAACAGATCGCCTCGGCGCTGCACGCCGCGCACGAAATTGGGCTGGTGCACCGCGACGTCAAACCGTCCAACATCTTGGTTGCCGAAGACGACTTCGCCTATCTGATCGACTTCGGAATTGCCCGAGCCGCAGCGGAATCCAGCATGACCATCACCGGCGCGACGCTGGGTACGCCGGCTTACATGTCACCGGAGCGGCTCAACGCGGGCCGCGCCGACGCCCGCGCTGATATCTACGCCTTGGCGTGCGTACTGCATGAGGCGCTGACCGCCCAACGCCCCTACCCGGGTGAAAGCCTCGAACAACAGCTCGTCGGGCACCTGACCTCGCCTCCGCCCCGGCCGTCCACGCTGCAACCGGGAGTGCCGGAAGCGATGGACGCCGTCGTCGCCACCGGTATGGCCAAAGATCCCGACCACCGGTACGCGACGGCCAAGGACCTCGCCCAAGCCGCGCGCGCCGCGCTGACAACCTCGGGTCAACGCGAGGCGGACTCGCCCCAGACTTCGGCGACCGCGGGCGTACCCACCCAATTCGCTGCGGTCCCCAACACGGCTCAACCTCTCCCACCGACTCCGGCATCACCCGGACGTACCAAGCTCGTCGTCGGTGCGGTCGGCCTGCTCGCCGTCGCGACCGTCGTCATGGTCATCGTCATCGCAACGACGTCATCGTCGGGCGGTGGAGTCGCGTCGTCGTCGCGAGTTTCGACGGCCCGCGGTACGGGGGCAGCGCCAGCCGGCAACCCCGTGTCGCGATTGCTGGCCGTGGTGCCCAACAGCGAACGTTGCACACCCGTTGCGCCGGCCCACCCCGGGTCGCTGGCGGCTGTACATTGCCCGACGGCGATAAGCGGCAACAGCTATTTGGAGGTGGTGTATCACCTATTTCCGGACCAAGCCACGCAGAACGACGCCTTCAATAACCTCAACTTTGTGCCGTGCCCGGGAGCGGCCTCGTCGCCCCAACCGTGGCAACGTCCTTCGGCCCAGCACACAGAGGGTCAGGTGGGGTGCCTGGTCAGTGACGGATTCGAAGTGATTTGGACGATTCAATCCCAACTGGTCACCGGTGACGCACGAGGCCAGCCACCAAATGCGAGCCTCGACAACGTGTACCAATGGTGGGCTGCCCAATATCAATGATCCATTGACTGTCACCAACACACCGAATTCAGCCGTAACTGAGGAACCCGCAATGACTTTATTCGTGAGCTACTCGAGCCAGGATCGGTCACCGGTCGACGCACTGGCGGCAACTCTTCGGCGGGCCCATCAACAGGTTTGGTTAGACCAAGAGCTCGGCGGCGGCGATTCCTGGTGGGCCCAGATCCTGGAGCAGATCCGCGCCTGCGATGTGTTCGTTGTGGCACTGTCGAGCAACTGGTTACAGTCCAAACCCAGCCAGTCCGAGCTGCGTTACGCGCAGGCCCTGAACCGGCCGATCCTTCCCGTTCGGATTGGCGACATCGGCAGCATGCGTGTCAATCCCCTTGCCGCGCTGCAGATCATCGACTACCGGGACCCCACGGTTGACGCCAGCATCCAATTGGTCACCGCCATCCACTCGCTCGTCAGTAATCCCCAACCGCTGCCCGATCCGCTGCCCGACGAGCCGCCGGTGCCATTCGGCTACATCACGCGGTTAGGCAACCAGCTCTCCGAAAAGGAGCTGAGCCCGCAGCAGCAGCTGCAACTCTTGGTCGAACTCAGATCCGGACTCGACGAGGACGGCGACGACCCCAGCGCCCGCGGCGATATCGCCCAACTGCTGCGCATGATGCGTATGCGGCACGACGTTACCTACCGCACCCGAAACGACATCGACAACGTCCTCGCTTCGATCGAGCCTTCCGACTCCGTAGCGGATCCATCGGCCACCATCGAGGCGTCGATGATCGCTACCCAACCCAATCCGGCCGGCCCACGCGACAGCAGCCCGGATGCGGTTACTTTACCTGCAGCACAAGGAGTTTCATCGACACAAGCCCGCAGCGCAAGCGCCACCCGGGATTCCCGCAAGCGACTAGTCATCATCGGCGGTGCCGCGGCCGCGGTCGTCGTCGCGATCGTCGCGGCAATTGTGCTCGTCACCCAGGGCTCGGGAAAGAAGCCGGCGGCGACACCGAGAGCCGCGCAACCGGCACCAACACCGCCCGGCTCCGCCGTGGCGGGCGGAGCACCTCCGGCAGCACCGGGCGGCGTGGTCCCCACGCCGACACCGTCCACCCCCCTGGACTATGTCCTCCTCGGCGCTCCGGAAGTCGCCACCATCATGGGGGTACCGAGTCTGGACATCGGCAATCAGACGCAGCAAATGGCCCCGGAATGGCAACTGTCAAACCCGAACTGCCTCAACGCGTTTTATCCCACCCAGGATCCGGCTTACGCGGGCAGCGGCTTCACCGGGGTGCGCGGCCAGTTGTTGCATGCCGGCGGCGATTATCGAGTCTACGAGGCCGCGGTGAGTTTCCCGACCGCCGACGCGGCCAACGCCTTTGTGGCGGCATCGGCGAACAATTGGAAAGCGTGCGCCGGATCAACCGTGACCGTAACCGCCGCCGCCGGTACGGCTCACTGGAATTTCGGGAACCCCGCCGG
The DNA here is from genome assembly GCF_036409155.1 of Mycobacterium sp. 050128. NCBI lineage: Bacteria > Bacillati > Actinomycetota > Actinomycetes > Mycobacteriales > Mycobacteriaceae > Mycobacterium > Mycobacterium sp. 050128. The sequence goes on along the minus strand of NZ_JAZGLW010000003.1, from coordinate 241,515 downwards.
GGCCGCCCCCAAGATTACGCTGGAACGCACCCGTAAAGATGGCACCAATCAATGCCAGCGCGTGCTGAGCGCGGTGTCCAGTGTCGTCCTCGACGTGCTGGCCTGCGCCCCCGCCGTCCAGAACCGGGGTGTCGAGATCGCCGATCAGATGGCAAACAACGTCAAGCAGTGATCCGGGCTGTTGACACTGCCTGACCCCGACGGAGTATCGACCCCACCGCATACCCCGCGAACGCTCAGAATCCGGAGTCTCCGCCACCACCGGAGTCGAATCCGCCACCACCCGAATCGAATCCGCCACCGAAGTCAACGCTGCCACCGGAGTCGTAACCCCCGCCGTCACTACCACCGGCGAAGCTGACGTCGCCGCCGCCGGAGTAGGAATCGTCCGAGCCTTGGTAGTTTCCGTCGAACCCGACGTTTCCCTGCTGGCTGTCGTAGTCAACGTTCTGGCCGCCGCCGTAGCCGCTGTCCGTCCATGCCGAGTCGCGACCCGCCTCGAAGCCGTGCTCGTAGCTGCCGCCCCAATGGTCGTCCAGGAGCGCGTCCATCAGCAGGACATCGGTGAGCCCCCAGCCCCAGCCCGGCCCCCAGAACGCGTACGGATAAAAGCCCGGATAGAAAAACATCCCGTTGTAGTAGCCGCCGCCGTAGTAGTGCGGGTATCCCGGCTGCGGCGAGGTGCTGTAATTGTTGTTGTTGATCGTCACGCTCTGACCGGTTTCCGGGTTGGTCGTCTGCACGCTCGCCTGCTTGCGGTCCGCCACCGGGACTGAATTCACGGCGTTCACATCGGGTTTGGCGTCCGGGTACAGCTTCTGGTAGGCCCTGGCCACCGTCGCCTGCACGACCCGCAGGTGCGCCCGCGCGGCGGAGTAGTCACCGGACTGGTAGGCGTGCCGCGCCTCGTAGAGGCTTGAATTAGCCTTCGTCGCTTCGGCACTGACGTCGACATCGCTGCCGGTGACCAGCGCATTGTTGATATCGGTGACACCGGATTCGGCGTTGATCAACTCTTGCTTGATTTGGTCTTCCGCCTCGGCGTCCCTGCGGCGCTTACCATTTCGGCTCACGGCGAACACGATCAGACCCACCAACGCCAGCACAACCCCGATGACGATCAGCATCGTCCACAGCCACGCCCAGCTGGTGTGCTTCTGGCTCGAAACAGGAGACGTGGTGACACGTGAACCGGATGCCACGTCGACGTTCGCCAGCTTCCCGACGAACTCACTGGTCGCACCGAAGGGATCATTGCGGTGATCTCTGGCCGACTGACTCAGAAGTGGGTCGACGTTGTCGGCAACGGGCTTCGGCACGTTATAGGCGCGCACGTGGTAGCCCTTGGCGTCGATGACCAAGATGACGCCACTGAAATCCGGATGGCGACCCAGGATGACGTCGTGGATGGCGTCCGGTGTGGTCACCCCGGTCTGGTCGGGCGCAACCGCCGCAACCCACAGCGGCGGTGCACTGCTCCACGCCCAACGGGTGGTCAGAATCTGCTGGTTGACCTGGTCGGCATTCTGCAGCGGCGGCCTGCCCGCCGAGTCCGCCACCACGTGCGTCTGCGCGTTGAAGCGCGCCACCACCTGATCCGTGTAGGTGTCGGCCACCGCGGACGGCGCGAACAGCAAAGCCAGCGCCATGCTGATCGGGATCAGTGCAAAGCCCCGGCCACGTTGTGTCACGATTCTCCTGCAGCTAGTTCGTTATTGGTGGTGGCCGCAGGTCGGGTTGGCCACAGGCACGGTCATCGCGACGGCCGCCGCGATGTACGACTGATGTCTCACGTCCACCCCTTCGTGCGATCTTCGGGCCTCAGGCCACTCTAACGAGTCGGTCTGACACCCAAGATCCCGCGCGATGCGCCGGCGGGCTGCCCGTCGGCCATGTCGACAAGCTCGAGCCAACTTCCCGGAGCGATGTAGTGCCGCTTGACGTCCGCCCGGTGCATGTCGATCACCAACACGCCCGCATCCGTGACTTCGTACCTATCGAATGCTCCATAGTCGCGCGGTTCGCCGTTGCTGAACACAACCGTGAAAGGCATGGGTTCGAGTATGGCCGCGACCGAACTCGCCGTCTAGCCGTCGAGCGCGAGATCCTTGCGGAAGCGCTGCAGACCGTCGATCTTGTCGTCGAGCGTCGCGTCGGGTCCGGAGTAGAACATCCACGGCATCGTGATGATCCCGGTGATACCGGCATCCGCGACACGTTGATAGTCGGCGGTGGTGAAGGCGTCGGTCAGCGGCGTGAGAATGGTGAAATCGTCCATCGACAAACCCTTTTGAGCGCGCAGTTCACGCAGCTTGCCGACCGCCTCGATCGCATGCTCGGTCTTGATCAGGTCGCCGATCCAACCGTCGTTGCGCGCGGCCCGGCGCAATGCGGCATCACTGAGCCCGCCGACGTAGACCGGTATCGGCGGCGGAGTCGGTTGCATCTCCAGCCGTGGCGTCTGGTAGAACTCGCCGTCGAATTCCGTCCAGCCCGGCGACCACAGTGCGCGCATCAATTCGATCATCTCGTCGGTGCGCTTGCCGCGGCGGTCGAATTCTTCGCCCATCAGCGCGAATTCCTCACGGCACCAGCCGACTCCGATGCCGAGCTCAAGACGTCCCGACGCCAAAACAGCCGCAGTGCCAATGGCTTTGGCGGCCGAGTACGGATTGCGCATCGCGGGAATGTAGACCGTGGTGACGAACCGCAACCGAGTGGTGACCTGGGCCAGCGCGCCGGCCAACACCCAGGGATCGAGCCAGTCCGTGAACGGCTGCCAGCGCCGTTGTCCGTCTTTGGTGTACGGGTACGGCGTCTCGAGGGTCTCCAGGTTAACCACATGATCGGGTATACCGATGCCGTCGTAACCGAGTTCGTCTGCAGCCCTGGCGATCTCGATGATCTCTCGGGTGTTCAGAAACGCACTGCTGACGTAGAACTTCATTGGCCGTCCCGCGCCCACGCCGGTTCGATGAAGACGCCGTCAGCCTCCACGGTCACCCCTTTCGAATCCGAAATAGTGCCCCTCGCAAAGACTTTGACGCCCTCCGCGCGGTCGATCCACGCATCGCAACGGAGCGGGCCCAACGGAGTGCCGCGCAGGTACTTCACGCTGATGGTTCCGGTGAAACGCGCCTTGGACAATCCGTCGCTGGCCGCCTCGCCGAGCATGTGGTCGAGCACCAGTGCGCTGACGCCGCCGTGCACCAGGCCGGGCGGGCCCTCGTACGCGGTTCCCAGCACGAACTCGCTGTGGCAGCGCCCGTCTCCGTCGTGTTGGACGACGACGGGCGGCGCGATCGGATTGCAGGCACCGACGACGGCATTGCCCAGCGGCAGCGGACGGTCATCCACGCGAAAGCTGACGCCGACCGGCCTGGTCCGTTGCCGCAGCAACCGGGTGACGGCCTCGATCTCGGTGCGCGCCTTGGCGACGACGTCGTCGTCGGCCTCGGTCCGGATGGTGGCGTCGATGAGCTCGCGAACCGCGTCGGCCAACGGCGCGTAGAGACCCGTCACCCGATCAGCCTCTGCGGTGCTGAGCACCTCGAACATCGCCTCGAACGCGCCGGCTCCCTGGCTCAACTCCCGAACACCTTGCGCACCACCGCTTTTGCATGTCGCGTCACCCGCAAATAGTTGTCCAAGAACTCACTTCCATCATCGTTGTGCCAGCCCGCCGCGACCGCGACCGCATTCAGCTGACGTCCGGGCCCTGGCAGCTGATCGGTCGCCTTGCCCCGCACCAGCACCAGCGCGTTGCGCGCCCGCGTGGCGGTCAGCCAGGCCAGCCGCAGCAGCTCCACCTCGTCGGCGGGAACCAGCCCCGTCTCGGCGATCACGTCGAGCGATTCCAGCGTCGAGGTGTTGTGCAGCGCCGGGATCTCGTGCGCGTGCTGCAGCTGCAGCAGCTGCACCGTCCACTCGATGTCGGCCAGTCCCCCACGCCCCAGCTTGGTATGGGTTTTGGGGTCGGCGCCACGCGGCAATCGTTCCGATTCGACACGGGCCTTCATCCGGCGGATCTCGTGCACCGTCTCGGCGGACACGCCGTCGGCCGGGTAGCGCGTCTTGTCCGCCATCAGCAAGAAGCGCTGACCCAGTTCGGCGTCACCGGCGACGGCGTGGGCGCGCAGCAGTGCCTGGATCTCCCACGGCTGTGCCCACTGGTCGTAGTAGGCGGCGTAGGAGCCCAGGGTGCGGACCAGCGCACCGCTGCGGCCCTCGGGTCGCAGGTTCGCGTCGACTTCCAGCGGCGGGTCGACGCTCGGTGTCCCCAACAGGGTGCGCACCTGCTCGGCGATCGTGGTCGCCCACTTGACCGCTGCGGAATCTTCGACGCCACTGGCGGGTTCGCAGACGAACATCACGTCGGCATCCGAGCCGTAGCCCAGCTCGGCGCCGCCCAACCTGCCCATGCCGATGACCGCGATCGCCGCGGGCGCGCGGCCATCTTCGGGGAGGTTGGCCCGGGTCAGCGCGTCCAGGGCCGCCTGCAGCACTGCCACCCACACCGACGTCAGCGCCGTGCAGACGTCTCGTACCTCGAGCATGCCGAGCAGATCCGCCGAACCGATGCGGGCCAGTTCTCGGCGGCGCAGCGTGCGGGCGGCGGCGATGGCGCGCACCGGGTCGGGATGACGGGCCGCCGAGGCGATCAGCCCGCGTGCCACCACGGCGGGCTCGGTCTCGATCAGCTTCGGGCCGGCCGGGCCGTCGCCATAGTCCTGAATCACCCTGGGCGCGCGCATCAATAGGTCCGGCACGTAGGTGGAAGTCCCCAGCACGTTCATCAGCCGCCTGGCCACCGCGGGCTTGTCACGCAGCGTGGCCAGATACCAGGTCTCGGAAGCCAGCGCCTCGGACAGGCGCCGGTAGGCCAGCAATCCGGCGTCGGGATCCGGTGTGTACGACATCCAGTTCAGCAGCCTGGGCAGCAGCACCGACTGCACCCGGCCGCGGCGGCCGCTCTGGTTCACCAACGCCGACATGTGTTTCAGCGCCGTCTGCGGCCCCTCGTAGCCCAGTGCGGCCAGCTGGCGCTCGGCGGCTTCCGACGTCATGCCGTGCGAAATCTCCAGGCCGGGCGGCCCGATCGACTCCAGCAGCGGCTGGTAGAAGAGCTTGGCGTGCAGCTGGGACACCCGCACGTTCTGGTGCTTGAGCTCCTCGCGCAGCACCCCGGCCGCGTCGTGGCTGCCGTCCGGACGGATGTGGGCCGCGCGCGCCAGCCAGCGCACCGCCTCCTCGTCGTCGGCCTCCGGCAGCAGGTGCGTGCGCTTGAGCCGTTGCAGCTGCAGGCGGTGTTCGAGCAACCGCAGAAACTCATACGAGGCAGTCAGGTTCGCCGCGTCCTCGCGTCCGACGTAGCCGCCCGCACCCAACGCCGCCAGCGCATCGACCGTGGAGGCCACGTGCAGGGACTCGTCGCCGCGGCCGTGCACCAACTGCAGTAGCTGCACGGCGAATTCGACATCGCGCAGTCCGCCGCTGCCGAGCTTGAGCTCGCGAGCGCGGACCTCGGAAGGCACCAGCTGCTCCACCCGCCGCCGCATCGCCTGCACTTCGCCCACGAAGTCCTCGCGCTCGCAGGCGATCCAGACCATCGGCATCAACTCGTCGAGGTAGCGCTTGCCCAGTTCGGCATCGCCCACGGCGGCGCGGGCTTTCAGCAGTGCCTGGAATTCCCAGGTCTTCGCCCAGCGCTTGTAGTAGGCGACGTGCGATTCGACCGTACGGACCAGCTCACCACTGCGGCCCTCCGGGCGCAGTCCGGCGTCGACTTGGAAGCATGCGGTCGACGCGACCCGCATCATCTCGGTGGCCACCCGGGTGGACAGCCCGTCGGCCTGCTCGGAGACGAAAATGATGTCGACGTCGCTGACGTAGTTCAATTCGCGGGCACCGCATTTGCCCATCGCGATCACCGCCAGCCGCGGCGGCGTCTTGTCGCCGCAGACGGTCGCCTCCGCGGCCCGCAGCGAGGCCGCCAGCACGGCGTCGGCGGTGTCGGACAGCTGGGCGCCGACCACGGTGAACGGCACCACCGGCTCGTCCTCGACCGTCGCCGCCAGGTCGAGCGCCGCCAGCACCAGCAGATGGTCGCGGTACAACGTGGACAACCGCGGCACCACCGAATTCGGCACGGCCAGCGCGTCTTCGACGCACCCGATGAACGCTTCGTGCAGCTCGTCGCGCGTCGGCAATTTGACGTTGCCCCGCAGCAGCTTCCACGACTTCGGGTTTGCGACCAGATGATCACCCAGGGTCAGCGACGAGCCCAGCACCGAGAACAGTCGCCCGCGCAGGCTGCGCTCGCGGAGCAGCGCGGCGTTGAGCTCGTCCCATCCGGTGTCCGGGTTCTCCGAGAGCCGAACCAATGCCCGCAGCGCGGCGTCCGGATCGGGTGCTCGCGACAAAGCCCACAGCAGCTCGATGTGCGCCTTGTCGTCCTGGGCCGTCCAGCCCAACTGCGCCAGGCGGTCACCCGCGGGCGGATCCACCAGACCGAGCCGCCCGACGCTGGGCAGCCGGGGGCGCTCGGTCGTGGGTCTGGTCACGCCCAAAACGGTAGCGCAAGCCGCCGATCTCTTAGACCAACCGGCAGCGTCTGTGAGCTACAGCGACAGGTAGGTGCTCAGCTCGAAGGGCGTGACGTGGCTGCGGTAGTTCGCCCACTCCCGGCGCTTGTTGCGCAGGAAGAAGTCAAAGACGTGCTCCCCCAACGTTTCCGCGACGAGCTCGGAGGCCTCCATGGCGTGTAGCGCGCTGTCGAGGCTGGTGGGCAGCTCGCGGTAACCCATCGTGCGGCGCTCTTCGGGGGTGAGGTCCCAGACGTTGTCCTCGGCCTGCGGACCGAGGACATAGCCCTTCTCCACCCCGCGCAGTCCGGCGGCCAGCAACACGGCGAACGCCAGATAAGGGTTGCACGCCGAGTCGGGGCTGCGGACTTCGATGCGCCGTGACGACGTCTTGTGCGGCGTGTACATCGGCACCCGCACCAGCGCGGACCGGTTGGCCGCGCCCCACGACGCCGCGGTGGGCGCCTCGCCGCCGTGCACCAGGCGCTTGTAGGAGTTGACCCATTGGTTGGTGACCGCGCTGATCTCCGAGGCGTGCTCGAGGATCCCGGCGATGAACGACTTGCCCACATCCGACAGCTGCAGCGGGTCGTCCGGGCTGTGGAAGGCGTTGACGTCGCCCTCGAACAGGCTCATGTGCGTGTGCATGGCCGAGCCGGGGTGTTCGCCGAATGGCTTGGGCATGAACGACGCCCGCGCGCCATTTTCGATCGCGACTTCTTTAATGACGTAGCGGAACGTCATCACGTTGTCTGCCATGGACAGCGCGTCGGCGAAACGCAGGTCGATCTCCTGCTGGCCGGGCGCGCCCTCGTGGTGGCTGAACTCCACTGAGATGCCCATGAATTCGAGCGCCTCGATGGCGTGCCGGCGGAAGTTGGACGCGGAGTCGTGGATCGCCTGGTCGAAGTAGCCGGCGTTGTCGACGGGTTCCGGCGGGGTTCCGTCGTTGGGGCCGGGCTTCAGCAAGAAGAATTCGATCTCGGGGTGCACGTAGCAGGAGAAACCAAGGTCATTGGCCTTCTGCAGCTGACGTCGCAGCACGTGCCGCGGATCGGCCCAGGATGGCGAACCGTCGGGCATGGTGATGTCGCAGAACATCCGCGCCGAGTGGTGGTGGCCGCTGGGCGAGGCCCACGGCAGCACCTGGAAGGTCGACGGATCGGGGTTGGCCACGGTGTCGGATTCCGAGACGCGTGAAAAGCCCTCGATCGAGGAACCGTCGAAGCCGATGCCTTCTTCGAAAGCGCCCTCGAGTTCGGCCGGGGCGATGGCGACCGACTTCAGGTAGCCGAGCACGTCCGTGAACCACAACCGGACGAAGCGAATGTCCCGTTCCTCCAGCGTGCGGAGGACGAATTCCTTCTGTCGATCCATACGTCGAACAGTAGGCAATTGCTGTTAATTCCGTGTTACACGGGTGCTTAGTGCTCGGCACCCTTGTTACAGCCACCAGCGCAAACAGCCCCACCGGGCGCCGCGCCGGCTTCCACCGTTGCGAGACGCCTGGCGTGTCGCTCGCCCCAACCCCGCAACCATGCCCAGGCCGGCCGGTGAGCGGACGCTGGAAACGTCGTCGCGCCACGACAGCAAACGGCGTCGAAAGCCGCATTCCGATGATTCCTCAGCGCCGGCTCACCGACGAATCCGTACCGTCGGGCGCCAAGAGCAACACGGGGTTACGTGGCCCCACCACGGCACTGACAAACCCATAACCGACTCGGTCTTCATCCGAAATATGTAACCTGTTAAAGTGGTTACACGCAGTAAGATGCATTAGCAGGAGGTACTGAACGTGGTCACCAAACTTCTGGCCGTCGGAGCTATCGGTCTCGGTGTCGTTATCGGACAAGGCCCAAGCCAGGCCGCACCCGTCGTGGCGGATCCCGCGTTTCACGACCTCAGCTGCACCTGCCAGGCGCCGCCGCCAGTCCCGGGCCAGACCACCGAGGACCGGATCAATCAGGGTCTGCAAGACGCGCTCAACAGGTGAGACGACGAGCGCATCGACCGGGGGCGTCTGATTCTGACGTCGCTGAGGGTCGCTGATCGGTAGGTCGGCTCAGGGTCGGCAATGCAACGCCGGTGGCGGTGTGCCCGTTACGAAATAGCGCATGACGGAGCTGTCCACGCATTGGTTCCCGCCGAATACCGCGGTGTGCTGCGTCCCGTCGAAGGTGATCAGCGGTGCACCTAGCTGACGGGCCAGGCTCACGCCCGCCTGATACGGGGTTGCGGGGTCATGCGTGGTGGAGACCACGACGACCTTGCCGGGCGGCATCGCCGGAGCGGCGTGCGGCGCGGACGTCGCCGGCACCGGCCACAGTCCGCACAGATCGCGCGGCGCGTCGCCGGTGAACTGGCCGTAGCTGAGGAACGGCGCGGCCTGGCGGATCTGTTGGTCGGCGGCTATCCAGGTCGCGGCATCCGTTGGCGCCGGCGCATCGACACACCGGATGGCGTTGAATGCGTCTTGGTCGTTGTCGTAGTGCCCCTGCTTGTCGCGGCCCTGATAGTCGTCGGCGAGCAGCAACAGGTCCCCCGCGTCACTGCCGCGCTGCAACCCGAGCAGGCCGCTGGTCAGGTACTTCCAATGCTGCGGGGTATAAAGCGCATTGATCGTCCCGGTGGTCGCGTCGGCATAACTCAGGCCGCGCGGGTCCGACGTGCGTCCCGGCTTGGCGACGAGCGGGTCGATCAATGCGTGGTAGCGGTTGACGAACTGGGCCGGGTCGGTGCCCAGCGGGCACGCCGGCGAGCGAGCACAGTCCGCCGCGTAGTCGTTGAAAGCGGTTTGGAATCCCGCTGTCTGGCTGATGTTTTCCTGGATCGGGTCGACGGTCGGGTCGATGGCACCGTCGAGCACCATCGTCCGCACGCGGTCGGCGAAATGCTCGAGGTACGTGGTGCCCAGCTCGGTGCCGTAGCTGAAGCCGAGATAGTTGATCTGCTCGTCGCCCAGCGCCTGACGCACCATGTCCATGTCGCGCGCGACGGACGCGGTGCCGGCGTTGGCCAGGAAGTCTTTGCCCATCCGGCCCACGCATTCTTGCGCCAGTTGCCGGTAGATCTGCTCGATGTGCGACACGCCTGTCGGGCTGTAATCGACCATCGGTTCGGTGCGGTAGGCGTCGAACTCGGCGTCGGTGCGGCAGCGCAGCGCGGGCGTGGAGTGCCCGACGCCGCGCGGATCGAATCCGACCAGATCGAAGTGGCGGGTGATGTCACTGTTCTGCAGATCCGGTGCCATCCCGGCCACCATGTCGACGGCCGACCCGCCGGGTCCGCCCGGATTGACCAACAGCGACCCGATGCGCTGGCCCGTCGCCGGCACCCGAATGACCGCCAACTTCGCTTGTGCCCCAGTGGGATTGTTGTAATCAATCGGGACCGACACGGTGGTGCACTGTGCGGTGGGAACGTCGCTGCTGTCGGTGAGAACTTGGCTGCAACTACCCCAGTTCGCCGGCGAAGCCGCGGCCGGCGGCGCCGGGTTCGGGGTCTGGCCGGCCCCGGGTTCCGGCGTTGCGCCGGCCACGGGCAGGGACGGCTCGACGGCAACCAAGAGGCCTAACGACAGCAGCGCAGAGCTCAGCGATCTCAGGCGCGACATGGCTGTCAATCGTCGCAGCCTTCGGTACCTGTGACGGCGCGAATCGGTCACGCCTTGGTCTCGGGGCCGGCGCGTCGCCACAGCGAATCAGCTTTCGGGTGCCACTAGCACTTCGCGCCGTTCGGCGGGGTGGTGCCGCCGATCAGATACGCCGTCACGTAGTCGTCGACGCAGCTGTCGCCCTGGAACACGACCGTGTGCTGCGTGCCGTCGAAGGTGAGCAACGAGCCGCGCAGCTGGTTGGCCAGATCGACGCCGGCCTTGTACGGCGTCGCCGGATCGTGCGTGGTTGACACCACGACGGTCGGGGCGAGGCCCGGCGCTGACACCGAGTGCGGCTTGCTGGTGGGCGGCACCGGCCAGAACGCGCAGGTGCCCAGCGGGGCGTCACCGGTGAACTTGCCGTAGCTCATGAACGGGGCGATCTCGCGGGAGCGGCGATCTTCGTCAATTACCTTGGCGCGGTCGGTAATTGGCGGCTGGTCGACGCAGTTGATCGCGACCCGCGCGTCGGTGGCGTTGGTGTAGTGCCCCTTCTGATCGCGGCGCATGTACATGTCGGCCAGCGCCAGCATCGTGTCGCCGTGGTTGTCGGTCAGTTCCCGCAGGCCGTCGGTGAGGTGGTGCCACAGCGTCGGCGAATACAGCGCCATGATCGTGCCCACGACGGCGTCGCTGTAGCTCAACCCGCGCGGGTCTTTGGTCGGGATCGGCCTGCCGACTAGTTCATTGGTCGGGTCGACCATCGGATCGATCAGGCTGTGGTAAACGTCGACGGCCTTGGCCGGGTCGGTACCCAACGGGCAGTTCGCCTGCTTGGCGCAGTCGGCGGCGTAATCGTTGAACGCGTCCTGGAATCCCTTGGCTTGCCGCAGATCGGCCTCGATCGGGTCGGCGTTGGGGTCGACGGCACCGTCGAGGATCATCGCCCGCACGTTGTGCGGGAAGGCCTCGGCGTACGCCGCCCCGATCCGGGTGCCGTATGAGTAGCCCAGGTAGGTCAGTTTGTCGTCGCCGAGGGCCGCGCGGATGGTGTCCAGATCCTTGGCGACGTTGACGGTCCCGACGTTGGCCAGAAAGTCCTTGCCCATCTTGTCGAGGCAGCGGCCGACGAACTGCTTGGTCTCGTCCTCCATGTGCGAGACGCCGGCCGGACTGTAGTCGACGTTCGGCTCGGTGCGCAGCCGGTCGTTGTCGGCATCGGAGTTACACCAGATCGCCGGGCGCGACGACCCCACCCCGCGCGGGTCGAACCCGACCAGGTCGAACCGCTCGCGGACCCGCTTGGGCAACGACTGGACGACGCCGAGCGCGGCCTCGATGCCGGATTCGCCGGGGCCGCCGGGGTTGATCACCAGCGAACCGAGTTTGTCGCCCGTCGCGGGGAAACGAATCATCGCCAGCGTCGCGACATCGCCGCCCGGGTGGTCGTAGTCGACCGGCACGGCGAGCCTGCCGCACATCGCGCCGCCGGGAAGTTTCACCGATCCGCTGACGACCCGACACGGCGTCCACTCCACTGGCTGCCCCAATTTGGGGCCCGCCATCAGCGGATGTCCGGCGACAACGCGTACGCAGCCCCCCAGCAACAGCGTCACGGCAGCGATCGCTGTCGAGACAACAAGCATGCGCGCGAACCTGTCGCGGCGAGTCAGACTCATGCCAACACATGCTGCCAGAGAGAACCTGAGACTTTCGTGTGCGGCCGCGGCAGGTCGGCTACCAGTGGTTATCCCCTGTCCCCCGGCGCGCGCAATGGCACGTCTCACACTCTCGCGACGGTGCAACTGCACCCAAGAGATGGCAGAATAGCGAAAGTCAGACGAACCCGGGGACCTTTAACGGCCACGAGGATCGACCCGACCACCATTTAGGGACAATGATGTCTGAGCAGAACGTTTACGGTGCAAACGCGTCGGGTGAAGCGTCCAAAGCGCCCCGAACCAAAATCCGCACACATCACTTACAGAAAATGAAGGCCGAAGGCCACAAGTGGGCGATGCTCACGGCCTACGACTATTCGACCGCCCGCGTGTTCGACGAGGCCGGCATTCCGGTGCTGCTGGTCGGCGACTCGGCGGCCAACGTCGTGTACGGCTACGACACCACCGTCCCAGTCTCCATCGACGAGCTGATCCCGCTGGTTCGCGGGGTTGTCCGGGGCGCACCACACGCGCTGGTCGTCGCCGACCTGCCCTTCGGCAGCTACGAGGCCGGGCCCGCCGCCGCGCTGGCGTCCGCCACCCGCTTCATGAAGGAAGGCGGCGCGCACGCCGTCAAGCTGGAGGGCGGCGAGCGGGTCGCCGAGCAGATCGCCTGCCTGACCGCGGCCGGCATCCCGGTGATGGCCCACATCGGCTTCACGCCGCAAAGCGTCAACAGCCTGGGCGGCTTCAAGGTGCAGGGCCGCGGCGACGCGGCCGAGCAGACCGTGCACGACGCGATCGCCGTGGCCGAAGCCGGCGCATTCTCCGTCGTGATGGAAATGGTGCCCGCCGAATTGGCCACCCAGATCACCGGCAAGCTGACCATCCCGACCGTCGGGATCGGAGCTGGCCCGAACTGCGACGCGCAGGTGCTGGTCTGGCAGGACATGGCCGGAATGAGCAGCGGCAAGTCAGCACGATTCGTCAAGCGATTCGCGAACGTCGGCGACGAATTGCGCCGGGCCGCTACTCAATACGCGGAAGAAGTGGCCGGCGGAGTCTTTCCCGCCGACGAACACTGCTTCTGAGCTACTGCATTTGGCATCGACTCTTGAAGTCGGTCAGCGGCTGCCGAATTGCTTCAAGGTCGGCGTGCGCCTGCGGGTTGGCGTCCATGTACTGCTTGATCTGATCGCCAATTTCGCTGCGTGGCTGGCCTTTTAGGCTGGTGAAGTATGCGTTGACGTCCGGGTGGCTGAACAGATACACCGACGTCGCGGCCGCGACGCCCGACGAAACCTGGGCGAGATCGGCTGCCGTGCAGTTCGGTGGCGGCGGCCCCGCGTCGGGGTCCGCTTGAGCCGAGCCCGCGGCGGCCAAAAGGATGGCACCGCCGATAGCGCCGGCGGCAATTCCGCCGACGACCGCGCGCGAAGTGGCGAGAGCGAAAAACACCATCGTTAGCTCCTCCATCAGGTATCCGATACTTACCCGCACGCAAACCATAGGCGGTTCTGCGATTCCATGGACCAAATCCATTCATGTGGCAAAGAAGCAAAACCCCGCCGCGGTGGCCGCCGGGGCCGATATGCTTGCGAAATGAATCGGCGCCGCTGGATCGGGACACTGCTGGCAGTGTTGGCGATGATGCCAATTCCCGGAATCGTTGTCGCGACGGGATCTGCCGGGCAGGCGCAAGCCACGGTCTGTGTCGGCGCGGGCCGACGTGTATCGGTCAGCGGTTGCGCCAACGTCGGCGACGCGATCCAGCGTTACGTGCCGCCACCGGGGGATTACGCGCCGATGCCGGAGGACACTCCGCCGCCTCCCCCGCCCCCGTAGTCGGTCGCCCGGCGGGCCAATCCGTCCGCCCAGGCCAACGGTCGCGGACACGCCGCAGCAACGATCGCTGCGGGCGGCGCAAGTGTGGTGTGGCACCCTATGGGTAACCATTTACGAGCGTCGATGACCGTGTAATGCCACGTCGGCGCGCCCCCCTACGGAGCCGAAAAAATGCCAGAAACCTCGCGCCATCTGGAGGTCGAGCGCAAGTTCGACGTCCTCGATTCGACGGTCACACCGTCGTTCGAAGGCATCGCGACGGTGGCCCGGGTAGAGAAGTTGCCGACGCAATCGCTGGACGCGATGTACTTCGACACGCAGACGCAGGACCTCGCCCGCAACAAGATCACATTGCGTCGCCGCACCGGCGGCCATGATGCCGGCTGGCACCTCAAGTTGCCGGCCGGGCCCGACGCCCGCACCGAGATCCGCATGCCCCTGGGCTCCGCGGACGACGACACCGTGCCCAGCCAGTTGCTGGACGTGGTGCTGGCGATCGTCCGCGACCGGCCGCTGCGACCCGTTGCCCGGATCACGACTCAACGTGAAAGCCAGGTGCTGTACAGCATCGAGGGCGCACCGTTCGCGGAGTTCAGCAACGACCACGTGCGAGCCTGGTCGGCCAATGCGACAGACAGCCCCGACTCGGAGCCCGTCGTCCAGGAGTGGCGCGAGTGGGAACTCGAGCTCGACGAATCCCGTGGGGCGACCGACACCGAGCTGCTGAGTCGGTTGAGCAACCGGCTGCTGGACGCCGGCGGCGAACCCGCAAATCATGCGTCCAAGCTGGCGCGGGTGCTCGGTACAACGTTGCCGACCAACGGGTCTGAGCCGCCCGAAGATCCGGTGCAGCGCGCGATCGCCGAGCAAATCGACGAGCTAATCGTGTGGGACCGCGCGGTGCGCGCCGACGTCTTCGACTCCGTACACCAGATGCGGGTCACCACTCGCAAAATCCGCAGCCTGCTCAAGGACGCCCAAGCGGGATTGTCCGACGAAACCCACGCCTGGGTCCTCGACGAACTGCGCGAGCTCGCCGGCGTCTTGGGCGTGGCACGCGATGCCGAGGTGCTCGCGCAGCGCTACGAGCAAGAGCTCGACCGGCTTTCGCCGGAGTTGGTGCGTGGACCGGTGCGCGAACGCCTGGTCGAGGGCGCCAAGCGCCGCTACCAGTCGGGGCTGCGGCGGTCGCTGATCGCAATGCGGTCGCAGCGCTACTTCCGGCTGCTCGACGCGCTCGATTCGATAGTGGCCGAACGCCCGACTACCGCTACCGGAGAGCAGCCGGCACCGGTCACCATCGACGCCGCTTACAAGAAGGTACGCAAGGCCGCCAAGGCGGCCGCCGAAGCAGACCAGGCCGCTCAGGCGCACGAGGAGCAGGTCGCCGCCGGCGTCGACGAGGATCAGGACGACGACGAAGAGCACGATCGTGACGAGGCGCTGCACGTAATTCGTAAGCGCGCCAAGCGACTTCGCTACACCGCGGCGGCGACCGGGGCGGAGGACGTCTCCAAGCAGGCCAAGGCCATCCAAACGTTGCTCGGCGATCATCAGGACAGCGTGGTCAGCCGCGACCACCTGCTGCAGCAGGCCGATGCCGCGCACGCCGCGGGCGAGGACACCTTCACCTACGGTCTGCTCTACCAGCAGGAGTCCGATCTGGCCGAGAGCTGCCGCCAGCAGCTCGACGAGGCGCTGCGCAAGCTCGACAAGTCGGTGAAAAAAGCGCGCTGACTAGCGCTGACTAAGGGCGGGCGAGTTGGCCTGTAAGCCGGATTCTGTTCCCCACCGCCGCGGCATAAGCAACGGCGGCACGGCGGCGACCATCCATCTGGACACTCCGTTGCCGGGTGCCTCGAGCGGCCTACCCGCAGGCTCGGGCGAGCTACCCTCAATCGCCTGCGCGGCCGCACCTTTCGGGGCGGCCTTCTTGACCTTGCTTCGGGTGGGGTTTGCCTAGCCACCCCGGTCACCCGGGATGCTGGTGCGCTCTTACCGCACCGTTTCACCCTTACCACCGCGTGGGTGGCGGTTTGTTTTCTGTGGCACTTTCCCGCGAGTCGCCTCGGATTGCTGTTAGCAATCACCCTGCTCTGTGAAGTCCGGACTTTCCTCGACTCGTAAACACGAGCCGCGGCCGCCCAGCCAACTCGTCCGCACGAACACCGTACTCGCTGGTTAACCTCCTGGCCAGCGCCACGACGGCGGTGTGGGCGACCGATCGCGGCTGCCCGGCTATTACACAATTTTTCAAATCATTGCCTAAATAAGAAGTTGGTGCGACGCTGACCGCATGACAGATGCCCAAGGGTTCGTCGACCAGTCGGTCACGGGTCTCGCGGAGCCGCAGCCCATGTACAAGGTGTTGCGCGAATCGAACCCGGTATTCCGATCGGAACAGGCGGTGGTGCTCAGCCGCCTCGCCGATATCGAGATGGCACTCAAGCACACTGAGCTGTTTTCGTCGAACATGGACGCGGTCAACCTCGGCAACATTCGACCGCTGATTCCGTTGCAAGTCGATCCTCCCGAGCACGCGAAGTACCGCCGTGTCCTCGACCCGCTGTTCACTCCGCGGGAGATGGCCCGACGTGAACCACGCGTCACGGAGCTGATGAACGAGATGATCGACCGCTTCGCCGGGCGGGGCGAATGCGACTTCCACGCCGAATTCGCCGTGCCGCTGCCCTGCACCGTCTTCCTACAACTTCTCGGCCTGCCATTGGCAGACCTCGACAAATTCCTGGAATGGAAGGACGGCGTGATCCGCCCTGAGGGCGACTCCGGGTTCGACCGCCGCCACGAGAGTTCCGCGCCCGTGGCACAACAGATCTACGAGTACTTCGACCGTGCCATCGACGACCACATCGCCGTCCCGCGCGACGACGTGCTGTCCGCGATGATCGCGGCGAACCTGAGCGCGGAGGGCCGCCCGCTCTCGCGCGAGGAGTTGCTCGACATCTGTTTCCTGTTCCTGATCGCGGGCCTGGACACGGTCACCGACTCGCTCGACTGTTTCTTCGTGTATCTGGCGCGTCATCCCCAGCACCGTCATCAGCTCGTCGAGCAGCCCGATGTGCTGCCGCACGCGGTCGAAGAGCTGTTGCGTTGGGAGACACCGGTTCCCGGTGTTGCCCGCGTTGCCATGCAAGACGTCGAGGTGGGCGGATGCCCGATCAGCAAGGGTGAGCGGGTCAGCCCGCTGCTCGGCGCCGCCAACACCGACCCCGCCGAGTTCCCCGACCCCGAGTTGGTGGACTTCAACCGCAACCCGAACCGGCACCGCGCGTTCGGCGGTGGACCGCACCGCTGCCTCGGATCTCACCTGGCCCGGATGGAGCTGCGGGTGGCGTTGCGCGAGTTCCATCGGCGCATACCGGATTACGAGATCAAACCCGGCACTCAGCTGACTTACACGGCCGCACTGAGATCGGTGGAGTCGCTGCCGCTGGTCTTCGAAGTGTCATGAGTCGGGTGTCCGTCGACCCCGACCTGTGCACCGGGCACGGACGCTGCTACAGCCTGGCACCCGAGGTCTTCGACGCCGACGACGTCGGCCATTGCGTGGTGCTCGTCGAGGACGTCTCGGGTGAGCTGGAAGAGCAGGCCGCCGTCGGGGAGAAGAACTGCCCCGAGCAAGCGATCACGCTGTCGCGCTGAATAGACCACCCGGGGCCGCCCGGGAGTGTGCGCTGACGGCTAGGAGTGGGCACTGACGGCTTCGAGTGTGCGCGGGCGGCTTCGAGTGTGCACGCAGGGCGGAATTTGGGCGATTTCTCCGCCCGGGACGCACACTCAATGCCCGCCTATTTGCGGGCAATCGCGTGGTAGGCCATGTCGACGATCGCCGCACAATATTCCTCTTCGACAGGAGCGTCGGAGTAGAGCGCGCGAATGTTGATGGGCGCCAAGAGAACCTGGGTGGCGGCCACCGTGGTGATTCCGTCGCGTAGTTCGCCGCGCTGCCTAGCCCGGTCGATGATCCGGCGCACCACCCCGAAACGGGCCCGCCAGAACATCATTCGGGTTTCTTCGTCGTGACGCCCGCGCGGCCCCATCACCAACGCCCGCAGGAATGCGCGGCCCACTTCGGTGTTGACGCGCTTGGCGACGCTGATGGCCAATGCTTCCAGGTCCCCGCGCAACGAGCCCGTGTCCGGCACGTCACCCCAGGTCTCGAGATCAGCGAGCGCCGCATCGACGATCAGCCGTTGACGATCGCCCCAGTGGCGGTAGATCATTTCCGCGTCGATGCGATGACGCTCGGCCAGTGCCTCGATGCTGAATCGCTCGACGCCCCAGCGGGCCAACTCGTCGAGCACCGCCGGCATCACCTGCGCCCGGATATCTGCCGAGACGGCGTCCGGCAATTCGTCGGGTGGTTGATCCGGCGGCATCTACTACTCCTAGCGGCTAAAGGTAGCCGGTTTGATTCACGAGTCGCACCGAAGACGCCCCATCCGAATAGAACTCAGCGATGCTCAAGGATGCCAGGTCAAGATGCAATCTGTACAGGATCCCGGGTCCGGCATCCAGCGCCAGGCGCAGCAACATCTTGATCGGCGTGACGTGCGAGACGACCAGCACCGTGGCGCCGGGATGGCTGGCCATGATTCGCTCCCGCGCCTGATACA
Source organism: Mycobacterium sp. 050128 (assembly GCF_036409155.1). Taxonomy (NCBI): domain Bacteria; kingdom Bacillati; phylum Actinomycetota; class Actinomycetes; order Mycobacteriales; family Mycobacteriaceae; genus Mycobacterium; species Mycobacterium sp. 050128. The sequence continues at coordinate 223,193 of NZ_JAZGLW010000003.1, read as the reverse complement.
CGCGTTCGAGCGCGGCATCGAAGCTCTCGCCGCCGGGCGGCTCCGTGCTGGTGTCGCGCAGCCAGCGGGTGTGTAGTTCGGGATCGCGTTCGGCAGCCTCGCCGAACGTCAGCCCCTCCCAGCCGCCGAAGTCGGTCTCGATCAGGTCGTCGTCCACGGTCACGTCCAGGCCCAGCGCCTTGGCCGCCGCGGACGCGGTGTCGTAGGCACGCTGCAATGGCGAGGAGATCACGGCGGCGATGCCGCCCCGCTCGGCCAGATACCGCGCCGCCGCTTGGGCCTGCCGGCGGCCCAGGTCGGTCAGTTCCGGATTGCCGCGCCCGGAATAGCGCCGCTGCACCGACAGCGCGGTCTGCCCGTGGCGCAACAACAACAGCCTGGTCGGGGTGCCACGCGCTCCGGTCCAGCCCGGTGGCGACGACGATTGCGTCGCAGCGGATTTCGCGGCGGGAGCCGCTGCGGGTTCGGTCGGCGCCGGCTCGGCGACCGCCGACTCGCCGTCCTGCGAACACACTTCGGCCGCGGCGTCCATCGCTTCGTTGGCCAGCCGATCGGCATGCTTGTTGCGTTCGCGCGGTATCCACGTGTAGCTGACCCGTTCGAAGCGCACCGCCAGCTTCCGGGCCTGCGCGTGCAACTCAATCAGGTCGGGGTGCTTGACTTTCCACCGCCCCGACATCTGCTCCACCACCAGCTTGGAATCCATGAAGACGTCAGCCTCACTGGCACCGAGCTTCGCGGCGTCTTCCAAACCGGCTATCAGCCCGCGGTATTCGGCGACGTTGTTGGTCGCCCGGCCGATGGCCTGCTTGCTTTCGGCCAGCACGGTGCCGCGACCCTCGGCGTGCACCACCGCACCGTAGCCGGCCGGCCCGGGATTGCCGCGGGACCCGCCGTCGGCTTCGATGACGACCTTCACTGGCCGGGCCCCTTGACTCGCAACAGGATCGCGCCACATTCCGGGCAGCGCACCACGTCGTCGTCGGCCGCCGCGGAGATGCGGGCCAGCTCTCCCCGGTCGATCTCGATCCGGCACGCGCCACACCGATGCCCGAGCAGCGGCCCGGCACCCGGTCCTCCCCCGGCGCGCTGCCGCTCGTAGAGGGCCGACAAGTCGGGATCCAGGGCCGCGGCCAGCCGGTCCCGTTGCGACGCGTGCGCCTGGCGGGTCTGGTCGATTTCGGCCAGGGCGGCGTCAAGCCCCTGCTGTGCGCCGGCCAGCTCGGCCTGCAGCGTCTCCATCGCGTCCTGCTCGGCGCTCACCTGGGCCTGCAACTCCTCACGACGTTCCATGACTTCCAGCAGCGAATCTTCCAGGCTGCGCTGACGACGCGTCAGGGTTTCCAGTTCGTGCTGCAGATCCGCCAGTTGCTTGGCGTCGGTGGCTCCCGAGTCCAGCAACGACCGGTCGCGGTCTTCGCGCTGGCGCACCGCCGTGATCTCCGACTCGTAGCGCGACACCTGAGTGTCCAAGTCCTCCAACGCGATTCGCGTCGCGCTCAGTCGGTCGTTGGCGGCGTCGTGTTCGCGCCGCATCCGCTCGATTGCCTCGCGCTGCGGCAGACGAGTGGCCCGGTGCGCTATCCGGGACAGCTCCGCGTCCAGCTCGGACAACTCCAGGAGCGAACGCTGCTGTGCTACTTCGGCTTTCATGAATTATCTCCACATGTTCCGTGGCCGAGATTCCAGGGGTCGGTACGAGTCGCGGACACGTGTACCGGGAAGTCCGCGCCGAAACGGGAGCGCAGTACCTCGGCGGCTTGTGCGCACCAGGGGAATTCGCTGGCCCAATGCGCGACGTCGATCAGCGCCACCTCCGAAGCCCGGCGATGCTCGTCGGCCGGATGGTGGCGCAGGTCGGCGGTCACATAGGCCTGTACGTCGGCGCGGGCAACAAGGCCCAGCAACGAATCTCCGGCGCCGCCGCACACCGCGACCCGCGACACGACGCTGTCGGGGTCGCCGGCGGCGCGCACGCCCCAGGACGTCTTCGGCAACGCAGCACCGATGCGGGATACGAAGGCGCGCAACGATTCGGGTTGGGCCAGCGTGCCGATGCGGCCCAATCCGGCCGCGCCCGGCGCAGGCACCAAGGCGAGGATGTCGAACGCGGGCTCCTCGTAGGGGTGGGCGGCGCGCATCGCGGCCAGCACGGCCGCTCGGGCCCGCGCGGGTGCGATGACCTCGAACCGGTCTTCGTCCACCCGCTCGAGGGTCCCGACGCTGCCCACCGCGGGTGTGGCGCCGTCATGCGGCAGGAATTGCCCGATACCGCTGACGCTCCAGCTGCAGTGCGAGTAGTCGCCGATATGGCCGGCGCCGGCCTCGAACACGGCCGCCTGCACCGCTTCTGCGTTCGCGCGCGGCACATAGATCACCCACTTATCGAGATCGGCCGGCTCCGACAGCGGTTCGAGCACAGCTTCGACGGTGAGACCAAGAGCGTGTGCGAGCGCGTCGGAGACACCGGGCGATGCCGAGTCGGCGTTGGTGTGCGCGGTGAACAGCGAACGCCCGCTTCGGATCAGCCGGTGCACCAGCGCGCCCTTGGGCGTGTTGGCCGCGACCGTGTCGACCCCGCGCAACAGCAGCGGGTGATGAGCCAGCAGCAGGCCCCCCTCGGGGACTTCGTCGACGACCGCCGGTGTGGCATCGACGGCGATCGTCACCGAATCCAGCACGTCGCCGGGGTCGCCGCACACCAGGCCAACCGAGTCCCATGATTGGGCAAGCCGGGGCGGGTAGACCTCGTCCAATACCTCGATCACGTCGGATAGCCGTGCGCTCACCGTTGCCTCCCACTGTTCGAGACGGGCAGGGCCGCCGAGATCGCCTGGACCAGCAGCGGCCACTCCCGGCGCACGGCGACCCGCAGATAGCTCTCGTCCAAGCCGACGAACGTGTCACAGCGGCGCACGGCAATCCCCTTGTCGTGCAGTTTGTTCCGCACGTTGACAGCATCGGGGACGCGGAACAGCACAAACGGGGCCCGGCCACCGACCACCTCGGCGCCCACCGCCGTCAGAGCGGCCACCATCTCGGTGCGCAAGGGCGCCAGCCGCGCGGCGTCGGCTTGCGCATCGGCAACCGCATCCGCGGCACAGCAGGCGTCGATGGCCGCCAGTTGCAGCGTGCCCACCGGCCAGTGCGCGCGCCGGGCGGTCAACCGCGCCAACACCTCTGGGGCGCCCAGCGCATAGCCCACCCGCAATCCGGCCAGCGCCCAGGTCTTGGTCAGACTGCGCAGCACCAGGACGTCGGCCAGCGAGTCGGCGGCCAGTGATTCCGGCTCGCCGGGAATCGAATCCGCGAACGCCTCGTCGACCACCAGGATTCGTCCGGGCCGCCGCAGCGCCAGCAGCTGCTCGCGGCGGTGCAGCACCCCGGTCGGGTTGGTCGGATTGCCCACCACGACGAGGTCGGCGTCATCGGGCACATCTGAAGCCTCCAACGCTGCGTCAAGGCCGAACGGCGGGTCGAGGACGACGTGGTGCACCGGCACGCCGGCCGCGCCCAGCGCGACGGCCGGCTCGGTGAACGAGGGCGCGATCAGCGCCGCCCGGACCGGCCGCAGGTTGGGCAGCAACGCGAACCCTTCGGCGCCCCCGGCCAGCGGCAGCACCTCGTCGCGGGCCCGGCCGTGCCGACGCGCGACCGCGTCTTGCGCCCGGCGCAGGTCCTCGATGCCGGGGTAGCGCCCCAGATCGGGCAGCCGCGCGGCCAGCCGCTCGATCAGCCAGTGCGGTGGCTGCGCAGGACGGACGTTGACGGCGAAATCGAGCATGCCCGGCGTGGCGGCCTGATCACCGTGATAGCGCGCCATCGCAAGCGGGCTCGGGTCTGGACTCGCCATCCGTGAAACACTAGTGCGCCGTCCTGGGAGCCCGGCAGGAACACCGTCACACCGCGTCGCTGCCCATCCAGGACAATGGTGGCGTGACAGGTGCAGTTTCGGCCGATGGCCAGGCCCCCCAGTTGGTGATCTTCGATCTCGACGGCACCCTGACCGATTCCGCGGCGGGGATCGTCGCCAGCTTCACCCATGCACTCGAGCACGTCGGCGCCAAGGTGCCCGAGGGTGACCTGGTGGCCCAGATCGTCGGCCCGCCGATGGACGAAACGTTCCAGCTGATGCTCGGCGAGGACGCCGACGCGGCGTTCACGGCGTTCCGGGCCGAATACGGCGCCCGGGGCTGGTCGAACAACAGCCTGTTCGAGGGGATCGAGCCGCTGCTGGCCGATCTGCGCGCAGCCGGCGTGCGGCTGGCGGTGGCCACCTCCAAGCTGGAGCCGACAGCACGCCGCGTCCTTGCCCACTTCGCGCTCGATCACCATTTCGAGGTCATCGCGGGCGCGTGCCCGGACGGCACGCGCCGTAATAAGGAAGAGGTGCTGGCCCATGCGCTCACTCAGCTGCAGCCGCTGCCCGAGCGCGTGCTGATGGTCGGTGATCGCAGCCACGACGTCGACGGGGCGGCCGCACACGGCATCGACACGGTCGTGGTCGGCTGGGGCTATGGCAAGGCCGACTTCGCCGACGGCTACGCCGTAACCGGAGTTACCCACGCGGCGACGATCTCCGATCTGCGGAGGGCGCTGGGTGTCTGAGGCATTGCACGTCACTTTCGTCTGCAGCGGCAACATCTGCCGCTCGCCGATGGCCGAGAAGATGTTCGCCGATCAGCTGCGGCAGCGCGGTCTCGCCGACGCGGTGCGGGTGACCAGCGCGGGTACCGGAAACTGGCACGTCGGCAGTGGCGCCGACGAGCGGGCGGCCAAGGTGCTGCGGGCCCACGGGTACTCCACCGCTCACCGCGCCGCGCAGGTCGACGACGACCACCTGGGTGCCGACCTGGTGGTGGCCTTGGGCCGCAACCATCTTCGGATGCTGCAGCAGCTCGGTGTCGAGAACGACCGGATCAGGATGCTGCGCTCGTTCGACCCGCGATCGGGCGTCCATGCCCTCGACGTCGAGGATCCCTACTACGGCGACCACGCGGACTTCGAAGAGGTGTTGGCCGTCATCGAGGCCGCATTACCCGGCCTACACGACTGGGTCGACGAACAGCTAGCGCAAAACGGGCACGGTTGATGCGTCACTTTCTCGCACGGTTGGCATTTTTGCTCCGGCCCGGCTGGATAGCGCTGATCCTGGTGGTCATCGCGTTCACCTACCTGTGCTTCATGGTGCTCGCGCCGTGGCAGCTGGGCAAGAACGCCCGCACCTCACGCGAAAACCACCAGATCGAGAACTCGCTGAACACCGCCCCGGTCCCGTTGAAAACCTTGTTGCCGCAGCAGGATTCGTCGGCGTCGGCGGCGCAGTGGCGACGCGTGACCGCGACCGGCCATTACCTGCCCGACGTGCAGGTGCTGGCCCGCTTGCGGGTCGTCGAGGGAGATCAGGCCTTCGAGGTGCTGGTCCCGTTTGTCGTCGACGACGGGCCGACGGTGCTCGTCGACCGCGGTTACGTGCGCCCCGAGCCCGGCTCGCACGTCCCGCCGATCCCCCGCCCGCCACAGGACAAGGTGACCATCACGGCGCGGCTGCGTGACTCCGAGCCCGCCGTTACCGACAAGGAGCCCTTCTCCAGAGACGGTGTGCAGCAGGTGTATTCGATCAACACCGATCAGGTCTCGGTGCTGACCAAGGTGCCGCTGGCCGGGTCGTATCTGCAACTGGTCGAAGACCAGCCGGGCGGTCTCGGCTTGATCGGCGTGCCGCACCTCGACGCCGGACCGTTCCTGTCCTACGGCATCCAGTGGATTTCGTTCGGCATCCTGGCCCCGATCGGGCTGGGCTATTTCGCCTACTCCGAAATCCGGATCCGGCGTCAGGAAAAGCAAGCGAAAGCGCCCGAAACCCCGATGACCGTCGAGGAGAAACTCGCCGACCGCTACGGCCGCCGCCGTTGAGTGTGCGGTGCGGGCGCCCTAGCCGCGCACTGGCCGCCATCCGCGCGCACTCAACGCCCTGGGCGCGCACTCGATAGCGCGGCCAGCAATGCCGCGGCCCCCAGCTGCACAACCCGCGACAGCGCGACCGCGCGGCGCAGATCGGCCGCGATGGGCTGACGCCCGTCGCCCAGGGTCGGGCGGATCTGCAGCTCGTGGTGATACTGCGTGGGCCCGCCCAGCCGCACACCCAGCGCGCCCGCGAAAGCCGCCTCGACGACGCCGGCGTTGGGGCTGGGATGGCGAACCGCGTCGCGGTGCCAAGCCGCGGCCGCGCCCAACGCCGACCCGCCGACCAGTGGAGCGCACGCCACCACCAGCCCCGCGGTTATCCGGGCCGCGACGTAATTGGCCACGTCGTCCAATCGTGCTGCGGCCCAACCGAATCGGATGTAGCGCGGCGAGCGGTGGCCGATCATCGCGTCCAGGGTGTTGATCGCGCGGTACATCAGCACACCGGGTACCCCGCTCGCGCTCGCCCACAGCAGCGGGGCCACCTGCGCATCGGAGGTGTTCTCCGCGACGGACTCCAGCGCCGCGCGGGTCAGCCCCGAGCCGTCCAGCCGGGACGGGTCGCGCCCACACAGCGACGGCAGCAGCCGCCGCGCGGCCTCGATGTCATTGCGGTCGAGCAGCTGCGCCATGTCCAGGCCGGTGCGCGCCAGCGAGGTTCCGCCCAGCGCGACCCAGGTCGCGGTGGCGGTGGCGGCGATCGACCACAGCGGGTTCCGGTTCGCGGTGGCCCGCTGTACCGCCGTGCCGATCAGGCCCACCGTGCCGACCGCGAGGCTGACGTGCAGTACGCCGGCGATCTTCGCGTCGCGGTAGGTGAACCGCTCCAGCCAGGCCGCCCCGTCGCCGAATGCCGCGACGGGATGGCCCCGTTTCGGGTCGCTCAGCGCGAGATCGGCCAGGCAGCCGACCAGCACGCCGACGATCCGGGTCCGCATCGCACGCACTTCGGCAGCGTCTCACATGCGCCTTGCGCGTCGCATCATTGCGCTCTGCCCACTTTGGGCGGGACCTAACGTCTGGGCCGTCGACGTGGTCTACTCGCCTGTATGAAGCCCGTGACCCGGGTCGCCGACCTGCTCAACGCGGCCGCGCCGCTGCTGCCCGCCGCGAACGTGATCATGCAGCTGTCCCTGCCGGGGGTCGGCTACGGCGTGCTGGAAAGCCCGGTCGACAGCGGCAACGTCTACAAGCACCCGTTCAAGCGGGCCCGCACCACCGGCACCTACCTGGCGGTGGCGACCATCGGGACCGAGTCCGACCGGGCGCTGATCCGTGACGCCGTCGACGTCGCACACCGCCAGGTGCGGTCCACGGCCGTCAGCCCGGTGTCCTACAACGCGTTCGACCCCACGCTGCAGCTGTGGGTGGCCGCCTGCCTGTATCGCTACTTCGTCGATCAGCACGAGTTCCTCAATGGCCCACTGGACGAGGCCAGCGCCGAGGCGGTCTATCAGGACGCCAAACGGTTGGGCACGACGTTGCAGGTGCCCGAGCGGATGTGGCCGCCGGACCTCGTCGCGTTCGACGAGTACTGGAAGCGTTCGCTCGACGCGCTGCGCATCGACCCGCCGGTGCGCGAGCATCTGCGCGGCGTGGCCGCCATGGCGTTTCTGCCGTGGCCGCTGCGGATGCTGGCCGGTCCGCTCAACCTGTTCGCGACGACGGGGTTCTTGGCCCCGGAGTTCCGGGCGATGATGCAGCTGGACTGGTCGCAACGTCAGCAGCGCCGGTTCGAGTGGCTGCTGTCCGCCTTGCGGCTGGCCGACCTGTTCATCCCGCACCGCGCGTGGATCTTCGGCTATCAGCTTTACCTGTGGGACATGCGATTTCGGGCCCGCCGCGGCTGGCGGATCGTCTAGATGACGACGCCGTCGACGGTGGCTCGGCCAGCGGCCCGATGCTGGGCCGCGCCCGTACAGTCGAATCATGACCTTCCCCGCCCTCAACCACGTCGCGGTCACGGTGCGTGACATCGGCGTCAGCGGCCCTTGGTACCGCAGACTTCTCGGCACCGATCCCATGCTCGACGAACACACCGACGCCGGATTTCGTCATCAGGTGTGGCTGCTGCACGACGGCACGGTGTTCGGCATCCATCAGCACGATCACCAGGCGCCCGACGAGAAGTTCAGCGAGCACCGCGTTGGCCTGGACCATGTCGGCTTCGGCTGCGCCAACCGTGCGGAGTTGCAGAGCTGGGTCGACCGGCTCGACGAGCTGGGTATCGCGCACGGCGGCATCGTCGACGAATCGTACGGCTCGGGGTTGAGCTTTCGAGACCCCGACGGCATCGCGCTGGAGTTCTTCGCGCCGCCGGGGTGACGCAGCGGGCCCCGCACCCGCCGAGCGTGAACTCCACGACGCACACCCGGCGTGTTGCGTCGTGAAATGCACACTCGAGCACCGTGGACGGCTGAGGGCTCAGCGAACCGTGCCGAAGAACGCACGCAGGTCCTCGACGAACAGCTCGGGTTGTTCGAACGCGGCGAAGTGACCGCCGCGCGGCATGTCGGTCCAGTGCGTGATGTTGTAGTTCGGCTCGCACCAGCTGCGGGGTGACTTCAGCAGCTCACCCGGGAAAGCGGCTACGCCGGTGGGCAATTCGACGCGGCCACCCCCGCCCCAGACGCTGAAGCTCTCCCAGTACAGCCGAGCCGACGACGCGGCGGTGTTGGTCACCCAGTACACCATCACGTTGTCGAGCAGCTCGTCTCGGCTCACCGCGTTCTCGGGGTGACCGTCGCAATCGGCCCAGTCCCAGAACTTCTCGACGATCCACGCCAGCTGCCCGACGGGCGAGTCGGCCAGACCGTAGCCGAGCGTCTGCGGCCGGGTGGACTGCTGCTTGGAATAGCCGGTGCCCCACTTGCGGTGGTTGGCCAGCCCGGCCAGAGCGGCTTTCTCCTGCTCGGTCGGATTGTCGAGGTTACCCGGACGGCCGATCGGCATGTTCAGGTGAATCCCCGCGCAATGGCCACCGTTTCGGCCGATCTGCGTGGTGACGGCGGCACCCCAATCGCCGCCCTGAGCGCCGTAGCGGTCGTAGCCGAGGCGACGCATCAGCTGCTCCCAGGCCTGCGCGATCTTCTCCACGCCCCACCCGGTGCGGGTGGGCTTGCCGGAAAACCCGTAGCCGGGCAGCGACGGACACACGACATGAAACGCGTCTTCGGCACGGCCGGACGCCGGATTGGTCAGCGGCTCAATCACCTTGTGGAACTCCACAATTGAGCCCGGCCAGCCATGCGTGATCACCAGCGGGAAGGCGTCGGGGTGCGGGGATCGCTGGTGAATGAAATGAATGTCCAGCCCGTCGATATCGGTGACGAACTGGTCGAAGCGGTTGAGCGCGGCCTCGCGAGGCCGCCAGTCGTATTCGTTGGCCCAGTAGTCGGCCAGCTCGCGGGTGTAGGCCAGCGGAATGCCCTGACTCCAGTCGTCCACACATTCGGCTTCCGGCCATCGAGTCCGCGCGAGGCGCGACCGCAGATCATCGAGTACGTCGTCGGGAACGTCGATTCGAAACGGCTTCACGCATTCATAGTGCCGCCGGGGTTGGACCTGGCGGCAGCCGCCCCGTCTGCGGTCACGGCCGCGTCGCTCTTACCGTTCTCTTAATATTTGTGTAACGTGTCCGCCATGGCCGAAGCGATCGCGACCGGCGCGCACCGCCACCTGCGCTCCAGCGCCGACGCCGCGGCGGCGTACCGCCTCGTGCAGGGACGCGTCGATGCGCTGCTGCGGGGCCGCACCGACGTGTGCGAGCGCGCCGTGCCGGCCTGCCCCGCGTGGTCGATTCGCCAGACGGTGTGCCACCTGGCCGGCATCGCCCAGGACGCGGTCGCGGCCAACCTCGACAACGCGGGCACCGACGAATGGACCCAGGCCCAGCTCGACCGTCTGGCCGGCCACAGCCTCGACGAGGTGCTGGACCTGTGGGCGACGGCGACCGAGGCGGTCACCGAATTCTTGGCGGCGAGCCCGAAACTCGTTGGTGCCCAAGCAGTTTTCGATGCCCTCATCCACGAACACGACATCCGCGGCGCGCTCGCCGAACCCGGTTCTCGGACAGCGGATCCGGCGTTCGCCGTGGCCGTCGGATTCTTGACGACGATGATCGACCGGACCATCCGGCGCAATGCGCTTCCATGCCTGCAATTGACGACCCCGACCACGGGAACCACGCAGCTCGGCGACCCCGCCAAGGCGCCCGGCCAAATCGCGGTTGAGCTCAGCGATTTCGAGGCGCTACGCGTCTTCGGCGGGCGGCGCAGCCGTCGTCAGCTGGCGACCCTGCCCTGGGAAGGGGACGTCGCGGAGCTGCTGCCGATCTTCCACACCGTCGCGGTGCGGCCGCCCGCCGACGATCTCTGCGAATAGAGCGGGCTGCTGGTCGGGGTTGGCACTGCCCGGTCTCAAGGTGCGACCCTGATCAACCCCGGCTCCTTCGGTGGCGAAGTCGGCGGAGGCGGTGGCGCGGGCGGCGAGGGCGGCGGCAACTGTTGCGGAGGAGGCGGCGGCGGTTCCTGTGGCGGAGGCGGAGCCACTTGTTGCGGAGGAGGCGGCGGCTCCTGCGGCGCGGGCGGCAGCTGCTGCGGAGGCGCAGGCAACTGTTGCGGAGGCGGTGGCTCCTGTGGCGGAGGCGCAGGCAAACGTTGAGGTAACGGCTGCTGTGGTCGAGGCGGTGCCGCGATCGGCGGCGGTGGTGCCTGGAGGTGCGCCAAAGGCGGTGGTTCGGGAATCGTCGGCGGGTCCGGATCGGCGATCCCTGCGGGGCGAACAATTCCGATCAGCGAGACGGGCGCGCTGCCATGAACCTGAAAACCCGCCGGGTGAATGCCGTCGGCGGCCCGCCGGGTCGGCTCATTCCATCCCGCTTTGGGACGGGTGATGAGGACCGCGAGTTTGCTCTTGTCGTATGGGCAGTAGGCCCCGACTGCTGCAATGACGAAGCGCCCCTCGGTGCGTGTGAGGGGGCCGCGGGCGATCTGGCTCTGGGACGGATCATCGCTCACGGCATTGTCAACCAGAGTGTCCACAACGCGGTTCGCCGGCGTGCCGTTATCCAGTGCCTGACAAACCTTGTGAGCCGTCTCGACGAGGCTTGGCACGCCTGCCACGGCGGGGACGCCTTCATCATCGAGAAGCGCCAGAAATTTGTCGTCGTTTGGGTCAGCCGCTGCTGCACCGCCGCGCACTATTGCAACGCCGCCGAGCAACGCGATGGCGGCAATCGGAATGCCGACATAGCTGGTGATGCCATTGAATCGGGAGGTGCCGGTTAACATGAGAGGGCTTCCATTCTGCAAGAGCCCGTCCCGACGGACTTCGGATAATCACCTAGGCCGCAGGTGTGATCGCCTGCGGGTGTCGTCGTTGACGGGCGCCGGATCCGTCTCTCAGGAGACATCGGCAGTAGGCGTCGTCCGGCGAAGTCGCCGGTGCTCGGTATTCTGAGCGATGTGCCGCCGGGCAAACGGAGATGACGGGCGAAGTGAACTTCGTCCATCTCAATGCATCCCAGCAGCCGCAGGACGATGCGCCTGGCAATCGCACTGCCGCTGGCCAACGACATAGCAAGATCGTACCGCCGGCGCTCGGCGTTGGCTGACTGTGAGTACGAGCTGCGAAAGATGTTTTGCCGATTGTGAAACATCAACTGAACGAACGTCTTTCGAGCGGCGAATCGGCTGGTTAGGGTGCTATAACACCGGCACAGCGCGACGATCCCGCCGACGGAGACCCATCACCACGCGTCGTCGAGACCGTCGCGATCGTCGCCCGTCGCGCGCTCGGCGTCGGTCACCTGACGATCCGCTTCCTGAATCAGCTTGCGGACCTCGTTCATCAGCTCGCGCATGTCGGCGCGCAAGGCATCGACGGCGGCGTACAGATCGGCCTTGGTAGCCGGTTGATTCGCCGCCGACAGCGGCCCGACGCCAGGTGCCGTGTGGGCCGCACTGGCGCTCTGAGAACCGGGTACCTCGCTCACGCTCCCAGACAATGCCATACCCAGGCAAGCAGCGACAACGGAACGCCGCGTTATCCGAACGGCTACCGCGCATTCACCCGTCGTCGCGGCCTAGCCGCCCCGTCCTGCACCGGCGGCGTCCTCGAGAAGATCGGCTGCCCGCGCAACGCTTTCGGCGGGTGCGGTCGTGGTGGTCGCTAGCTCGCGGGCCCGCGCAACGCAGTCCGGCGCGAGAATCGAGCGCAGCCCCGCGATCAGCAAATCCGGAGTGGTGGACCAGAATTCGCGCCCGAAGCCGACTCCCAGCCGGGTGACCGCCGCCGCCCACACCGGTTGATCGTCGCCGGCATGCCACAGGATCAACGTCGGAACGCCGGCGCGCATCGCAGTGGCCGTGGTTCCGGCACCGCCATGGTGGACGACCGCCCGACAGGCCGGGAAAACCGCCGCATGATTCACCGCGTCCACCAACTTCACGTGACCGGCAGGTGCAATGCCGGGCGGCCCGCCACCGATCAACGCCCGCTCCCCCAACTGCGCACACGCCGCGGTGATCACGGCCACCGTCTCGGCGGGATTGGGCAGCGTCATGGCGCCGCCGAACCCGAAGTAGATCGGCGGCGTTCCCGCGGCGATCCACGACAACACCTCCGCGTCGGCGTCCGTCGGCAACTCCATCGTCAGTGCCCCGACGAAGGGCCGCCGCTTACCCCGTTGCGCCCATTCGGCGGCCAGCCCGGGAAAGCAGAACTCGTCATATGCCTGGATTTCCAAGGGTTCTCGCGCGGGCGCGGCGACGTCGGGCAGGCTCAGATCGCGACGTTGAGCGTTGTGCGCCTGCTGGGTCAGCTCCCCCATCAGGCCGCCCGGGATCGCGGGGTCGCCAGGGAAGAAATGCAATGCCGCATGCGGGATTCCGTAGTATTCCGCGACATTGGCGGCCACGCGTTGCTCGCCCTTGCCCGTCACCAGCAGGTCGGCCCCATTCGCCAGCGCCTTGAAGCCCGTGCTCCAGTCCGCCAGGATCTGGGTGACGCGCCGCACGACGTCGTCCACGCCGCCCAGCGGCGGCGGATTCGTGCCGAACGCGACCGCGGCAAGCCCCGTCGACTCGACGAAGCCGAGCATCCAGGGCGGGACCGCCAGGCACACGTCGTGACCCCGGCTGCGCAGCTCGCGAGCGAGCGCGGCGAATGGCTCGACATCGCCGCGAGTGCCGTAGCCGGCCAGCACGAACTTCACGGACACTCCTGCTAAGTAGTTGTTGTATTCGGAGAACACAACCGCATTGCCCTCGCTATCGCTAGCCAGCAGGTCCTGCTCGCGCGTGTCCTCGACCGAATTGACGACCAAACCGGCAGAGCCATTGGCACGCAAGTGCCTCTTGGCGATGAACGTGTCGGCGAGCATTCCCGTGACCACCCATCCGGCGAGCGCTGCGACCGGAACGCACCTCGACATGGGCTTCCCGGCTAGGGCTGAAAAGCAGGAAGAATAGAGCCGGAATCGCGAATCTCCCAGATGCTGTTCTTGCTCACGCCATCGAAGTTGATCTTGTTCAACGTTTCTCGCGAATACGTGAGGTCGATGGCAACGTGAGTTGCGGTATTGCCGTATGGATCGGTCATCGGGAAGGTGCCCTGAACATTCACGGCGGAAGCGTCCGGGTAGGTCGCTCGTGCGTATCGGAGAATGTCGATGGTGTCGTGCCGCGCACCGTCTTTGATCATCGTCTCGGTGTAATTGTCCCGAATGGCGAATCGGGCGTCGACGACGTCGCCATCCGGGCCGCGAGAAATGGCGAAGGCCACTCCGTCTGGCTTCTTGGGGCCGATCGGGGTCGGTGGCATCGCCTCGGTCAGTGTCGACGGTCCAGCCGCGCCCGGACCGCTCGACGACGACGTCGCCTGGCTGTCATTCCTATCGTCGAAACCCCAGCTTTTGCCGATGATGATGAGCAGACCGAGCGCGACGAGTGCCGCCACGGCCAGGGCCGCCTTTCTCGAGATGTCCTTCTTCGACGGGTCCGCGGGTGAGTCCTTGAGCGGCTCCGCGGCGAAAGCCCACTCGCTGGTCCACTGCCGGCCGTCGAAGTACCGCTGCAACCCATGGCCGACCCCGGCAGGGTCTGGGTACCATCCCGGCGCCGACTTGGGCGGGGGCGGCGCATGTTCAGATGACATGTTGCACCTTTGTGTAACGGTGCCCTTCCGGCTACCCGGCACGACGGCCACTCAAAACCATGCTAATGGTCGCGCGACATCACGCTGAACGGGACGAACATTGGTGGACGCGGCCTGCGCTGGCGATGTCGGCGGACGCGGCGGCAGGGCAGCACCGCGGGCAGCATGCGCACCATCCTGAGCTGGTTGACAGTGTCAACCATGGTGCCTACTCTGGTAGACAGTGTCAACCAGGCTCGGGAAACGGGAGCAGCCATGCAGACTAGAGCGACTGCGACGACGTCGGCGTTTGCGCGTCGCTATGGACCGTGGGCGCTTGTGACCGGCGCCAGCGACGGCATCGGCCGCGAGTTCGTCACTCAGTTGGCGGCACGAGGTCTGAATGTCGTTCTGGTGGCCCGCCGCGCGGCGATGCTGGAGGCCTTGTCCGCTGAAATCGTTGAGCAACAACATGTTTCGTGCCGTGTGGTCCCTTTGGACTTGTCGCAACCCCACTCAGTCGACCGGCTGGTCGCAGCAACCAGCGACCTCGATATAGGACTCGTCGTGGCAGCGGCCGGCTTTGGGACATCAGGGCGATTGATCGACGCACCTTTGACTGCCGAAGTCGAGCTGTTGACCGTGAATTGCGCTGCAGTACTTGAGATGACGTGGCACTACGGGCGCCGGCTTGCCGAGCGGGGCCGCGGTGGCATCGTCCTCATGAGCTCGTTGCTGGGTTTCGCCGGCGTTCCACAAGCCGCCAACTACGCCGCCACCAAAGCCTACATTCAAAGCCTCGCCGAGGGCCTGAGCCGAGAATTCGCCCCCAGGGGCGTCGACGTCATCTCGTCCGCGCCCGGGCCGGTGCACAGCGGTTTCGCGGCTCGCGCGAATATGCACATCGCCGCCGCGACGAAACCCGCGGTGGTCGCCCGCGCGACGTTGAACGCCCTGGGTCATCGCAGCACCACCCGGCCGGGCGGGCTGGCGAAGCTACTGGGCTGGTCCCTGTCGCTGCTGCCGCGACCGCTTCAGGTCCTGGTGTTGGCGCAGGTGATGAAATCGATGGCGGTCGACGCAGAAAAGCCGCAGCCGGCGCCCGCCTCGTTAATCTAGGTCGTGACCGCCAGCCAGTCAGACAACACTGCCAGCGCCCGTGAGGCCTACATCGTGGCGGCTCAGCAAGTGATCGCAGAGCGCGGTGTGGAGAATCTGAGCTTGCGCGAGGTGGCACGCAAACTCGGCGTCTCTCATCAGGCGCCGTACAAGCATTACCCCAGCCGCGACCATCTGCTGGCCGAGGTGATGCGCCGCTGCTTTCAACGGTTCGCCGAATATCTGGACGCCCGAGAGCATTTCGATGACCCCGGCGACGAATTAGCCTCGCTGGGACGCCGCTACCTCAGCTACGCCCAACAGCACCCATTGGAATATCGGCTGATGTTCTCCACCCCCTGGCCGGAAACGGCCGAAGGCCCCGAGTTGGTGCGTGACGCGATTCACGCATTTGACGTACTACGGCAAGCCTTGCGTCGCATCCACGGCCCCGCAACGTCGAGCTCAGATCAGGTTGACCTCGACGCGCTGTTCATTTGGTCATCGATGCACGGACTGGCCGGTGCGTTGAACGGCGACGTCGTCGGCAGACTGCAGTTGGCGCCGGATGTGCTCGACCGCGCCACCACCC
This sequence comes from Mycobacterium sp. 050128, assembly GCF_036409155.1. Lineage (NCBI taxonomy): Bacteria > Bacillati > Actinomycetota > Actinomycetes > Mycobacteriales > Mycobacteriaceae > Mycobacterium > Mycobacterium sp. 050128. The sequence continues at coordinate 207,400 of NZ_JAZGLW010000003.1, read as the reverse complement.
ATGTCATGCAACGCATCGGGCACGCGCTGGAGGATTGACGGTGGGCAGGAAGTGAGCCGCACCTCTGATTGGGTGGGCGCGGACGGTATCGAACCGCCGACCGCTGGTGTGTAAAACCAGAGCTCTACCACTGAGCTACGCGCCCTTCACGCCGGACGCAGGCTACACGCCCGTCGGCCAGGACCCCAAACCCTCAGGCCCGCAACGCGGCCAGCGCCTCGGTCCACAACCGCTGATCACGAGCCTCACCGGGCTCTTTCATCTCGGCGAACTGGATGATCCCGGACCGGTCGACCACGAACGTGCCGCGGTTGGGATAGCCGCCGTGGTCGTTGAACACGCCGTAGGCCTGGCAGACCTCGCCGTGCGGCCAGAAGTCCGAGAGCACCGGAAACAAGAAGCCGCTCTCGATGGACCAGATCTTGTGCGTCGGCGGTGGCCCCACCGAGATCGCCAACACCACACTCTCGTCGTTTTCGAATTCGGGCAGGTGATCCCGCAGCAAGTCCAGCTCACCCTGGCAGATCCCGGTGAACGCCAACGGGAAGAACACCAGCAGCACGTTCTTGTCGCCGCGATAGCTGCTCAGGGTGACGCGCTGCTGGTTCTGGTCACGCAGCGTGAAATCGGGGGCCGTCGTCCCGACGGGCAGCATTAACGCTTCCCGGCGCGCGACTTCGGTTGCACCAGCCGGCTGGCGCTCCAGTCCCCCAGGTTGACCGACGACGTCGGCATCAGGCCGGCGGTCGGAGCCGCTTCGGCGATCTCGGCCGGCAGCACGTGGCCGGGCTTACCGGTCTTGGGCGTCAGCACCCAGATCACGCCGTCCTCGGCCAGCGGGCTGATCGCGTCCATCAGGGTGTCCACCAGGTCACCGTCGCCGTCGCGCCACCACAGCAGCACGACGTCGACCACCTCGTCGGTGTCCTCATCGAGCAGCTCGGAGCCGCAGGCCTCCTCGACCGCCGCGCGGATGTCGTCGTCGGTGTCCTCGTCCCAACCGAACTCCTGGACAACCTGGTCTCGTTGGACGCCCAGCTTGCGAGCGAAGTTCGAGGCGTCATCCGCCGCGACCACCGTGGAACCTCCTTCAACAACAACCTGCGCGCCATGCGATTGGGGATTATCGTCGCACAGCCAAAAGCTGGTTCACACTCCGCCTCAGAAGGACGCCAGGCACAATTTCAGCGCCTTGGTCTTGGTGTCGTTGAGTTGGTCGACCCGACGGTTGAATTCACCGGTCCCCGCGTGGGTGCCGATCGCGTTGGCCACGCCGCGCGCGGCGTCGATGTAAGCGTTGAACGCGTCCTTCAGCTGGGCCGATAGCGCATCGTTGAAATTGTTGCTCACCGTGGAGGCGCTGTTGTTGAGGGCGTCGATGGCCGGGCCCTCGAACGGGCCGGTACCGCGGCCGCCGTTGAACGCCCCGACATAGGCGTTCACCTTGTCGATGGCTTCCTTGCTGGTGGTGGCCATCGAGTCGCACGAGCTGCGGATCGCCTTGGTGGTCAGCGATTGCTGCCGCTGAGACTCCCGGACGCTGGACGTCGCGATCGAGGCCGACACCGACGACGAGACCGACTGCCGGTAGGCGGGAGCGACCTTCGTGTCGGGTGTGGCCGTGCCGTTCGTGACGGTGGTGCACCCCACGATGCCCATCAGCGCGGTGGCGATGCAGCCAAGCGCCAGCACGCCACGCTTGGGGAACTGTCCCCCGCGCGTCCGAGGGACGACTTTCCATCCGGTGAGCACGGTTTCTGACGTTACCGGGTGGCGATTGCCGGTGCCGTCAACGCACCGAGGTTTCGTGTCGCCGCGTGATGTTCGCCAGCGATCCGATTGCGGCTACCCGCCCGAGGCGCCGGTACGGCACGATAGAGAGACCGACACCCGTGCAGGTAACCGCCGACAACAGGAGCGGAAGTTGACGACCGAGTTCGCGCGCCACGATCTGGCCAAAACCCCAAGCAATGGAAGCGAACCCGACCGCGTCCGGGTGATCCGAGACGGTGTCGCGTCGTATCTACCCGACATCGATCCCGAGGAAACGTCGGAGTGGCTGGAGTCTTTCGACGCACTGCTGGAGCGCTCGGGTCCGGCGCGGGCCCGCTACCTGATGTTGCGGTTGCTGGAACGAGCGGGCGAACAGCGGGTGTCGCTGCCGGCGCTGACGTCAACCGACTACGTCAATACCATCCCGACCGAGCTGGAACCGTGGTTCCCCGGCGACGAGGACGTCGAACGTCGCTTCCGGGCCTGGATCCGCTGGAACGCCGCGATCATGGTGCACCGCGCCCAGCGTCCGGGAATCGGTGTGGGCGGCCACATTTCGACGTACGCTTCGTCGGCGGCGCTCTACGAGGTCGGTTTCAACCACTTCTTCCGCGGCAAGGCGCACTCCGGCGGCGGCGACCAGGTGTTCATCCAGGGGCACGCGTCCCCCGGGATTTACGCGCGCGCGTTCCTGGAAGGCCGGCTGACCGCTGACCGCCTCGACGGCTTCCGGCAGGAGCACAGCCACCCGGGCGGCGGGCTGCCGTCGTATCCCCACCCGCGGCTGATGCCCGACTTCTGGGAGTTCCCGACGGTGTCGATGGGCCTGGGCCCGATGAACGCCATCTACCAGGCCCGCTTCAATCACTACCTGCACGACCGTGGCATCAAGGACACCGCGGATCAGCATGTGTGGGCATTCCTCGGCGACGGCGAGATGGACGAACCGGAGAGCCGCGGCCTGATCCAGGTGGCGGCCAACGAGGCGCTGGACAACCTGACCTTCGTCATCAACTGCAACCTGCAACGCCTCGACGGCCCGGTGCGCGGAAACGGCAAGATCATTCAGGAGCTGGAGTCGTTCTTCCGCGGCGCCGGATGGAACGTCATCAAGGTGGTCTGGGGCCGCGAGTGGGACGCCCTGCTGCACGCCGACCGCGACGGCGCGCTGGTGAACCTGATGAACACCACGCCCGACGGCGATTACCAGACCTACAAGGCCAACGACGGCGCCTACGTCCGCGACCACTTCTTCGGCCGCGATCCGCGCACCAAGGCGCTCGTCGAATCGATGACCGATTCGGAGATCTGGAATCTCAAGCGCGGTGGCCACGACTACCGCAAGGTCTATGCCGCCTACCGCGCCGCCGTCGACCACAAGGGACAGCCGACGGTGATCCTGGCCAAGACCATCAAGGGCTACTCGCTGGGCGCGCACTTCCAGGGCCGTAACGCCACGCATCAGATGAAAAAGCTTGCGATAGAAGACCTTAAGTATTTCCGCGACGCCATCCGGATTCCGATCAGCGACGCTCAACTCGAGGAAGACCCCTACCTCCCGCCCTACTACCATCCCGGACCCGACGCCCCCGAGATCCGCTACATGCTGGACCGGCGTCGCCAGCTGGGCGGCTTCCTGCCCGAGCGCCCGACGAAAGCCAAGGCACTCAAGCTTCCGAGCCGCGACATCTACGCCCCACTGAAGAAAGGCTCGGGGCACCAAGAGGTCGCCACCACGATGGCACTGGTGCGCACCTTCAAAGAAGTGATGCGGGACAAGGAGATTGGCCCGCGTATCGTGCCGATCATTCCCGACGAGGCCCGCACGTTCGGCATGGACTCGTGGTTCCCGTCGCTGAAGATCTACAACCGCCTAGGACAGCTCTACACGGCCGTGGACGCCGAATTGATGTTGGCGTACAAGGAAAGTGAGACCGGCCAGATCCTGCACGAGGGCATCAACGAGGCGGGCTCGACGGCGTCGTTCACGGCGGCCGGCACGTCTTACGCGACGCACAACGAGCCGATGATCCCGCTCTACATCTTCTACTCGATGTTCGGGTTCCAGCGCACCGGCGACGGCCTGTGGGCCGCGGCCGACCAGATGGCACGCGGATTTGTGTTGGGCGCCACCGCCGGTCGCACCACGCTGACCGGGGAGGGCTTGCAGCACGCCGACGGTCACTCGCTGCTGTTGGCCGCCACGAACCCGGCGGTCGTCTCGTACGACCCGGCGTTCGCCTACGAGATCGCCTACATCGTCGAGAGCGGGCTGGCGCGGATGTTCGGCCCGAACCCGGAGAACATCTACTTCTACATCACCATCTACAACGAGCCCTACGTACAGCCGGCCGAACCGCACAACCTCGATCCCGAGGGCGTGCTGCGCGGGATCTACCGGTACCAGATGGCCAGCGAGCGGCGCACCAACACCGCGCAGATCCTGGCCTCCGGGGTGGCGATGCCGTCGGCGGTGAAGGCAGCCGAGATGCTGGCCGCCGAGTGGGACGTCGCCGCCGACGTGTGGTCGGTGACCAGTTGGGGTGAGCTCAATCGCGACGGGCTGGCGATCCAGCAGGCTCAGTTGCGTTATCCCGACAAGCCGGCCGGCGTCCCGTACGTCACGAAAGCGCTCGAAGGCGCCGGCGGGCCGGTGATCGCCGTCTCGGACTGGATGCGGGGCGTGCCCGAGCAGATCCGGCAGTGGGTGCCGAACACCTTCGTCACGCTGGGCACCGACGGGTTCGGCTTTTCCGACACCCGCCCGGCGGCCCGGCGGTTCTTCAACACTGACGCGGAGTCGCAGGTGGTGGCGGTTCTCGAGGCGCTGGCCCGCGACGGCGAGATCGACCCGTCGGTGCCGCTCGCGGCGGCGCGCCAGTACAAGATCGACGACGTCCAGGCCGCGCCGAAGCAGACGTCCGACCCCGGCGTCGCCTGACCGGCGCGCCCTCGCCCGTCGGCCACGCCGCGCCCCCGTCCCGCCGAGCGGCCGACACCCGACCCCCTTTGGCGGAAAGTTCCATAAATCGGGCGTAGGTTTTAGGGGTGAATGACAATCCCTTTGCCGGCCCGTTCGCCAAGCATCCGAGGTCGCCGCTCGAAACCTTGGACACGGTCCCGGACTCCGTGCTGCGGCGGCTCAAGCAGTACTCCGGGCGGCTGGCCACCGAGGCCGTCAATGCCATGGGCGAGCGGTTGCCGTTCTTCGCCGAGCTGGAAGCTTCCCAGCGGGCCAGCGTGGCGCTGGTGGTGCAGACCGCCGTCGTGAACTTCGTCGAGTGGATGCAGGACCCACACAGCAACGTCAGCTACACCGCGCAGGCCTTCGAACTGGTGCCCCAGGAGCTCACCCGCCGCATCGCATTGCGCCACAGCGTGGACATGGTGCGGGTGACCATGGAGTTCTTCGAAGAGGTCGTGCCGCTACTGGCCCGCTCCGAGGAGCAGCTGACCGCCCTGACGGTGGGCATTTTGAAGTACAGCCGCGACCTGGCGTTCAGCTTCGCCTCGGCCTACGCGGACGCGGCCGAGGCTCGGGGCAGCTGGGACAGCCGGATGGAGGCCAGCGTCGTCGACGCGGTGGTGCGCGGCGATACCGGCCCCGAGCTGCTATCCCGCGCGGCCGCGCTGAACTGGGACACCACCGCGCCGGCGACGGTGGTGGTCGGCACCCCGGCCCCCAGCCGCGACAACACCAACGGCGAGGTCGCCAGCGAACGAGCCAGCCAAATCGTCCGCGACACCGCCGCTCGTCACGGCCGCAATGCCCTCACCGACGTGCACGGCACCTGGCTGGTGGCCATCGTGTCGGGGCAGTTGTCGCCGACCGACAAGTTTCTGGGCGATCTGTTAAGCGCATTCGCCGAAGGCCCCGTGGTCATCGGGCCCACCGCACCGATGCTGACCGCGGCTTATCACAGCGCCAGCGAGGCGATCTCCGGCATGAATGCCGCCGCGGGCTGGGCCGGTGCACCGCGGCCCGTGCACGCCCGGGAGCTGCTGCCGGAACGTGCCCTGATGGGCGATGCCTCGGCCATCGTCGCGTTGCACACCGACGTGATGGGACCCCTGGCCGACGCCGGGCCCACTCTTATCGAAACTCTTGACGCTTACTTAGATTGCGGCGGCGCGATTGAGGCCTGCGCGCGCAAGTTGTTCGTTCATCCAAACACCGTGCGCTACCGACTCAAGCGCATCACCGACTTCACCGGGCGTGATCCCACTCAGCCACGCGATGCGTACGTGTTACGAGTCGCCGCGACAGTCGGCCAACTCAACTACCCCACCAACCCCTCTAGTGTTGGTAACAGCCCGGCAACGGCGGTTCCGCTGCCGGTCAGAGGAGGTTCTGCGGCGTCATCCGTGCGATAGTGATCCAGGCAACAGATCGCGGCACGGTATCGAATACGTAGCTTGTGGAGCGGTTTTGTGGAGTACCTACAAAAACCTAAGACGAGGTTCATAATCTGTTACACCCGCTAAAACCGTTTCCACAGTGTTCTCTTAGACACGTGATTGCATTACTCGCGCCCGGACAGGGCTCGCAGACTGAGGGAATGCTCTCGCCGTGGCTGGAATTGCCGGGGGCGACCGAGCAGATCACTCTGTGGTCCAAGGCCAGCGGCCTGGACCTCGTTCGGCTGGGCACCACCGCATCGAACGAAGAGATCACCGACACGTCGGTCACTCAGCCCCTGGTCGTCGCGGCCACCCTGCTCGCACACCAGGAGCTGACCAAGCGCGACGTGCTCGCCTCCCAATACGGCTCAGAAGACCTCATCGTGGCCGGTCACTCGGTCGGCGAGATCGCGGCCTACGCAATCGCCGGTGTAATGGCCGCCGATGACGCCGTCGCCCTGGCCGCCACCCGTGGCGCCGAGATGGCCAAGGCGTGCGCCGCCGAGCCGACCGGCATGTCCGCGGTGCTGGGCGGGGACGAGACCGAAGTCCTGGCCCGCCTCGAGCAGCTGGACCTGTTCCCCGCGAACCGCAACGCCGCCGGCCAGATTGTCGCCGCGGGTCCGCTGACCGCGCTGGAAAAGCTCGCCGAAGACCCGCCGGCCAAGGCCCGGGTGCGCGCTCTCGGCGTGGCCGGAGCGTTCCACACCAAGTACATGGCGTCCGCTATGGAGGGCTACGCCGCCGCCGCGGCCGCCATTGCGACCGCCGAGCCCACTGCCACGCTGCTGTCCAACCGCGACGGAAAGCCGGTCGCTTCGGCGGCGGAGGCGATGGAAACGCTGGTCGCTCAGTTGATCCAGCCGGTGCGGTGGGACCTGTGCACCGCAACGCTGGCTGAGCACGATGTCAAAGCGATTGTGGAGTTCCCGCCCGCGGGCACTCTCGCCGGCATCGCCAAGCGTGAACTTCGGGGGGTAACGGTACGTGCCGTCAAGTCGCCCGCAGAACTGGACGCGCTGGCTGACATCTGACAGCAGCCGCGGCCAGTACAACCGCATAAAAGCACATCAAACCGATTGCAACACAACATATTACGAAGGGAAGTAAAGGCTGTGGCCGTTTCGCAGGAAGAAATCATCGCCGGTATCGCCGAGATCATCGAAGAGGTCACCGGTATTGAGCCCTCTGAGGTCACCCCGGAGAAGTCGTTCGTCGACGACCTGGACATCGACTCGCTGTCGATGGTTGAGATCGCCGTGCAGACCGAGGACAAGTACGGCGTGAAGATCCCGGACGAGGACCTTGCCGGTCTGCGCACCGTCGGCGACGTCGTCTCCTACATCCAGAAGCTGGAAGAAGAGAACCCCGAGGCTGCCGAGGCGCTGCGCTCCAAGCTGGTCGCCGAGAACCCCGAGGCTGCTGCCAACGTCCAGGCGAGGCTGGAAGCGGACAGCAAGTGACCAAGCCTTCCACTGCTAACGGCGGTTACCCCAATGTTGTGGTAACCGCTGTCGCGGCGACGACGTCGATCGCGCCGGACATCGAGAGCACGTGGAAGGGCTTGCTGGCAGGCGAAAGCGGCATCCGCGTCCTCGAAGACGAATTCGTCGACAAATGGGATCTGCTCGTCAAGATCGGGGGGCACCTCAAGGAGCCGATCGATAACCACATGGGACGACTGGACCTGCGACGCATGTCGTATGTCCAGCGCCTGGCCAAATATCTCAGCGGCCAGCTGTGGGAGTCGGCCGGCAACCCGGAGGTCGATCCGGACCGGTTCACCGTCGTCGTTGGCACCGGTCTGGGCGGCGCCGAGCGGATCGTCGAGAGCTATGACCTGATGAACGAGGGCGGCCCCCGCAAGGTGTCGCCGCTCGCCGTTCAGATGATCATGCCCAACGGCGCCGCAGCCGTGGTCGGTCTGGAGCTCGGAGCGCGGGCCGGGGTCATCACCCCGGTCTCTGCGTGTTCGTCCGGCTCCGAGGCAATCGCGCACGCCTGGCGGCAGATCGTCATGGGTGACGCGGAGGTCGCCGTCTGCGGCGGTGTCGAGGGTCCGATCGAGGCGCTGCCCATCGCGGCGTTCTCGATGATGCGGGCCATGTCGACCCGCAACGACGAGCCCGAGCGCGCGTCGCGGCCGTTCGACAAGGACCGCGACGGCTTCGTGTTCGGCGAGGCCGGAGCCCTGATGCTCATCGAGACCGAAGAGCACGCCAAGGCCCGCGGCGCCAAGCCGTTGGCCCGGTTGATGGGTGCCGGTATCACCTCGGACGCCTTCCACATGGTGGCTCCCGCGGCGGACGGCGTGCGCGCCGGCCGCGCAATGAGCCGGTCGCTGGAACTTGCGGGCTTGTCCCCCAAGGACATCGACCACGTGAACGCACACGGGACGGCGACGCCGATCGGCGACACCGCAGAGGCCAATGCCATCCGGGTTGCCGGATGCGAGCAGGCCGCCGTGTATGCGCCGAAATCGGCGCTGGGGCACTCAATCGGCGCAGTCGGGGCGCTCGAGTCGGTGCTGACAGTGCTGACCCTGCGGGATGGCGTCATCCCGCCAACCCTCAACTATGAAACCCCCGATCCCGAGATTTCGTTGGACGTCGTCGCGGGCGAACCTCGCACCGGCGATTTCCGTTACGCGATCAACAACTCATTCGGGTTCGGCGGCCACAACGTGGCCCTCGCCTTCGGGCGTTACTGAGAGCACGACGTCCGGCGACGAGGCGGGCCGCAAACGGCCCGAGGAGGAGCCGGACGAATACGGAAGGAACGTTCGCCACACCCATGACAGAACTTGTTACGGGGAAAGCTTTCCCCAACGTAGTCGTCACCGGCATTGCCGCGACGACTGCCTTGGCACCCGACGCGCAGGAAACCTGGAAGTTATTGCTAGACGGCCAGAGTGGAATCCGCACCCTCACCGACCCGTTCGTTGAGGAGTACAACCTGCCGGTTCGCATCGGCGGGCATCTCGTGGAGGAGTTCGACAGTCAGCTCACTCGTATCGAGCTGCGTCGCACCGGTTATCTGCAAAGAATGTCGACCATCCTGGGCCGCCGGGTGTGGGAGAACGCAGGTTCGCCGGAAGTCGACACCAACCGGTTGGCGGTGTCGATCGGCACCGGCCTCGGCTCGTCCGAGGAATTGGTGTTCAGCTACGACGACATGCGCCAGCGCGGCATGAAAGCGGTCTCCCCGTTGGGCGTGCAGAAGTACATGCCCAACGGTGCGGCCGCGGCGGTCGGGCTGGAGCGGCAAGCCAAAGCCGGTGTGATGACCCCGGTTTCGGCGTGCGCGTCGGGTAACGAGGGCATCGCCCGGGCCTGGCAGCAGATCGTGCTCGGTGAGGCCGACATCGCGATCTGCGGTGGCGTCGAGACCCAGATCGAGGCGGTGCCGATCGCGGCGTTCGCCGCGATGCGCGTCGTGATGTCGACCACCAACGACAACCCCGCCGGCGCGTGCCGCCCGTTCGACAAGGACCGCAATGGCTTCGTGTTCGGCGAGGCCGGCGCGCTGATGGTGATCGAGACCGAGGAGCACGCGAAGGCTCGCGGCGCCAACATCCTGGCCCGCATCATGGGTGCCAGCGTGACCTCGGACGGGTTCCACATGGTGGCACCGGATCCCAACGGGGAACGTGCCGCGCATGCGATGCAGCGGGCGATTCAGCTCGCGGGCATCACCCCGGCCGAAATCGACCACATCAACGCCCACGCCACCGGAACCCAGGTCGGCGACCTCGCCGAAAGCAAGGCCATCAACCGGGCCTTGGGCGGCAACCACCCCGCGATCTACGCGCCCAAGGCGGCGCTGGGTCACTCGGTGGGTGCGGTCGGTGCGTTGGAATCGATCTTGACGGTCCTCGCGTTGCGGGAGCAGGTAATCCCGCCGACACTGAATTTGGAAAACCTCGATCCAGAAATCGATTTGGACGTGGTGGCGGGTAAGCCGCGGCCGGGCAACTACCGGTACGCGATCAACAACTCGTTCGGATTCGGCGGTCACAACGTGGCGATCACCTATGGACGGTATTAGAACCCAGCGGTATTGAACCCCGAGCACACCGGAAACAGGAGATCTGCGATGACACTCATGGCCCCCGAGGCGGTCGGCGAGTCGCTCGACCCCCGAGACCCGTTGCTGCGTCTGAGCAACTTCTTCGACGACGGCACCGTCGAGCTGCTGCACGAGCGTGACCGCTCGGGTGTGCTCTCCGCGGCGGGCACCGTCAACGGCGTACGCACCGTCGCGTTCTGCACGGACGGCACCGTGATGGGCGGCGCGATGGGCATCGAGGGATGCCAGCACATCGTCAACGCCTACGACACCGCCATCGAGGAGCAGAGCCCGATCGTGGGCATCTGGCACTCTGGCGGGGCGCGGCTGGCCGAGGGCGTCAAGGCATTGCACGCTGTCGGAACGGTTTTCGAGGCAATGATCCGCGCGTCGGGTTACATCCCGCAGATCTCGGTGGTCGTCGGCTTTGCCGCCGGCGGTGCCGCCTACGGGCCGGCGCTGACCGACGTGATCATCATGGCGCCGGAGGGCCGGGTGTTCGTCACCGGGCCCGACGTGGTGCGCAGCGTCACCGGCGAGGACGTGGACATGGCCTCGCTCGGCGGCCCGGAGACCCACCACAAGAAGTCCGGTGTCTGCCACATCGTCGCCGACGACGAGCTCGACGCCTACGCGCGCGGCCGCCGGTTGGTCGGATTGTTCTGCCAGCAAGGGCTTTTCGACCGCACCAAGGCCGAGGCCGGTGACACCGACATCAAGGCGCTGCTGCCCGAGTCGTCGCGGCGGGCCTACGACGTGCACCCGATCGTGACCGCGATTCTCGACCAGGACACTCCCTTCGAGGAGTTCCAGGAAAAGTGGGCGCCGTCGATGGTGGTCGGGCTGGGCCGGTTGTCGGGTCGCACCGTCGGCGTGCTGGCCAACAACCCGCTACGTCTGGGTGGCTGCCTGAACTCCGAAAGCGCGGAGAAGGCAGCACGTTTCGTGCGGCTATGCGACGCGTTCGGTGTTCCGCTGGTCGTGATCGTCGACGTGCCCGGCTACCTGCCCGGTGTCGACCAGGAGTGGGGCGGCGTGGTGCGCCGCGGCGCGAAGCTGCTGCACGCCTTCGGCGAGTGCACCGTCCCCCGCGTCACGCTGGTGACCCGAAAGATCTACGGCGGGGCCTACATTGCGATGAACTCCCGCTCGCTGAACGCGACCAAGGTGTTCGCATGGCCGGAAGCCGAGGTCGCCGTGATGGGCGCCAAGGCCGCGGTCGGAATCCTGCACAAGCGCAAGCTGGCCGCCGCGCCGGACCACGAGCGCGAAGCGCTGCACGACGAGTTGGCCGCCGAGCACGAGCGGATCGCCGGCGGCGTCGACAGCGCCATCGAAATCGGCGTTGTCGACGAGAAGATCGATCCGGCACACACCCGCAGCAAGCTCTGCGAGGCGCTGGCCGGGGCACCCGCACGCCGCGGTCGCCACAAGAACATCCCGCTGTAATTTCTGCTCGCGACTCACTATCGACGTAGCAACGTCGAAAGCACCTGGCGTAGTTCGCCTTCCGGGTCGGCGGGCAGCTGCTCGGCACGCCAGCCGACGAAGTCGTCCGGGCGGATGAGCAACGCGCCTTGCGGCGAGAGTCCGGTCGCCGCCGCCCACTCGTCGCCGTCGATGCGATGGGCGGCGATCGACGCCGAAGCCGCGGCGGCACACCATCGCTCGTCGCCGCTGAGCACGGTGAACTCGCCGCCGATCAGATCAAGCGTCGAGACCCCGTCGCCCACCCACACGTGTGGCACCCGGGTGCCCGGCTGGCCGCGCAACTCCTCCACCAACTCGCCATCGGACGGATCATCCGTGACGATCGCGGCCGAGCGGTAGCGGTAGCCCACCAGCAACGCGAACATCGAGCACTCTTCCTGCGGCGGCAGCAGCGGCCGGTCATCCTCGAGCCGGAGCAAGGGAATCGTTGGGCCGGAAAGCGATTGGCGGGCGGCGAACCGCCCGACCGGATGCCGTTCGGTCTGGTAGGTATCCAGCAGCGCCGGCCCGGCCGTACCCTGCAGCACCGCGGCCAGCTTCCAGGCCAGATTGTGTGCGCTCTGGATCGCGGTGTTGGCTCCCCCTGCTTTGAACGGCGGCATGGTGTGCGCCGCATCTCCGACGAGAAATACTCGCCCACAAGCGAATTGGTTGGCCACCTGCTCGTACGGCTGCCACGCCGCGATCTCGATGATGTCGATGTCCATCTGCTCACCGATCGCTTGGGTGAGCATCTCGCGGCACCGCCCCGGGGTGAACTGGTCCGCGGTTTCGCCCTTGCCGGGAAAATAGGTGGTGATGAACATCCCGAGGTCGCCGTCGGCGGCAATGAAGATGCCTTGTACGTCAGCATTTTTGACCTGCACGCCGCCGCCCTCGCCGATGTGCGCGACGAACTTGCGCCAGGGCGCCCGAAAATACATGAAAACCACGAAGATTGGCAGCGCTCCGTAGCCGGAGGTCGCGATGCCCAGCGCTTTGCGGACAGGACTGTGCACCCCGTCTGCGCCGACCAGATAGTCGGCCCGGACCGTCTCCGTCTCCCCCGAGTCTCGGTCGCGAATGACCGCGGTGACGCCGGTCGCGTCCGATTCGAACGACAGCAGCTCGGTGCCGTACCGCACCTCGCTGCCGTGGCGGCGCGTTGCCCTCAGCAGCATGGGCTCGGACCTGCTCTGCGGGCAGTACTGCAGGACCGGCTCGGGGCTCAACCCGTCCAGGCCGCCGAAAATCGCCTCGAAGTCGATCGCCGGTTCTTCCCTCGTGCTGTTGAGGGTCGGTTTGGTCACCACGACCGGCTCGTGCGCACCGATCGCGTGAACCTCGTCGCCCAGGCCGAGGCCGCGAAGGATCTCCAGGCTGCGGAAGCTCAGGTTGCGGGCTTTGGGATAGATGAACACCTCGCGGCGCTTTTCGACCACCAGCGACCGAACGCCGTGCTGGGCGAGCAGCGCAGACATGGCCAGGCCGCCCGCGCCGGCGCCGACAATCAGGACTGGAACCCGCAATATGATAGCCACTATGAAATGATAGCTCATGTCATATTCGAGAGTTGGCTAGCTGCCGGCGACCCCCGCGAGGAACTCCGCCGCCACGGCCACTACCCGCTCGCGATCGCGGGGCACCAGGCCGATCCGGGTTCGGCGGTCGAGGATGTCGTCGACGTCGAGCGCGCACTCGTGGGTGACGGCGTATTCGAACTCCGCGCGGGTCACGTCGATGCCCTCGGCGACGGGTTCGGTCGGGCGCCCGCAGGTGGCGGTCGCGACGACGGTGGGCGCCTCGGCGCCGTAGCGGGCGATCAGCGAGGCGGGCAGCCCGTCCGGCGAACCCGCGACCGGCCCGGGGTTGGATGGCGCCCCGATCAGCGGCAGATTGTGGGTCCGGCAGGTGGCGGCCGCTAGATGCCGCAGGCTGACGGCGCGGTCCAGGACGTCCTCGGCCATGAAGCGGTATTCGGTCAGCTTGCCGCCGATCACGCTGATCACCCCGGAGGGCGACTCGACGACGGCGTGCTCGCGCGACACGTCGGCGGTGCGGCCCTCCCCGGTGTCGATCAGCGGCCGCAGGCCGGCGTACGCGCCGATCACGTCGGCGGCCTGCAGCGCGGTCCCCACGGCGGTGTTCACCGTGTCGAGCAGGAATTCGACCTCACCGGCAGACGGCTCCGGCACATCGGGAATCGGGCCCGGCGCGGCTTCATCGGTGAGCCCGAGGTAAACCCGGCCCAGTTGCTCGGGCATCGCGAACACGAAGCGATTGAGCTCGCCGGGAATCGGAATCGTCAGCGCCGCAGCCGGATTCCCGAAAGCATCGGCGTCGAAGACCAAATGCGTCCCACGACTGGGCCGCAGGCGCAGTGAGCCGTCGATGTCGGCCGCCCACACCCCGGCCGCATTGATCACCGCGCGGGCGGACACGTCGAACGACTGATCGGTGCGCTGATCGGTCAGCCGCGCGGACGTGCCGGTGGCCTCGGATGCCGCGACGTAGGTGAGGATCCGGGCGCCGTGCTGAGCCGCGGTCCGTGCCACCGCCGTGACCAGGCGCGCATCGTCGATCAACTGCCCGTCGTAGGCCAGCAGTCCACCGTCGAGACCCTCGCGACGCACCGTGGGCGCCATCTCGGCCACCCGCTGGGCGGACACCCGGCGCGAGCGCGGCAAGGTCGACGACGGCGTTCCCGCCAGCGCACGCAACGCGTCACCGGCCAAAAATCCCGCACGCACCAGCGCACGCTTCGGGTGACTCATGGACGGCAGCAACGGCACCAGTTGCGGCATCGCGTGCACGAGATGAGGGGCGTTGTGCGTCATCAGGATTCCGCGTTCGATGGCGCTGCGCCGAGCGATGCCCACATTCCCGGTCGCCAGGTAGCGCAGACCACCGTGGACCAGTTTCGAGCTCCAGCGGCTGGTGCCGAATGCCAGATCGTGTTTGTCCACCAGCGCCACCCGCAGGCCGCGCGACGCGGCGTCCAGCGCGATTCCGGCCCCGGTGATGCCGCCGCCGATCACGAGCACGTCCAGCGGCGCGCCGTCGGCCAGTGCGCTCAGGTCGGCGGTACGACGTGCAGCATTCAAAGCGGTCATCAGGACAGGTATCCGTTCAGCGAATGAGTGAGTTCGACGGCCAGCGCATCGGCATCGAGAATCGGACGCACGATCCGCTCGGACTGAATCGTCGACTGCGCGATCAGCAACACCATGGTGGCCATCTGCAGCGGATCGCCCGCGCGCACACTGCCGTGGCGCTGGGCCACCCGCAACCGGTCGGCAAGCGCGCCGATCAGCATCTGCTGGCTTTCGCCGAGCCGCTCGGTGATGTAGATCGGCGCCAGGTGCGAGTGCATCACCGACATGATCAGCTCGTCGCGGCGCAGCAGATTGGCCACCGAAACAATCTGGCGCACCAGCGATTCACGGTCTTCTCCCAGCAGCGGCGCTTCTTGCATCACACCGGTGATCCGTTGGGTCAGCAGCGCGGCCACCACCGCGGGCGTGTCCGGCCAACGGCGGTACACGGTCGGCCGGCTCACACCCGCGCGCCGGGCGATTTCGGCGAGGGTCACCCGGTCGACCCCGAAATCGACCACACAGCTGGCGGCCGCCGCGAGGATCCGGTCGGCCACATCCAAACCTGCGTTACTGATTGACAGCATGTGTAATACTGTAACGCATGACGCATGATCTTGGGACCGAGCAACTCCTTCCGCCGATGAAATGGAACGCGTGGGGAGATCCCGCTAGCGCCAAACCGCTCTCGGACGGCGTTCGGTCGCTGCTGAACCAGGCTGTCGGCCTAGAAGATTCGAATCAAGCCGAACTCGGCCCCGATCAGGTGCAGCTGCGTCCGTCCGCGCTGCCGACGCAGGATCGCGATGCGCTCGCGGGGATCGTCGGCGCCCAGTATTGCCGCACCGACGATCGCGATCGGCTGCTGCACGCCGGCGGCAAGTCCACCCTCGACCTGCTGAAGCGAAAAGCCGCAGCTCAAGATGCGCCGGACGCCATTCTGCTGCCCGGTGACGACGAGACCGTCCTGAAAATTCTGCGTTACTGCTCCGAGCGCGGCATCGCCGTGGTCCCGTTCGGCGGCGGCACCAGCGTGGTCGGCGGCCTCGACCCCATTCGCGGCGACTTCACCGCCGTGATCTCACTCGACCTGCGTCGCTTCGACCAACTCGTCTCGCTCGACGAGGAGTCCGGGCAGGCCGTCCTCGGGGCGGGCCTCACCGGTCCCGACGCCGAACGCCTGCTCGGCGAACGCGGCTTCTCGCTCGGGCATTTCCCGCAGAGCTTCCAATTCGCCACCATCGGCGGCTTCGCCGCGACCCGCTCCTCTGGTCAGGACTCGGCCGGCTACGGCCGCTTCAACGACATGGTGCGCGGGCTGCGGGTGATCACTCCAGCCGGAACGCTGGACCTGGGCCGCGGACCGGAGTCGGCGGCCGGACCCGATCTGCGTCAGCTGCTGATCGGGTCGGAGGGCACCTTCGGCGTTATCACCCAGGTGCGGCTGCGGGTGCATCCGGTACCGGAGGCCGTCAGCTACGAAGCCTGGTCGTTCCCCGACTTCGCGACCGGAGCGGCCGCTTTACGGGCGGTCGCCCAAAATGCGACCGGCCCCACCGTGATTCGGCTTTCCGACGAGGCCGAGACCGGAGTCAACCTGGCTACCACCGAGTCGATCGGCGAGAACCAGATCACCGGCGGCTGCCTGGGCATCACGGTCTTCGAGGGCACCAAGGAACACGTCGAGAGTCGGCACGCCGAAACCCGCGAATTGCTGGCGGAAAAGGGCGGCACGTCGTTGGGCGAGGGTCCCGCGCAGGCCTGGGAGCGCGGCCGGTTCGGCGCGCCATACCTGCGCGACTCGCTGCTCGCCGCGGGCGCACTCTGCGAGACGCTGGAGACCGCCACCGACTGGTCCAACATCGGCGCCCTCAAGGCCGCCGTCACCGAGGCACTGACCACCGCGTTGGCCGAAAGCGGGACACCGGCACTGGTGATGTGCCACATTTCGCACGTGTACCCCACCGGCGCATCGTTGTACTTCACCGTCGTCGCCGGGCAGCGGGGCAATCCGATCGAGCAGTGGCAGGCCGCCAAAAAGGCCGCATCGGACGCGATCATCGCCGCCGGTGGCACCATCACCCATCACCATGCCGTCGGTGCCGATCACCGGCCCTGGATGCGCGACGAGGTCGGCGACCTCGGCGTGCAGGTGTTGCGTGCGGTCAAGGCCACGCTGGATCCGGCGGGAATCCTCAATCCCGGCAAGCTGATTCCGTGAACCAGCTGCGCCGGCGTGAGATCGCCAAGGTGACCGCGCTGACCAATCCCCTCTCGGGGCATGGCACCGCCGTGCACGTGGCGCAGACCGCCATCGCGCGACTGCATGCCCGCGGTGTCGAAGTCAACGAGATCATCGGCGACGACGCCGAAGACGCCCGCCATCTCGCCGCCGCGGCCATCGAACGCGGCACCGACGCGCTGGTGGCGACCGGTGGCGACGGCGTCATCTCCAACGCGCTGCAAGTGTTGGCGGGCACCGACATTCCACTGGGCATCATCCCGGCGGGCACCGGCAACGACCACGCCCGCGAATTCGGCATCCCCACAAAGGATCCCGAGGCCGCCGCGGACATCGTCGTCGACGGCTGGACCCAGACCATCGACCTGGGCCGCATCCAGTGCGGCAACGGCCGCACAATAGAGGCCAAGTGGTTCGGCACCGTGGCGGCCGCCGGCTTCGATTCCCTGGTCACCGATCGCGCCAACCGGATGAGCTGGCCGCACGGGCGGCTGCGCTACTACGTCGCGATGCTCGCCGAGCTGACCCAACTGCGGATGTTGCCATTCCGCATGGTGCTCGACGGCACGAAGGAGATCGACGCCGACATCACGCTGGCGGCCTTCGGCAATACCCGAAGCTACGGCGGGGGCCTGCTGATCTGCCCGGACGCGGATTACACCGACGGCCTGCTCGACATCACGATGGCGCACACCGCATCCCGGACGAAATTCGTCCGGCTGTTCCCCACCGTGTTGAAGGGGACCCACGTCCAGCTCGACGAGGTCACCACGGCGCGCGCGAAAACGATCCACGTCGAAAGCCCCGGCATCAACGTCTACGCCGACGGCGACTACGCGTGCCCGCTGCCCGCCGAACTCTCCGCGGTGCCTGGCGCACTGCAGATCCTGCGCCCAGTCGTGTAACAACTCGCGCGACAAACGCGACATCAGGGCAGACACGCGCCGTGGGAGCGCTGCCCTGGGAGGAACGATGTCGGGACATCGCAACACGGCGCTTGTCGCCATAACGGTCATGTCGTTGGGCGGCTCGCTGTGGCTTGCGCCCTCGGCTTTCGCGGCCGATCCCGTGTGGAACGGCAAGTATCAGGTGACCTTCGCCGGCACCGCCAAGACGGGCACCAGCGTTGCCGCGGGAAAACCGGAAGGCAACAGCGTCGTCGACTACGGCTTCAGGTCCAGCTGCTCAACCGGGACCTGTGTCGCCACGGTGTATGACGCGCCGCCACCAAAGAATCCGTATATCCCGCGCCCGATCACCTACACCTGGAACGGGTCTCAGTGGGTGCGCACCACAACCTGGCAATGGGACTGCCAATTGCCCGACGGGACAATCGAATACGACCCGGCTAAATCGGTTGTCGCCTTCACACCCGGCGCCGACGGGACACTGTCCGGTGTCTTTCACACCGACATCACCAGCGGAGCGTGTCACGGCAACGTCGACATGCCGGTATCTGCCGCCCCCGCCTAAACGGTGGCGTACCCGCCGACCGAACCCGCCGGTCGTTAAGCCGGGCGTACCCGCCGACCGAACCCGCCGGTCGTTAAGCCGGGCGTACCCGCCGACCGAACCCGCCGGTCGTTAAGCCGGGCGTACTCGCCGACCGAACCCGCCGGGCGTTTAGCCGACGCCCCGGTTGAGCCAGGTGACTTCGCCGGCGTCGCCGCCGTCGCGGTAGACCTCGAGCGCCTCGTCCCACGCGGTGCCCAGCACCGAGTCCAGCTCGGCGGCCAGCGTGTCGGCACCCTGCGCCATCATCGACCGCAGCCGCATCTCCCCGACCATGATGTCGCCGTTGGCGCTCATCGCCCCGGTCCACAAGCCCAGTTGCGGCGTGTGGCTGAAGCGGTGGCCGTCGACGCCAGGGCTCGGGTCCTCGGTGACCTCGAACCGCAGCACTGACCAGGACCGCAGCGCGTTGGCCAACCGGGCACCGGTACCCACCGGACCGACCCAGTTGGTGACAGCACGCAGCTGTCCTGGCATCGCCGGCTGCGGTGTCCAGACCAGGTTGGCCTTGGACTGCAGGGTCGACGACAACGCCCACTCAACATGCGGGCATACCGCCGCGGGCGAGGCATGGATGTACACCACACCTGCCGTCACGTCGGCGAATTGATTCGACGCACGCATATACCTGCTCCTTCGGTTCCACGAGGGACGTCTTCCCCAACGACCTGGCGAACCCGACAAACAGATATTTTGTTTCGTGCGTGTCTATTGTGCCCTGTGATACCCGTGTTGCGCTAGTGCTCGATGCCTATTTGATGTATTGGTGTAGGACCGCGTCGGCGAGGGCCGGCCACAAGTCCAGCGCCCAGCCACCGAAATCGCGGTTCGTGAGCACCACCAGCGCCAAGTCCACGTCGGGATCTGCCCAGATGAAACCGCCTGCTTGGCCGAAATGGCCGTAGGTTCGCGCCGAGTTGCGCGCCCCGGTCCAGTGCGGCGATTTCCCGTCCCGGATCTCGAAACCCAGGCCCCAATCGTTGGGCCGCTGCACGCCGTAGCCGGGCAGCACCCCGTCCAGGCCGGGAAACTGCACGGTCGTCGCCTCGGCGTGCATCTCGGCCGACACGGTCGACGGGCGCAACAGGTCGCCGGCGAACGCCGCCAGATCCGCGACCGTCGAGGTCGCCCCGTACCCGGCCTCCGCCGCGCCGCCGGCCAGCCGGGTCGCGCCCATGTTCAGCGGCTCGCACACCGCCTCGGTGAGGTAGCGGCTGAAGTCGATGCCCGACTCGCGCTCCACAGTCTCGGCCAGCACGGCGAAGCCGTAGTTGGAATACATGCGCCGGGTGCCGGGCTTGGCCAGCACCCGGCCGTCCAGCATCGCCAGGCCCGACGCGTGGGACAGCAGATGCCGGACCGTCGCGCCGGGCGGGCCGGCCGGAGTGTCCAGCTCGACGACGCCCTCTTCGATCGCGACCTGCGCGGCGCGGGCCACCACCGGCTTGGTGACCGACGCCAGCGTGAACACCCGCTCGGTGTCGCCGTGCGTGGCCAGCACCCCGCCGGGTCCGACCACCGCGGCGGCGGCAGCCGACACCGGCCAGTCGTCGAGCGCGTCGAGAGCGGCCATCAGATCGGGCGGGTCACTAACGTCGCCGGTAGCGGCGGACGGGCACATGGCCCCGGATGAGGACACCGACTTCGACGCCCGCCGCCCCCACCGCCTTCACCGTGAATTTGTAAAGATCACCCAACGGGCTGGGAAACACCTCGCCCACCTGCTCCTCGATGTACCACAGCACGCCTGGCTCGTTAGAAGGCGGCTTGGTTGCCCTCTCCTCTTCGACGCGCCACTGCACGTCCGGGTGCTCGGCAGGGAACTCGATGTTGTCACCCGGTTGGATCTCCTCCGCGCGGATGGCGTCGTAGTCCTGGTGCATGGTCACCGCCAAGAGGTTAATGCCTATCAGCGACTAACGGTCACTTCGTGGCGATGTAGTAGTTGTTGATCGGGTCGGAGTCGATCTCGAGCACCCGGACGTCGTCGAACCCGGCGTCGACGAGCATCGAGGTGGCCAGCTGCGTGCCCCAGGCCGTACCGAGTCCGGCGCCGCCCAGCGCCAGCGACACCGTCATGCAGTGCATCAGCGAGACGGTATAGAGGTAGGTGCTCATCGGGAGGTCGACGTTCTCCTCGAGCCGGCTGGATGCCTTGATGTCGGCCATCAAGAACACACCGCCGGGTCGCAGCGCGCGTTGGATGTTCTCCAGCACCCGGGCCGGCTGCGCCTGGTCGTGGATCGCGTCGAAGACGGTGATGACGTCGTAGGCGTCCGTCTTGTCCAGATCGGTCAGGTTGTGGGCCTCGAAGCTCGCATTGGTCAGGCCGAGGCTGGCCGCCTCGGCGATACCCGTCGCGATGGCCTGCTCGGAGAAATCGATACCGGTGAACCGGCTCGCCGGAAAGGCCTTTGCCATCACGTTGATCGCGTGACCGCTGCCGCACCCGAAATCGGCGACGTCGGCGCCGGAGCGCAGCCGGTCCGGGAGGCCGTCGACCAACGGCAGCACGACATCGACCAGCGCGATGTCGAACACCGCGGCGCTCTGCTCGGCCATCAGCGCGTGGAAGCGGGGAAACTCGCTATAGGGCAGCCCGCCGCCCGCGCGGAAACAGCCGATGATTTTCTGCTCCACCTCGCCGAGCTGCGGCAGGAACATCGCCACCAAAGCCAGGTTGTCGGGCCCGGCGGCACGGGTCAGCACCGCCGCGCGATGGGCCGGCAGCGAGTAGGTTCCGGTGCCCGGGTCGTAGTCGACGACATGTCCGGTCGTCATGCCGCCCAACCACTCCCGGACGTAACGCTCGTTGAGGCCCGCGGCGTCGGCGATCTGCGCGCTGGTGGCCGAACCGAGTCCGGCCATCGTGTCCAGCAGACCGGTCTGGTGTCCGATACTCAGCAGGATTGCCAGGCTCGCGCTGTCGATTGTCGAGACCATTCGTCCCGCGAAATCTTCGACAGTCTCTTGACTTTGGCGCGGTGCGCCGTCCGAACTCTTGTCGAGTGTCGTCACGCTCTGCAGACGCTACACCCGGTTCACCGCCCCCGGAACGGCGCTTGCTGATGGGTGGACACCGAGCTGCCGAGTGTATGGCCCCCACAGTAGGTTGGAGCCCATGAGTCAGACAGTGCGCGGAGTGATTTCACGCAAGAAGGGCCAACCCGTCGAATTGGTGGACATCGTCGTCCCGGACCCCGGCCCCGGCGAGGCCCTGGTGGATGTGATCGCCTGCGGGGTCTGCCATACCGACCTGACTTACCGGGAGGGCGGCATCAACGACGAGTACCCGTTCCTGCTCGGCCACGAGGCCGCGGGCACGGTCGAAGCCGTCGGGCCGGACGTGACGTCGGTGGCGCCGGGCGACTTCGTGATCCTGAACTGGCGCGCGGTCTGCGGCCAGTGCCGCGCCTGCAAGCGGGGCAAGCCGCAGCTGTGCTTCGACACGTTCAACGCCACCCAGAAGATGACGCTGACCGACGGCACCGAGCTGACGCCCGCGCTGGGCATCGGGGCTTTCGCCGACAAGACACTGGTGGCCGCCGGCCAGTGCACCAAGGTCAATCCAGAGGCCGACCCCGCGGTAGCCGGGCTGCTGGGCTGCGGAGTGATGGCCGGGATCGGCGCGGCGATCAACACCGGCGCCGTCACTCGCGACGACACCGTGGCGGTGATCGGCTGCGGCGGTGTGGGTGACGCGGCGGTGGCCGGAGCCGCGCTGGTCGGTGCGAAGAAGATCATCGCGGTCGACACCGATAACACCAAGCTGGACTGGGCCCGCGAGTTCGGCGCCACCCACACCGTCAATGCCCGCGAGCTCAACCCCGGAAAGGACTTGGTCGAAACCATCCAGGACCTCACCGACGGCTTCGGCGTCGACGTCATCATCGACGCGGTCGGCCGGCCCGAGACCTGGAAGCAGGCCTTCTACGCCCGCGATCTCGCCGGAACGGTGGTGTTGGTGGGCGTGCCGACGCCGGACATGAAGCTGGAGATGCCGCTGGTCGACTTCTTCTCCCGCGGCGGATCGTTGAAGTCCTCGTGGTACGGCGACTGCCTGCCCGAACGCGACTTCCCCACCCTGATCGACCTCTATCTGCAGGGCCGGCTCCCGCTCGAGAAGTTTGTTTCCGAACGAATCGGGCTAGACGGCATCGAGGAGGCATTCGAGAAGATGCACGGCGGCAAGGTATTGCGTTCGGTGGTGATGCTCTGATGGTTCAAATCGACCGCGTGGTTACCCACGGCACCTTCGAACTCGACGGTGGCAGTTGGGAAGTCGATAACAACATCTGGGTCATCGGCGACAACTCCAATGTCGTGGTGTTCGATGCGGCCCACGACGCGGCACCCATCGTCGAAGCCGTCGGCGGGCGCCACGTGGTGGCGGTGGTGTGCACCCACGGCCACAACGACCACGTCACGGTGGCACCCGAACTCGGCAAGACACTGGACGCACCGGTGCTGCTGCACCCCGCCGATGAGGTTCTTTGGCGAATGACCCACCCGGACAGCGACTTTCGCGCCGTGTCCGATGGGGAAAAGCTGAAGATCGACGGCACCGAACTGACCGCGATACACACGCCCGGACACTCCCCCGGATCGGTGTGTTGGTACGTGCACGACCTCGGAGTGGTGTTCAGCGGCGACACCCTGTTCTCCGGCGGCCCCGGCGCGACGGGCCGTTCGTACTCCGACTTCCCGACCATTCTGAAGTCCATCTCCGAGCGCTTGGGCGCGTTGCCGGATGAGACCGTCGTGCACACCGGCCACGGCGACAGCACCATCATCGGCGACGAGATCGTGCACTACGAGGAGTGGGTCGCCCGCGGCCACTAATGCCGGTGGGGCCGCTCAGTGCCCGTCGAAGATCCGCCGCTTCTCGGCCTGGAACTCCTCCTCGGTCAACGCCCCGGAATCGCGAAGCGCCGCAAGCGTTTTCAGGCGCTCGAGCCGAGCGCCCTCGTCGCTGGGTTCCTGCGCCGTGGTGGGCGGCTGCTGGGGTGTCGCCACCGAAACGACCGGCCATGACCCCTGCACGACGGCCGTCGCCGCCTTGCGTCGGGTGCTGCGCAGCCAACGCCCCGCCAGAATCGAAGCGGCCAGCCCCACCACGAACATGCCGACGAACAGCCAGATCAGAAATCCGTAGGAGCTCGAGTGGCCGAAGGCGAGTCGCGGTGCGATGAATCCGTTGACCTGGCCGTCCGTCGTGATGTCGTAGGTGCCGTCGGCCGGAATCTGCGCCACCCACACCCGCACGTGCGCGTCGTTGTTGACTGAGGTTGTGCTGCCGATGTTTTCCGTCATCGTCGGCTGCGCGACGCCGTCGGGCGGCGAGATCGTGACGCCGAGCGGCGGCACCGGCAACCCGCCGTTGGGACTGCCGATCACGACGGTGTGCAGGCTGACGGTGACTTCACCCTCCGGCAGATGCAGCCTGCCCGACCCGGGGACCGGCACCTCGCCGTACGCGTTGTAATCGTCCAGGAAAAATACGTTGAGCACGATGGCGACGACGATGCCGGCCAGCGACATGATGGTGACGACGACGGCGGAGATAAATGAAATCTTGGCGGGCAATCTGCTCCACATCCCCGGAGTGTGTCACCGCTAGTGACCCGGGGCCAGCGAAAGAGCACACTGGGACCCATGTCGAACGATCTCGTCGCCACCGTGCCGGACCTCACCGGGAAGCTGGTCGTCATCACCGGAGCGAACAGCGGTCTGGGCTTCGGGTTGGCCAGACGGCTCAGCGCGGCCGGCGCCGATGTGGTCATGGCCATCCGCAATCGGGCCAAGGGTGAGGCGGCGATCGAAGAGATCCGCCACAGCGTGCCCGACGCGAAGCTGACCATCAAATCCCTCGATCTGTCGTCGCTGGCGTCGGTCGCCGCGCTGGGCGAGCAACTCAACGCCGAGGGCCGCCCGATCGACATTCTGATCAACAACGCCGGGGTGATGACGCCCCCGGAACGCGACACCACCGCCGACGGCTTCGAATTGCAGTTCGGCAGTAACCATCTCGGGCACTTCGCGCTGACCGGGCATGTGCTGCCACTGTTGCGCGCCGCGCAGCGTGCCCGCGTCGTCTCGCTGAGCAGCCTCGCGGCCAGCCAAAGCGGCAAGATCCACTTCGACGATTTGCAGTTCGAAAAGTCCTATGCGGCGATGTCGGCCTACGGCCAGTCGAAGATCGCGGTGCTGATGTTCGCCCGCGAGCTGGACAAGCGCAGCCGCGCCGGCGGCTGGGGCATCGTCTCCAACGCCGCACACCCCGGCCTGACCAAGACCAACCTGCAAATCAGCGGACCGTCGTACGGCCGCGAAAGGCCGGCGCTGATGGAGCGCTTGTACAAGGCGTCATGGCGTTTTACGCCGTTCCTGTGGCAGGAGATCGACGACGGGATCCTGCCCGCCCTGTACGCGGCGGCCACGCCGCAGGCCGAGGGCGGCGAGTTCTACGGACCCCGCGGCTTCATGGAGATGGCCGGCGGTGGCGTGAAAGTAGCCAAAACGCCCGCGCGTGCCCGCAACGACGACGATTGCCGGCGACTGTGGGAGATCTCCGAAGAACTCACCAAAGTCAGCTATCCGGCGACCAACTAGCAACTGCTGCATAGCTTTTCGCGGCGGGCACTGCGTACTTCCGTCAAATGCACCCCGGTGCATATGCGCTATCGCCATCCCCATGACCGCTGGTCAGGCAGAAATGATTGCGGCAACGAGAGTTTCGACACAGCGCGGCAACGGGTAACCGACAGCGAGTTGCGGTCGACACTGCGACTCAAAGGGGGAACACGGATGAGCGTGCAGGACGACAAAACAGCCGGTCAAGACAAAGCAGCCGGTCAAGACGAAGCAGCCGGTCAAGACAAAGCAGCCGGTCAAGACAAAGCAGCCGGTCAACACGACGAGCAGCAGGTATCCGAGGAGACCGGGCAGTTATCCGAGAAGCCCGAGCCTGACGACGACGCGAAGCAAAAAGCCGCGGAGATGATGGTGGCCTACGAGGACCGGCCTACGCTGGTGCTGCCGGGTTCCGGCGGAGCAATCTCGGGTACGGCGGTCAACGATTGGATCGACGAGGATGGCAGCCCGAAGTACAGCGGTGAATCGGGCGACGATCGTTCAGGCGACTCAGAGTGGCAGGAGCAAGTCGAGAAAGACAAGACCTTGAACGAAGAGCTCAGAAAACTCGCCGCCGAGGAAAACAAGGGCGAAAAGCGGCCTACGCCCGGTTCAAAGTAGTTACGGGCCACTAAGTCCGGGAATTGGCAAGCCCAGTCCGGGGATTCGCGGGATGGGCGGAATCGCGGGAATCGGCGGGACGCGAGGTGCGGGTGCCGGTATCGCGGGGACCGGCGGCGGTGCCGGCGCGTCAACGGGAGGTGGCGGTGGTGCCGCCGGGACCGGAGTATCGATCGCCGCGGGCGGGGGTGTGTCGACTGGAGCGGGAGCGTCCGCCGGAGCGGGAGCGTCGGCCGTGGGCGGCGGTGCGGCCGGTTGGGGCGCGGCCTGACCCGTCATCGGCGCCTGGCTCGGCGGCGCGGGTTGCGGAGCAGCTCCCTTGGCAGACGGCGCGGTAGCCGGAGTCGTCTTGACACCCGGGTTGGGCGTCGTGGCCGGTTTGTCGTCGGACAGGCCGATCGCCAACGCGATGCCGACCAGCAGTACCGCCACAGCCGTACCGATGACGACCATGCCCGGCAACCGCGACCAGGGAACGACCGGGGACTTCTTCTCCCGGCGTGGCTGCCCGGGTTGCTCGAAGTTCAACGCCGGACGCGCCGACGTATACCCGGACCCGCCAACATGATTCGGGATCTGCCCGGACGCAGCGGGCATCATTTGCGACTCGTCGCCGGCCTCCGACCACGCCAGCGCCGGCATCAGACTCGATACCGGTTCCGAGGTGTGAGTGAGCACGGACTGCCGCTCCTCGACCGCCACCGGTGCTGCTGGTGCCGCCGCCACGGCGGCCGCGGTCGCGCGGGATACCGACGGGGTCAGTAACGTCGCGCTGGTCTCCGTCGGCCCACGCGTCGCACGCAACGCCCCACCGATGGCCGGAGCCAGGTGCGGCCGCGGCGTCGTCACGACCGGAACCCTCAAGTGGCCGGAGAGCATCGTGGTGACCGCCGGGATGTTGGCGCCGCCGCCGACCGACACCACCGCGACCAGATCACGAATCCCGTTGCGCGCCAGCGTTTCATCCAACACCGCAACGAAATTGGTCAGGGAGGTACGGATCGCGTCGTCGAGTTCGTTGCGGGTGAGCCGGATTTCGCCGGGAATCCCCGGCAGCCCCTCGGCCAGCGTCGCGACCGTGCTCGACGACAGCTGCTCCTTGGCGGTGCGGCATCCGGTGCGCAGCCGACTCAGCGGACCGATCGCCGAGGTGCCGGATGGATCGAAGGAATCGGCGCTGGGCAGGTTGGCCAACACGGTCGTCAACAGCGCCTGATCGATCAGGTCACCGGAGAAGTCGAGGTGCCGCACGGTCGGCGCGAGCGGCTGATAGTCGCCCGCGGCGTCCATCAGCGTGATGCTGCTGCCGCTGCCGCCGAAGTCGCACACCGCCACGGTGCCGCGTGCCGGGATGCCGGGGTTGGCCCGCGCGGCGAACAGCGTCGCGGCGGCATCCGGGATCAACGTCAGCGGCCGGTCGCGGTTCGCCCATTCGGGCACCCGGCTCAGCGCGGAACCCAGCGCGTCGACGGCGTTCGATCCCCAGTGCGCGGGGTGCGTCACCGCGACGTTTTCCGGCAGGTCGGCGCCGTTGGTGGCGGCGTAGGCCAGGGCACGCAGCCCGTCGGCGGCCAACACCTCGCTGCGGTGCACGGAGCCGTCGGCCGCCACGATGCCGATCGGGTCGCCGACGCGATCAACGAAGTCGGTGATCACCAGGCCCGGCTGGTCCAGCCGGGGGTTCTCACCCGGCACCCCGATCTCGGGCACGCGCTCGCGAAACAGCGTCATGACGGGCTTGCGCGTGATGGCCTGGTCGGCGGTGACCGCGGCGAAGTTGGTGGCGCCGATCGAGAGCCCCAGCGCGGGCGTAGCTCCGTCTGACATGGCCCCAATCCCCGTTATCCAGCGGTATGCCCCCGCATCCGCCTATCCCCGATTTTGTCGGTTATACATATAGCCAATCTCTGCGCCGGCTATGCGTGAGCTGTATAACGACTCGGCCTCAGTATAAGCCCTGGTCACCGTATATTGCCGGCTCCGGCAATCAGCGGAAGATCCAGCGGGGTGACCCAGCCGGGCCGCAAGTCATTGACCGCCGGCACCGCATTCAGTGCCCGCAGCCCGGTCGCCAGGCACCCGGCCGCGGCGGCGTCCCGCCCGGAGCCGTCGGTGAATCGGAACGCGGTCTCCTGGAAGATGCTCGGGGTTCCTTCGATGTCCACCCGGTAGACGTCGTTGTCATGACCGGTCGGCCAGTCGGGGGCGGCGTCGAGCCCGATGCGGTTGACGTGCTCGAGCTGGATGCGGGTCTCGCCCTGATAGACGCCGTTGATGGTGAACCGCACCGCGGCGACGTGCCCGGGCTTGATGACGCCGCGCGCGGAGTTACGTTCGGTCGGTGTCACCCACTTGTCCCAGGTGGTGGTGATCTCGTCGAGCATGATCCCGGCGGCGTGCGCGATCATCGGGACGGTCGCACCCCAGGCGAAGATCAGCATGTCGCGGTCTTCGAGCATCGGCTTGAATTCGGGCTCGCGGCCGATGCCCATCTCGAACTCGTAGTCGCCCTCGTAGTTCGTGTAGTCGAGCAGCTCGGACGCCCGCACCTTGCGGATCTCGGAGCACAGGCCCATCAGCGTCATCGGGAACATGTCGTTGGCGAATCCCGGATCGATGCCGGTGGTGAAGCAGGACGACTCACCGAGCTCGCACGCTTCGGTGATCGGCTCGATCCAGTTCGGCGGGTTCAGGTGCATCGTCGGCCACACCCACGGCGTCATGGCCGTCGAGCACACGTCGATGCCGGCGCGCAGGAAGCTGGTGATCAGCTTGATGTTCTCTTTGGCGTGCATCGCCGTCGGGCCGTAGTGCACCAGCGCGTCGGGCTTCTGCGCGATCAGCGCGTCCATGTCGTCGGTGGCGGTAATGCCGACCTTCTCGGACATGCCGCAGATGTCGCCGACGTCGCGACCGACCTTGTCCGGATTGCTGACGCCGACGCCCACCAACTCAAACAGCGGGTGCTTCACGATCTCGGGGATCACCATCCTGCCCACGAAGCCGGTACCGAACACCACCACGCGCTTTGAGCCGCTAATCGACATACCCAACCTTCCGGTCACCAGCCCCCCGCTTCACATTAAGTGGGCGACCGGGATGGCACCTAACATCTGACTGTGCGAACAGTGATGCCGCGATGAGTCGCACCGACGCGGTTATTCGTAAGGGCCCGACCTGGCTCACCCGGAATGTGTGGGTGCTGTCGCTGGTGTCACTGCTGCAAGATGCCGCGAGCGAGCTGCTTTACCCGCTGCTGCCGATTTACTTGACGAGCGTTCTGGGTGCGCCGCCGTCGGTCGTCGGGGCGGTGGAAGGCGCCGCGGAGGGCGCCGCGTCCATCACCAAGCTGGTGTCGGGTCCGTTGGGCGACCGGTTTTCCCGCCGACCGCTGATCGCGACCGGATACGGGATGGCAGCACTTGGCAAGGTCTTCGTTGCCGTCGCCAGCGCGTGGCCCGGAGTGTTGCTCGGGCGGGTTGTCGACCGACTGGGCAAGGGACTGCGCGGTGCGCCGCGCGATGCCCTGCTGATCGACGGAATCGATTCGGCCGAGCGTGGCCGGGTGTTCGGGTTCCACCGCGCGTGGGACACGCTCGGTGCGGTCATCGGGCCGCTGCTCGGGCTGGCCGGATACGAGCTGTTCAACCACCAGATCGGTCCGGTCCTCTATCTGGCGGTGATCCCCGCTGTGCTCAGCGTGCTGGTGATCGCCTGGGTCCGGGAACGACCGCGAGACGTGCCGCGAGCAACCCGGGTGCGGGTGTTCTCCCAGGCCCGCCTGCTGCCCGGCCGGTACTGGGCGGTGGTTTCCTTTCTGGTGGTGTTCAGCCTCGTGAACTTCCCTGACGCGCTACTTCTGTTGCGGCTCAAGGAGATCGGCTTCTCGGTGGCCGGCGTCATCTTGGCCTACGTCGGCTACAACCTGGTCTACGCGGTGGCGAGCTTCCCGGCCGGGTGGCTGGCGGACCGTTTCGGTCGTCCAGTCACCTATGGTGCCGGTCTGGTGTTCTTCGCGATCGGGTATGTCGGCCTGGGCGTCACCACAGACGCGGCGATCGCCTCGGCCCTGATCGTCGCGTACGGGCTGTTCACCGCCTGTTATGACGGTGTCGCGAAGGCCTGGATATCGACGCTCGTCGGGGAAGCGCTGCAATCGAGCGCCCAGGGCGTCTTTCAGGGGCTCAGCGGGTGCGCGGTGCTCGCTGCGGGGCTGTGGGCGGGCTTCTTGTGGGGCGCCGACGGTCGGCTGCCGTTGCTGATCTCGGGTGTGGCCGGAGCGGCATGCGCTGTTGTTCTGCTGGGCGCCCTGGCCGTTCGCCGGCGCCGCACCGGGCCGGTGTCCTGAAGGCGTGCGACGCCAACCGCTTCCCTACCGCCGCCGGTGGTGACACGATGCAATTCATGAGAACGCACCTCGCCGCACCGTCGATGCTGCTGGCTATCGGTTTCGGGTTCGCAAACGCCTGCGGCGTCGCGCACGCCATTCCTCAGATGCCTCAGGTCCGTTACGAAGTCAATGGCCCGGCGGTCGCCCAATTCATCTACTACCAAACCGACACCGGTCAGCTGCACCAAGTCAACGCACCGCTGCCCTGGTCGACGGAGTTCACCGCGTTCGGTGGGCAGGTGTTCGCGATCAGCGCGCAGGGGCCGGGTCCCATCTCCTGCAAGATTTTGATGGACGGCAATCTGGTCAGCGCCGCGACGGCGACGACGGGCGTTCCCGCGAGAACCGTCTGCACGCACTGATCCGGGTCTAGGCTCCCCAGTGTCACCTCTTCATATCCCTTTCAAATCCCTTTCAACGTCCTTTTCAACGTCCCTTTCAAAGTCGAAGGGAAGGCCACGTGAGCATTGAGACCGGAATTGCGTCGCGACCGAATGGGACACCCCCGCCCGAAGTCCCGCTTGCCGAAGTCCAGCTCGAGTCGCTCGATTTCTGGGTGCGCAACGACGACCTGCGCGACGCGGCTTTCGCCACCTTGCGCCGGGAGGCCCCGATCTCGTTTTGGTCGCCGATTCAGTACGAGGGCTTTGAGACCGGCAATGGGTATTGGGCGCTGACCAAGCTCGACGATGTCCACTTCGCCAGCCGTCATCCCGATATCTTCAGCTCCGCCAGCGGCATCACGGTCAACGACCAGACACCGGAATTGGCCGAGTATTTCGGCTCGATGATCGTGATGGACGACCCGCGACACCAGCGGCTGCGCTCGATCGTCAGCCGGGCGTTCACCCCGAAAGTCGTTGCCCGCATTGAGGCTTCGGTCCAGGAGCGGGCCCACCGTTTGGTCACCTCGCTGACCGCCAACCATCCCGACGGCCAGGCCGACCTCGTCACCGAGCTGGCGGGGCCGCTGCCGCTGCAGGTCATCTGCGACATGATGGGCATCCCCGAAGAGGACCATCAGCGAATCTTTCACTGGACCAACGTGATTCTCGGGTTCGGCGACCCCGATCTGACCTTGGATTTCGAAGAGTTCATGCAGGTGTCGATGGACATCGGCGCCTATGCGACCGCGCTGGCCGACGACCGCCGGTCCAACCACCACGACGATCTGACCACGGCTCTGGTGGAAGCCGAGGTCGACGGCGATCGGCTTAGTTCCCAGGAGATCGCGTCGTTCTTCATCCTCTTGGTGGTGGCCGGCAACGAAACCACGCGCAACGCGATCAGCCATGGCGTGCTGGCCTTGTCCCGCTTCCCCGAGCAACGGGACAGGTGGTGGTCCGACTTCGAGGCCCTGACGCCCACCGCGGTCGAGGAGATCGTGCGGTGGGCCTCCCCGGTGGTCTATATGCGCCGCACCCTGACGCGGGATTTCGAGTTGAGCGGTGTCAAGATGGCCGAAGGCGACAAGGTTGCGCTGTACTACAACTCGGCCAACCGCGACGAGTCACGGTTCGACAATCCGTGGGCTTTCGATGTCGCGCGCAACCCGAATCCGCATCTGGGTTTCGGTGGCGGCGGCGCGCATTTCTGCTTGGGCGCCAACCTGGCTCGTCGCGAGATCCGGGTCGTCTTCGACGAACTGCGCCGCGAGATCCCCGACATCACCGTGACCGGCAAGCCGGCGCGGTTGCTGTCCCAATTCATCCACGGCATCAAGACCCTGCCGGTGTCCTGGACTACCCCGAGTTAAGCCCGTTTCCTGCGCGGCCCGGGATTACGCTGGCCCGATGACCGCCCCCGCGTTTCCCGCCCCCGACGTGCTGGCCGCGCGCCAGAAACTCGTGCTCGACCACTTTCACGACGAGGTTCGCCAGGACTGGGACGACGTGCTGGCGACCTTCCCGCACCCCCACTACGAGCTGATCCCGCAAATGGTCATCCACGACGGAAACGATGCGGTGCGCGGCTACTACCACTACACGCGCACCGCGTTTCCCGATCAGGACCACGAGATCATCGCGCTGCGGCACAGTGCCGACGCGGTGATCGTCGAGTTCTGGTTGATGGGCACGCATCGGGGTTTCCTCGGCAAGGTTCCGCCCACCGGCAGTCGCTTCCGGGTGCGCATGAACGCGTACTTCGTGTTCGACGACACCGAAACGCTTGTCTGCGAACGCATTTACTTCGACACGCTGACGATGGTCAAACAGCTCCTCGGCGGGCTGGACATGAAGAAGCCGTCGAACTGGCTGCTGGCCGCCCGCGCGGTGCGCGGCCTGTTGTCGATGTCCTCGGAGAAGCCGGACCCGGCGCTGACCAATACCGCGCCGCCGGCTTTCACCCAAGCCAGCTAGAGGTCGCCGTGCGGATGCGTTAAGACGGCCACCAGACGCCCAGCTGATCGGCGAGGTCGAGGAAGTCCGAGGCGTTGATGTCGAACTCGTCCGAATACTCCACATCAGGATCGCCGTCGGCGCCGAATTCCAGCGGCCGCGCGATGAACGCCGTGCGAAAGCCGAGTTCGGCCGCCGCGCGGAGGTCGTATTTGTGGCTGGCCACCATCATGATCTCGGCGGGTTCCAGGCCCAGGTAGGTCGCGCCCATCCGATAGATCGCCGGGTCCGGCTTGAAAACCCCGGCCATCTCGGCGGCGAAGATCGCATCCCAGGGCAATCGCGCGCGCTTGGAGATATTGATGACCGCGGACACGTCGGCATTCGACAGCGTCGCCAACGTGAAGTCGCTCTTCAGCCAGGAGAGCCCGGGGGCGACATCCGGCCAGGGCTCGAGTCGTTGCCAGGCCAGCGTGAGATCCTCGCGCTCGGCATCGGTGAAGCCGATGCGGCACTCGTCCAGCAGGGTATCCAGCGCGGCGCGGTATACCGAGTGCACCGAAACCCATCCACTCTGGCGGCTGCGCGCGTCCTCGAGCACTGCGAAGTAGCCTGCCCGCCAACGGCGGACCAGGTCGGGCCAATCGATATCCGGGTGACGTCCCGCGCTGATCAGTTGCGCTTCGCCGCAGACGGTCGAATGGAAATCCGTCGCGGTGCCCTGCACGTCGAACAACAACGCCTTAACCACAACCTTCATCATGCAACGGCGCGGCAGAAGGCGGCGTGGTCAACCCCGCGGTTAGTTAAAATCATCGGTAAAGCAATGCTTGTTCCCGTCAGCCCTGCGAGGTAGCCGTGTCCGACAAGGCCGTCACCGAGGGCCACCCAGACCGCGCGGAAGAGATCGAGCCCGACTACCGGTTCACCATGGCCAACGAACGCACCTTCCTGGCCTGGCAGCGCACCGCGCTGGGTCTGCTCGCCGCCGCGGTCGCCCTGGTGCAGCTCGTTCCGGAGATGACGGTGCCCGGTGCCCGCCGGCTACTCGGCCTCGGCCTCGTGGTGCTGGCGATCCTCACCAGCGGGATGGGGCTGCTGCGCTGGCAGCAGGCGGATCACGCGATGCGCCGCGGCGACCCGCTGCCCCGGCATCCCTCGCCGGCCTACCTCGCGGTGGGTCTCAGCCTGGTCGGGCTCGTCGCACTCGGGTTGGTCGTTCTGAAGGTCGTCTGGGGTTGACGGCGGCGCACGGCAATCCGGTTCGCGGGCTACAGGCCGAACGCACGACGCTCGCCTGGTCCCGGACATCGTTCGCGTTCCTGGCCAACGGCGTGCTGCTGGCCATCAAGGAAATCCACGGCGCACGGGACTGGCTGCCGTTGATCCCGGCGGGCGTGGCTCTGCTTGCGGCGATGTGTACCTACCTGATCGCGTTCCGGCGCCAGGCGATACTGCAGCGCCGACCACTCCCGGCTCACATCAGCCCACGTCGCCCCGTCTACATCATCGGGATAGCCACAATGCTGCTCATCGTCATGGCCACGGCCGCACAGCTGGTGTAGCGACGTTTCACCCACCCTTTGCGTTCATCATGGCCAAACCTGCTGTTTACCATAACTTTTCGCTGCCACGGTGCGGATGCGGCTCGCTGAATAGCTCCTTACAATCGGCCTGCCGCGTGGATGCAGCGCGACATCCTGGGAGGCTTGAAATGACGACGACAGGTTTGCCGGAAACGTCGCGCGGCGTCCGCCTTCGCAGGCAGGGAAATCTGGTGGCCGGCTTCGGCCTGGCGTTGCCGGTCGGCGCGGGCGCGCTGGGCGTTGGCCTGCTGACCCGCAGCCGTCGGCGCGGGCTGAACTTCTTCCGGTCCACCTGGCCCCGGTTATTGCTCGCCACCAACGGCATTCGCTACCGCGTGATCGGCACCGAGAATTTGACGGCGCAGCGCCCGGCCGTATTCCTCTACAACCACCGCAACGGAGTCGACCCCTTCATCGCCGCCGCATTACTGCGCGACGACTGGATCAAAATCGCGAAGAAGGAACTGGCGAGCGACCCGATCATCGGCACGCTGCTCAAGTTCAACGAGGGCGTCTTCCTCGACCGAGACGACCCGGCCGCCGCGGTGCAAACCCTGCGCGAAGTCGAGGAACGCGCGAAGGACGGCCTGTCCATCCTGATCGCCCCGGAAGGCACCTCGCGCGACGCCATGACCGGGGTGGGGCCGTTCAAGAAGGGGGCGTTCCGGATCGCGATGGCCGCGGGCATTCCGATCGTGCCGATCGTGATCCGCAACGCCGAGATCATCGCCGCGAAGAACTCGCTCAAGATCACCCCGGGCACAGTCGACGTCGCCGTGCTGCCGCCGATCGCGGTCGACGGGTGGACGCTGGAGACGTTGCCGGATCGCATTGCCGAGGTGCGTCAGCTCTATCTGGACACGCTCGCCGATTGGCCCACGGATGTCCCCAAAGAAGCCGTCCCGGGCTGAGTTTCACCGGCCGTTCAGAAACGCGACGATCCCCTGTGTGACGGCTGCGGCGTACTTCGCCCGCCCGTCCGCGCTTTCCATCAGCGCCGCTTCGTCCGGATTCCTCATGTTGCCGAGTTCGATGAGCACCGCCGGGTACTGGGCCAGGTTCAGGCCGGCCAGGTCTGCGCGCCCGTAGAGACCATCCGCCCCGACATAGGTGGATGGGTGAAAACCCGCTTGCACCAGGGCATCTCGCATCGTATGTGCCAGTTGCACGGCCGGGCCCGCCTGGACGTCGTTGAGCGGTGGGGCCGAGTAGTTGACGTGAAATCCGCTGCCGGACGCCGGACCACCGTCGGCGTGAATGCTCACGATCGCATTGGGATGCATCGCATTCGCCTGTGCGGCGCGTTGGTCGACGCAAGGCCCAACGGAGCTGTCGTTGTCGCGAGACAGCGCGGTATTCACGCCCATTTGCCGCAGCGAGTCATTGATCAGGCCGACCACGGCCCAATTGAACGCATGCTCCGGATAGCCGCCGTTCGTCGCGGCGCCCGACGTTTGGCACGCTTTGGTGCCGCCCCGGCCATTTGGAACTTGCTCATTTATCGAGGCGTCATTCACGGCGTTGTGGCCCGCGTCGAGGAAGACCGATGAGCCGGCGAGCCCGGCGGACGCCCGCGGGGCAACAAGCGTTGTCACACCGAGCAATGCAGGGGCCACACCGGCAAGTTTCAAGACGTCGCGTCTAGAAACAGATTTCACCCGGGCGAACCCTCGATGCGCAGGATCGCTCACCGCGCGATGGTAACAATCCCGCGCTATCCTCGAGATCAAGCCGATTGATTGGTAAAGGCACGACGTCGGGACCGGCCAGCAGTCCTTCGGTATTGACCGGGGATATCGCGCCAAATAAGACCACTGCCACACTTCTGCGTGTCGCTTTTGTGGTCATTGGCAACGGTGGTCAACTGGTCGTGGAACTCAGATGTTTGGGATGGGCACCGATGGGAATTTATTTCGGCATGATCGCCGGTCACATCACTCGATTCGTCAAACCCACCGCGATAGCAGCCGTGGGCCTTGGCACCAGTTTCCTTGTCTCCCCTACTCCGTCGGCTTTGGCCGAGCCGTGTCCGGACGCCCAAGTGGTGTTCGCGCGCGGCACCGGCGAGCCCGAAGGTATCGGTCCGACCGGGCAGGCCTTCGTCGATAACTTGCGTGGGCGCGAAGGTGGCAAGTCCGTCGACGTCTATGCCGTCAACTACCCCGCCAGCAATGAGTGGCAGACCGGGCTCGACGGCATTCGGGACGCCGGCACGCACGTCGTGTCGATGGCGAACAGCTGCCCCAAGACCAAGATGGTGCTCAGCGGCTTTTCCCAGGGCGCGGCCGTGATGGGCTTCGTCACCTCGGCGTCGGTGCCCGATGGCGTCGATCCGGCGACCGTGCCCAAGCCACTGGCGCCCGAAATCGCCGACCACGTCGCCGCGGTGGTGCTCTTCGGCACGCCCAACGTGCGGGCCATGAACTTCCTGGGCCAACCGCCGCTGGTCATCGGACCGAGCTACGCGGGCAAGACCCTCAAGGTCTGCGCCACGGACGACCCGGTGTGTTCGGACGGCATGAACTTCGCCGCCCACGACACCTACGCCGACGGCGGAGCGTATATCGACAAGGGTGCGGCGTTCGCCGCCAGTCGACTCGACGCGACCCCCACCGGACCGGCCGTCGTTGTGCACGCGCCCACCGGCGGCGGCTTCGGCGACTGACCGGATTTACATACTAAAAAGTATGTAAACGTGACACTGCCGCGGGCCATGTCGTGCTCGACTGTGACGTGAGCCGGGAGTTGGCCGGGTCGTTGGCGAATGGCGCCGAGATCTCGCCAATCGCGATGGTCTGATTACTTCACTTCGAATCCGCCAGCATCAGGTCCAGGAAGCGCTCGTGTCGAGCCAGCTTCTGCGCTTGGCCGGGCGAGGCGGTGAGGTGTAGTAGTCCGATGCCCGCCGCGAAGGTCAGCTCCGCGCGCAGTTTGGCGTCCTCATGGCTGAATCCGCACTCGCCGTAGGCCTTTGTGACGGCGCGAAGCAGGCGGCGATCCGCGTCGCGAATGTTCGCGGCGGCGGTTTGATCGGTGCGGGCCCACTCCCGCATCGCGCGTTCGAGCATCCAGTGTTGCGGCCTGACCAAGGAAATCATCATGGCGGACAAGCGTTCCCGGGGCGGAAGCGTGTCGATCTCGGCCAGGATTTGCCGATCCTCCTCGCGGAACGCGTTCCACGAGTCGACAAGTGCGCCGCGGTAGCCGTCCATGTCCTCGAAGTGCCAGTAGAAGCTGCCGCGGGTGGCGCCGACTTGTTGGCAGAGGCGTTCGATCTTGAGGGCGCGCGCCCCCTCCTCGGCGAGCAAGGTGTAGCCGGCCTGCAGCCAGTCGTCGGCTGACAGGCGCGTCGAGCGCTTACGCGCGGCCACGTCGTCCAACGTTACGGGCAATAAGGTCCGCATCGTTAGACTTGTGGAAAATTAGTCCCGCCCGTCAATTGGCAGCGGCGGCAGCCGCGCGGTGTCGTCGAGGTCGACGTCGAGCGCATTGAGCATCAGCGCCAGGCCCGCGTATCTGCTGATAATCATCAGTACTTCGACGGTGGCCTCCGGCCCCAGTGCCGTCTGCACCTGATCGAAGAGCGGGGCCTGGACGGCGCGCGTGCTGACAAGTTCGGTGGTCAGCTGCAAGACCGCGAGTTCGGTTCCCTCGAAATAGCCTGTCTCCCAATCGGACGCGGTGGTGACGACGGTGATCTCGTCGGCGGTGACGCCACCTTCGAGCGCGACGTCTCGGTGCTGGCCGAGTTCGTAGGCGCTGTCCATCAGATAGGCGGTGCGCAGCGTTACCAATTCGCGCAGCCGCCGCGGCACCACCGGACTCGTCAGGCCACCACGGCCGGCCATCATCCAGCCGGTGTACACGTTCTCGGCGTTCGCCATCGTTCGATAGACGTTGAGATTGCCGCGCTCCAAGGTCAATTCGCGAGCTTGCTCGTTCATGTCCTCTGGCCGACGATACGGGATCCGCGTCATTCGACTTCGCCTTCGCGAACCGGGGCGTCGATCTCCAGATCGACCGCGTTGAGCACCAGCGCCAGCCCGTAGTAGCAGCCGACGAGCGTGAGCAATTCCGTCAGCGCCGCGTCGCCGAAGACGGCCTGGGCCGCGGCGAAGGACTCGTCGCGAAGATGGTGGGTGGTGCACAACTCGGTGACGACGTCGAGTGCCGCGCGTTCGTCGACGCTGAAGCCGGCGTCGTCGAGGTCGCCGTTGGCCAGTGCCTCGAGCTGGTGTTCGGTCAGCCCGGCGGCGCGGCCCAGCGGGAGGTGCTGCGCAAGTTCGTAGGCGCAGCCCTGCAGGTTGGCCACGCGTAGGACGATCACTTCGCGCATCCGCGCGCTGAAGGTCGGGCTGGCGTACAGCTCGTCCATCTGTTGTGTCCACCCGGGAAATACGTTGGGCGCGTTGGCGAGTAGCCGGAAGACGTTGAGGTTGCCGCGACGGGCGGCCCACTCGCGGATGGGCTGCGGCTGCTGGTCAAGGTCGGCGAGCGCGATTCGTGTCATCGTTTCACTGTGCCGCGAGCGTGAACGTCCAGTCCAGCGTGACGAAGGGTTCGTCGACTGTCGTTCCGTCCGGCGCGATCCCGGGTTCGTGGCCCACGAAATCGGCTTTCAGGGACTCCTGCGCCGAGAACACGGCATCGCAATCGATGTAGGGGTCGTCCTTGAGGAACAGCTGCGTGATCAGTGGTTGGTAGCCGTCGGCGTGGAACCAGAAGTGCACATGTTGGGGTCGCATCACGGATCGGTTGGCCGCACGCAGGATTTCCCCGCACGGGCCGTCGGTGGGCACCGGGTAGTAGCGCGGCGTGATCGAGCGATACCAGAACTTGCCGTTGTGATCCGTGGTCAGCAGCGCGCGCATGGCGAATTCGCCGTGCAGTGGTTCGGTCATTTGCACGTCATAGAAGCCGGTGCCATCGCTGTGCCAGGTGTCCACCTGCGCGCCGGCGATCGGCCTGCCCTGTTCGTCGACGACCCGGCCGGTCATGAACATCGGTGTTCCCGCAACACCATTGGCGATGTCGGCGCCATTGGGTGCGGTCGGACGACCTTTGACAAAGAACGGGCCGAGCAGCGCCGAGTCGGTGGACGATCCGCCGGTCTGCTCGTTGATCTTGTCCAGCAGCATCGACAGGCCGAGGATGTCGGAGAGCAGCACCACCTCCTGGCGGGTGGGGCTGGAGATTTTGCCGAGCCGTTCGATGAAGTCCATCGCGGTGAACCACTCGTCTCCGGTCAGCCGCACCTCGCGGGCGAAGTCGTGTAGGTGCTGCACCAGGCTCCGGAAGAGTTGGCGGAAACGTTCGTCGGTGGACGTGTCGAAGGTCTTCAACACTTCGTCGGTGATGGTGTGTTCGGTCAGATCGGTTGCCATTGTGGTTGCCTCTCTTAAGGTTTGATCACGACGCGGCCC
Source organism: Mycobacterium sp. 050128 (assembly GCF_036409155.1). Taxonomy (NCBI): domain Bacteria; kingdom Bacillati; phylum Actinomycetota; class Actinomycetes; order Mycobacteriales; family Mycobacteriaceae; genus Mycobacterium; species Mycobacterium sp. 050128. The sequence goes on along the minus strand of NZ_JAZGLW010000003.1, from coordinate 167,847 downwards.
GGAATGTGGCTGGCGACCGCGTTATAGGCTGCTGTGCTGTCGTCGAGGTCGTGGCGGGCGACGATGGGTCGGGGCCGAAACTCGCCGGATTCGAAGTAGGGCAACATCTTCCGCAGTAGCTGCGCGCAGTCAACGACGCTGAGTTTGCCGCTGTCGACGCCCAGGATGCGGGTTTCGTTGCGGTACAACGCCCTTATGTCGATCTCGACCTTTGGCGAGCCCACGGCGCTGATGATGACCAGCCGGCCGCGCCGGGCGAGCGAAGCCAGCGCGGCCTGTGTGGTGACCCCGCCGACCGCGTCGTACACGACTTGGACGCCATTGCCTTGGGTGATGCGTCGGATCTCCGCGGCGGCGTCATCATCGAGGACGACGAATTCGTCGATGACTGTGGCGGCGGGGGTTTCCGGGTCGGGTTTGCGTCGGCCCACGCCGATCACCCGGGCGCCGAGCGCGTGTGCGATCTGCGCGACGGCGCCGCCCACTCCCCCGGAGACTCCGAAGATGGCGATCGTTTCGCCTTTAGCGAGTCGTGCCGTCTCGACCGCGCCGGCCCACGCGGTGACGAAGTTGACGCCGACGGTGGCGGCCTCCTCGAAGCTCAGCCGCTCGGGCTTGCGCGCCAGCGCTTCGACGGGCACCTTGATGAGCTCGGCGTGTGAGCCGTCGCGGGTGAAGCCGACGTCGCCGCCGGTGCCCCACACTTCGGCACCTTCCCATCCGGGTGGGCCACCGACGACCACCCCGGCGAAGTCGCGTCCGGGGGTGCGCGGCAGCACCGTCCAGTCCATCAGTCCGGCAACGTTTTTCACATCGGAAGGGTTGACTGAGGCGGCCTCGACGCGGATGACCGCTTCCCGCGCCGTTGCCGTCGGCTCGGGCAGATCCGCAATGTGCAGGACGGAGGGGTCACCGAACGTGTCGAAACGCAAGGCCCGCATTCTTGTGTCCTCCTGAGAGCTGATGGTCACTTTAGCTGTCGAATTGTCCGCGGTCCCGGGCCCGTCCGGTGCGAGTTCGGCCGGGAATGGGTCCCTTGCCGTGAACGCTGCGCGGCTCACGATTTTGCCGGACGTCGGGTGGGGGCATTTACTTCATCGCGCGACGCGGGGCGTCGGTGCGGGTCCCAGTGCGGGTGCGTTGGGGGTGCCCGCTGCTCGACGGCAACGTGGTCGCATTCGAGCACGCCGGCTCTAGCGAACGCGGGTGCCAGACAAGGCTGTCAACGTTGAATTTCACGATGCAGTTGCTGCGCGTATCGCGAACGAATTTCTTGATGCCCCAACCCGTTTGAGCGTTGATCCGGTGCTGGTCATGACCGGCGGTGAGCTACCTAGTTGGTTGTTGGTGGTGGTTGCGGCTGGAAGGGTTGATACCACCACCACTGGGCGCGTTCGCCGGTGGGACCGGGACACGGCGAGACATCGGGCAGGGGACGGTTGGGCGGGCGCGCGAGCGATCCTGCGCGCAGCGGTCGGCCGGAGCTGTCGGTGATGATGAGATCGTCTGCGGTTCCGTTGATGGTGATAACGCCCCGATGGTGCAACCGATGGTGATACGGGCACACCAAGACCAGGTTGGCCAACTCGGTGGGGCCGCCGTCTTCCCAGTGGCGGATGTGGTGTGCGTGTAGACCGCGGGTGGCGCCACACCCGGGAACCGCGCACGTGGGATGGCGGTGCTCGAGCGCACGCCGAAGCCGCCGGTTGACCACCCGGGTCGCTCGCCCGGCGCCGATGACCTCGCCGTTCCGTTCGAACCAGACTTCACCGTTGGCATCACAGGTCAGGTAGCGGCGTTCGGCGTCGGTGAGTAACGGACCCAAATGCAGCGCCGCGGCGCGCTGCTCCACATCGAGGTGCACCACCACAGTGGTGTGCTGCCCGTGTGGCCGGCGGGCCGCCTCGGCGTCCCAACCCGTCTCGACCAGGCGCATAAACGCCTCGACAGTGCCCGGCAACGGCGGCACCTGATCGCAGCCGCGGTCACCATTGTCGTGGTCGTGCTTCCACTCGGCCAACAGCGCATCACGATGAGACGCCAGTGCCGCGTCGAATTTCGCCGCGTCCAGGTGCGGAAGTTTGATCCGCCAACACGTGAACTCCTCGTCGGAGGTCTGGGTGATCGAGGCCTGCGGGCTTTGCCGGGCAGAATCGGGTTCGGGTCGCGGTTCCAGCTTGACCGCGGTGCGCAACTGGCTGACCGTCGCCACCGCGGCCAGCTCCGCATAGTGCTCATCGGATCCCTCGCCCGCCCGCGCCGCGATCACCCCGACCTGATCCAGCGACAGTCGCCCCTCCTTCATGCCCTGTGCGCAGCGGGGAAACTCCGCCAGCTTGTGCGCGACGGTGGCGATCGTGTGGGCGTTTGCCGATGATGAGCCGGTCTTCCAGGCCATCAGCGCCGCCACCGACCGCGCGCCGGTGACGCCGCACAGCTCGTTGCGATCTATATCGGCGGCGATCTCCACGATGCGCCCGTCGATGGCGTTGCGCTGACCGGTCAACTCCGCCAACTCGTCGAACAACACCTCAAGCCGCTCATCGGGACGCGATACAACGGCGCTAGACGATGCGGTCCGAGACATGACCCCATCATCGCAGCAGGGTACGACAGAACTCGGCCGCCGATCCGCGCCGGGAAGTGGCCGTCATCAACTGCCAACAGCAGGTCATACCGCTCAGCCCGCCGCTGACGTGGACGCTGCATCTGGCTTCCACTGAGTCCCAAACCGGCGCCGTCAACGCGCTCGTGGACACGATCGCGCCATACGTCGACAACTAAATTCATTGCACCGCAAGCGATCTGCGCCGGGTACCGTCGTCGAAGTCGGCGCCGAGCGCGGCGTAGGCGCCCGCGTACTTATTTGTCAGTCGGGCACGGTCGGACTCGGTCAGGGTCGCCATGCGTTCGGGGTCGGTGTTGTCGGCCAGATCCGCGAGCTTCACTTCCCGGGCGGTCGGGTGCTCGCTGATGCGCTGGTAGTAACTGGCCGACGGCTGGTCGCTGCGGCGGGTGAGCAGCTCGATCGCGTCGATTGCCGCCTGCGGAATGCCGCGATCGCTCAGTTCCGCCGCGTCGATGTCGGTGTCCTCGATGACGTCGTGCAGCAAGGCCGCAACCACGGCCTCGGTGTTGGTCGGATCGACGTAGGACGCCACCCGGCGGACGTGTCCCACGTAGGGCATGCCGGCCTTGTCGACCTGGCCCGCATGCGCCTCGGCCGCAATTGCGTCTGCCACAGCAATGGGGTCCAACGCGTCCGTCCTTTCACTCGCCGGGGTGGACGCCTTCCGACTTCAGGATGTCGACAACATCAATCGCCGGTAGATCATCTTCGGCGCGATCGACATTAATTGCGATGGAGTCGACTTCGCCGCCCTTTTCGTACAAGAAGCGCTCGCGGTACGCCCAATAGGCAGCATCGGCAATCGCGTTGACCGCCTTCCAGTTCAGGGCTGCGCCGATACCGACTCCGATGACGGGCACCAGCTGACCGAGCTTTTTGGTCGCCAGCGACTCGGCGAAGTTCACGGCGAACTTCTGAACCACTTTGGCGAATGTCTGTTGGTCGAGTTCCTGCCAGGCCTTGTCGCGAGCAAGGCTCTCGGTCAAGGTTGCAAGCTGTTGGTAGGCAGCGGCTTTCGCCGCTACCGAGCCTGCCAATCCCAACCCGATCACTTGCATCATGAATATCTCTTCGGCGGGTTCACGCGGGTCGTAGCCGTAATAGAGCGCATGCTGAGCCACCACTCCTGTGCACGCGGTCAACAACGCTGCGGCATCGACACCCATCGCCGTCGCGACCGCGCCCAATCCGGGAACGGCCGCGGCTCCAGCAGTTGCCGCCGCCCCCGCGGCTGTCACCGCCTCGCCGCCGCTGATGACGAGGCCGGCTGCTGCACCTTCTGCGGCTGCCGATAGTGAGTAGGCGTGATGCAGGAGCGTGAAGGACGCCACGTCGTCGATGGTCTTCAGGTCGAGCTTCCCGATGTCGTCGAGGTTTTGTACTGCGTGCCCCTTTTTCGCGTACGCACTGACGACGCGAGTATCCGACGTCGTGAGTTGACTGGTCCTACTCATAACCTTGCCGACACCCTCGGCCGTTGCGTCCACCACGGACACGACGGGTTCGGTCACCGTTTTGACTCCTGGCGCCTTCACCAGCTTGTTGACCAGCCCGGGACCAATGCCTCTGACATCGAACGGCAGGAGTCGGCGTGACTTACGACCGAGGACACGCTCCTTATGCGCGGTGACCTTCGCGAGCTGTTCCTGCTCGTATTCGGATAGCGCCACCCGCTGCTCCTGACGTGATCGTCCTTAGCAACATCACAGCACAGCCGGGAGGAGTCAGCAGGCCGGTGCCAATCCTGATCCTCCTTCGGGATACATCCCGCCCTCGGGCTTTGGACTTGCGTCAAGTGCCACTGGCTGCGCGCGTAACTGCGAGGTGAGCAGGACTTACTTCGACCGACCGGTGCCGCCGTGCCATGAGCCGGACCCTTGCTTGTGTTGGGAGTGGCTGTATGTGCCATCCCCGTCGGGAAGATTGCTCCGTGTGTGGTCCGGAGATGGTACGCAATTCCCATCGACGTTGACGTAGCCGCCGCACGACGGGAGCGGGCGCAATGGCGAAAGAGGGGCCACGACTATGGGCTTGGCGCTCGCGATAGGCGGCGCACAGGTAAGGGCTCCCATCAATATTGCAGCCCCGACGAGTACCGAACGAACCATATGCGTCATCCCCCGAGTCTCCCGACGGTTCTCTGCCGCCGATGCCGGTATCACCTCGGGAGGGTCACTCGACGGGCGTCATCGAGTTGCCGTTTTCATACCCAGCCACCGAAGGCGCGCAGAAATCGCGTCATAGCAGCGGGATGAAATTTGCTGCTTGAACCTGCGGCGTAGCGTGGCCCGCGCTCGCACCAGACACTGTTGCGTGACCACGAGCTGGCGTGGCGCGCAAACGAGCATCACATGCCGTCGACTGTCACGCTCGTATGCCAGTATGAGCGGCTCCCAAGCTGCAGAATGGCGGAGTGGTCGCGGCAGTCAGCGAAGATACCGTGCGTGCCCTTGCCATCGAATGGGTTCACCAGCGTTCCCTCGGTGGTACGGTGCCGATCAGTCGTGATGCGCTGGCCAACGACTTCCATATCGGCGACACCCGATTTCCGCTCATTGACCGGGGGCGTGGGATTCGTAAGCCTTCGGGTTGGTCGACGGCGTTGTCCATTCTGACGGTTTTTCCCAAGGGAGGCGTACGCCCCTATGAAGACTCGACGGGAACGGACGGCTTGCACCGGTATAAGCTCCGGCGTGATCAACTGGGAACTACCGAGAACGAAAGTTTGAGAAATGCGGTCCGCCTCGGAGCTCCACTCATTTGGTTCGTTGGAGTCGCACCCGGCCAATTCAACGTAGTCGCTCCCGTCTTTTTGTTAGCGGAGGAGCAGAGCGAAGCACAATTCGTTATGGCGTTGACGGCCGAGCAATTGGGAGTCGATGTGGACTCGCCGATGGAATCGGCATTGCGTCGCTACCTTTTGGCCGAGACGAAGCGTCGACTTCACCAGCCCGTCTTTGCGAGCCAAGTCATGCTGGCCTACGAAAGTAGGTGCGCGGTTTGCAACCTGCATCATCGCGAGCTCCTCGACGCTGCGCATATAGTTCCCGATAGCGTCGCCGGTCCAATGGGCGAGCCCGTCATAGCAAATGGCTTGGCTTTGTGCAAAATTCACCACGCGGCCTACGACAACAACATTCTTGCTATCCGGCCAGACCTCGTCGTCGAGATCCGCGATCGACTCCTCGATGAGATCGATGGCCCGATGCTGAGACATGGGTTGCAGCACCATCATGGACGCAGGCTGATGAAACTCCCAGCAAAGCGAACCGAGCGGCCGGACCCCAGGCGGTTGGCTTTCCGCTATCGGCAGTTCACAGTCGCGTGAAAGCGTTTAGCCGCGTATCAGCAGGTGATTGGGGGCTCGAGAGCGGGCGCGTTTGAGCAGCCGTCTCGCACTACGGCTTCGGCGGTAGCGCCGCCAGCCATCCATCCGTGACCAACTCGATGATCTGCCCATCGGGGTCGCGGATGATGCCCATCATTTCCGACACCGCCTCCTCGACCACAGATCCCCCGAACTGCGGAACCTTCGCCAACACGGCTCCCAGATCGGACACCGACAGCGAAATGTGGGTCAGCCCAACCTCATCCATGACGCGCGTCGGCCCGGCGTGCACCTGCCGCTTGGAGTAATCGATCAACTCCAGCACAAAGCCATCGCGCACCAGATACGTCGCCTTCACGCCGAGCGGCTCGGGAAGCTGCACCACCTGCGCCGTCATGTTGTCCGGCGGTTCGAGCTCCCACCAGTACTGGAAACCGAGCACTTCCTCGTAAAACCGGCGCGACCGCTCGGTATCCGCGACGCATAAGCCCACGTGATTGAAGGTCGTTCGGTAGCTAGTCATTGCTCCTACTTCAGTCGCCCGGCCCAAAAGCGTAATAATGCAAAGATAGCCAGGAAGGCAACCCATTGACTCACCGCCCCGGCGTCGCAGCAGACGCGATAGTCGACTTCGACCATCACTCCGACGAGTTCAACCTCAACCAGGACACCGTCAACGCCGATCTCAGGCAAAAGTGTCCGGTCGCGTGGAACACGAAATACGACGGCTTCTGGTATCTGAGCAGCTACGACGCCGTGAGCACGACGGCAAGGGACGGCGACACCTTCGCCCACAAGTACGAACCGAACTCGGAAGACGGCGTCGATTACCAAGGCGAAATGGGCGTCCCGCGCCCCGAGGGTCAGCCGGCGCTCGGTATCGGTGAAATAGACGGCCCCTATCACCTGGCCCTTCGGCACGCACTCGCCCCGTTCTTCTCCCCCGGCGCCGTCGAAAAGATGAAGCCGTTCATGGAGGAAAAAGCCCACCAGTTCCTCGACAAGCACATCGAAAACGGCGAGATGGATCTGGTGCTCGACTACGCCAGCCCGGTGCCGGCCATCCTCACGATGAAGTTGATGGGCCTGCCGCTCGACAACTGGCACATCTACGCCAGCATGTTCCACAACGTCATGGCGGTCCCGCAAGACAGCCCCGAATACGCCGAAGCCATCGGCAAAGTCCCGGCCATGATGGAAGAAGTCCTGCAGCACGCCGCGCAACGACGCGCCGATAAACGAGAAGACTTGACCAGCTTCCTGATTCAATTCGAGTTCGACGGGCAGCACCTCACCGACGAACAGCTGCTCAACATCCTCTGGAACCTGATCGCCGGCGGTGTCGACACCACCACCTCGCAAACCGCGCTCACGCTCAAACACCTCGGCACGCACCCGGAACTCAGACAACAACTGATAAACCACCCCGAGCTCTACCGCACCGCCACCGACGAATTCCTGCGCTACTTCACCGTCAACCGCTCGCTGAGCCGCACGGTCACCAAAGACGTCGAGCTCAACGGCCAACAGCTGAAGAAGAACGATCGGCTCATCATCAGCTGGGTCTCGGCGAACCACGACGAAAAAGAATTCGACAATCCCGACGACGTCATCCTGGACCGAAGCCCTAACCGCCACTTAGCCTTTGGGCTCGGACCCCACAGATGCATTGGCTCGCACCTGGCGCGACTGATGTCCGAGGTGATGGTCAAGGCGGTCCTCGACCGCATCCCCGACTACCGGGTCGACTCCCAAAACGCCCATCAATATTTGGGCAACCCGAGCATGACGGGCCTGAGCAAGCTGCCGGTTACGTTCACGCCCGGAACCAGGCGCGGCTAAGCGACGCTCAGGGTCCTTCGCCGCCTTTGTGCTTCTTCGGCCGCTTCGGCGGTGGCGGCGGCGGTTCCTCGAGGCTGCTGCTCGGTGTGGTGGTGGTGAGGCTGGTGGTCGTCGGTGGCGGCGTGGGCGTCGTTGTGTTGACCGGCGCCGGCGGCGTCGACGCGAACGGCGGGTCGATCATGAGCAAGATGAACCCCAGCACGAACAAGGCGATAATCGCCGCGATCCACAGTTTGCGTCGCGACGGGCCGGGGCCCGCGGGGGTGTAGCCCGTCAGCGCGGGCAGCGGCGCCTGCATGACCCGAGTGGGCACCCGCACGGGAGACGGCAGGGGAAACACGCCGGTCAGCGCGGCTCGCATCGCGTTGGCATGCTCGAATCGCCATGCCGGGTCGCGCGCCATCGCCCGTTCGACCGTGGCGGCAAGGTTCGGTGGCACATCCGGGCGCAGCGCGGCAATCGGCGGCGGCGACTCGTGCAGAATCGCGTGGGCCAACGGACCGAGGTCCTCCTGCGGAAACGGCCGCCGGGCGGTCATCGCCTCATACCCCACCACGCCGAGCGCATACAGGTCGTCGGCCACCGTGGCCGGCTTGGCGGCCAGCCGGTCGGGGCTCAAATAGGCCATGCTGCCGATGATTTCGCCGGCCCGCGTGTAAGCAGCGCCGGATGTCTTGGCGATGCCGAAATCGGCGAGCTTGGGTTCGCCGGCGGCGGTGAACAAGATGTTGCCCGGCTTGACGTCGCGGTGCAGAATGCCGATGTTGTGCGCCTCGGCAAGCGCGTCGAGAACCCCGTCGAGGACGGCATGGACGAACGGCACCGGCAGCGGCCCCCGCGCGATGTGGTCGGCCAGCGACATTCCCGGCAGCCGCTCCATCACGATGAACGGCAACCCGTCGTGCTCCCCCACGTCGTGGACCACCACGACGTGCCGACCGGTCAGCTGCGCGGCCGCCCGCGCCTCCATCTCGAACCGGGGACGGCTGTCCGGCCGAGCATTTGCCCCGGGATAGAGCAGCTTGACCGCGACGGGGCGGCTCAATTTCATATCCCATCCGTCGCGCACCTCGGCCATCGCGCCGCGACCAAGCAGACCGCGCAGTTCGTAGCGACCGCCGACGACAACCGCGCCCGTGGAAGTGGGCACCCCGTCAGTGTCCTGGGCGCGGTGACGCTGAGTACCGTCGAGCTTCAGGTCGATCCCGCCGTTCGGTTCCGCAATTGATGGCAGTCTCCTGGTTTAACCCGAGATCCCGAAACTGAAACGTCGCGCCACCCCGCGCGGCCTCCTTGACCAGCGGTCAAAGCAGGTCCACTGTCGGAGACATGGACGACCCCGTCACGACGCTGGACGACCTCAAGAACGACCTGGCGGGCCGGCACAAATGGACACCGAGCAGCGGCGCTTCCGTCGACTCCGCGATCGTCGACGCCGACATGGCGGCCCTCGATCGCGACGGCTATGTCATCTGGGAGAACCTGCTCAGCGCCGACGAATGCCGGCAAATCCGCGATACCGTCACACCGTGGCTGGAGCACACCGGGCGCAACGCCTTCGAAGGACGACGCACCCAGCGCATCTACAGCGTGCTGAGCCGGACCCGCCAGTGCGACCGGCTGGTCGAGCATCCGCGCGTGCTGGCGGTGCTCGATCGGCTGCTGATGCCCAACTATCTGCTTTCGGCGTTGCAGGCCATCAACATTCAGCCCGGCGAGTCCGCGCAGCTGCCTCACCATGACGACGGGTTCTACCCGATTTCCCGGCCGCGAGACCCATTGGCCGCCGCGACCATCTGGGCGATCGACGACTTCACCGCCGACAATGGCTCGACCGTGGTCTTCCCCGGCAGCCATCGTTGGCCCGCCCGCCCGCCCGGGCCCGACGACACTTCAATGCCCGTCGTCATGCCCGCCGGCTCCTGCGTCTTCTTCGTCGGAACGCTCTGGCACGGCGGCGGCGCCAACACCACCGACCAGTCACGGCTTGCCGTCACCGCCCAGTACTGCCAACCCTGGCTGCGGACGATGGAGGCCTTCACACTGTCGGTGCCGCAGGACGTCGCGCGACGGCTCTCCGCCGACATCCAACGCATGATCGGCTACAGCATCCATCCGCCGTTCGTCGGCGCGGTCGACGGCCTGCACCCCTTGCGACTGCTAGAAAATCCGCAATGAGCGACATCGCGAACCGCCTCGCCGAAATCGTCGGAACCCACAACCTCCTCGAAGGCGACGCCATCCCCGACGACTATTGGCACGACGAGGAGCTGAATCATCCGCCGCAGCGTCCGGCGTACGTTGCCAAACCGGCCACCGCCGAAGAGGTGGCCCAGCTGCTGAAAGTGGCTACGGAGCACCAGGTTCCGGTGACGGCTCGCGGATCCGGGACCGGCTTGTCGGGTGCGGCGATGCCGAGCAAAGACGGGCTGGTCATCTCGTTCGAACGCATGAATAACGTCCTCGAGGTCGACACCACCAATCAGGTCGCCGTCGTCCAACCCGGCGTGACGCTCACCGAGCTCGACGCCGCCACCGCAGCAGCAGGCCTGCGCTACATGGTCCAGCCCGGCGAGCTGTCGTCCAGCGTCGGCGGCAACGTCGGGACCAACGCCGGCGGCATGCGCGCGGTCAAATACGGGATCGCCCGCCACAACGTGCTGGGGCTGCAGGCGGTGCTGCCGACCGGCGAGATCATCCGCACCGGCGGCAAGATCGCCAAGGTGTCCACCGGCTACGACCTGACCCAACTCATCGTCGGCTCCGAAGGCACGCTCGCGTTGGCCACCGAGGTGATCGTCAAGCTGCATCCGCGCCTTGACCACAGCGCCACCGTGCTCGCGCCGTTCGCCGATTTCGACCAGGTCATGGAGGCGGTGCCGCAGGTCATCGCCAGCGGCCTGGGGCCCTACATCCTTGAATACATCGACAATCTGACGATGGCCGCGCTCGTGCACACGCAGAACCTCGAACTCGGTATCCCGGACAAGATCCGCGACAGCTGTCAGGCGTATCTCGTTGTGGGACTTGAGAACCGGACCGCGGACCGACTCGACGAGGATGTCGAGCGGGCCGGTGAGCTGCTCGCCGAGCTGGGCGCCGTCGATGCCTATGTGCTGGAAGGCGGTTCGGCACGCAAGCTGATCGAGGCGCGCGAGAACGCGTTCTGGACATTGAAGGCGATCGGCGCCGACGACCTGATCGATACCGTCGTGCCGCGCGGGGCCATGCCGAAGTTCCTCGAGGCCGTGCGCGGCCTGGCGACGGCGGCCGGCGGCGGTGCGGCGGGCTGTGGTCACGCCGGCGACGGCAACGTGCACCTGGCGATCTTCTGCAAAGACCCCGACACGCGCAAGCAGCTGCTAACCGACATCTTCGCTCTCGCAATGGAATTGGGCGGAGCGATCTCCGGCGAGCACGGCCTGGGCCGCGCCAAGGCTCCCTACTGGCGCGAGCTCGAAGACCCGGTCAAAGTCGACCTGCTGCATCGGATCAAGGAGTCCTTCGATCCGGCCGGCATCCTCAACCCCGATGTCGTCTTTGCCGCAGAACACAAGTGACGCCGCATCACTGATTTCGACTGCATTCCCGAATCGCAATCATCCGAGTAGTTCTGGTATAACCGGCAACCCACCTCGTAACGACCCGAAGACTTTTCAGCGAAATTGTTAAAAGGGCCACAATAGAGAGCACGGACGCCCTTGCTGTGGCTTATCCTGCTTCGGACAACCGCATACGACAGGGCAGGAGAAATGTTCTCACTGACACGACGCCGAACTGCGCTCGCTCTGTTGGCGACTGTCGGTCTGCTCGTGTACGGCGTGTTGTTGTTCACCAGAAGTGGCCCTTCGGATCGAGCGCTCACCGGTCCGGTCGGACTCTGGATTCTGAGCGTGTTTTCGAACGGCTGCGCAGTGGTCGCCGCCCGGTCCTCTCGAGGGCGCCAACGGCTCGCGTGGACGGTGCTGAGCATCGGCTTGTCCGCCTGGACAGCCGGCCAGGCGGTCTGGTGGTACGTCGCCCTCGGCGGAATTCCACCGATGATGGGCATCTCGGCGGCCAACCTGGGCTTCGTCGTGTTGCCCCTCGGCGCGCTGGCCACCGCCGTCACGATTCCCAGCCGCGACGACTCTCGATTCGGAATCGGCCTGCTGCTCGACGGCATCCTCGTCGCCGCGTCGTTGTTGATCGTGCTGTCCATTCTGGTGCTGGGGCACTTCGGCCGACCCGAACAAATCGTCACCATGCCCTTGATGTTGTTGGCCGCCGCCACCGCGGTGTATGTCGGGCTTTTCGTGATGTCGACCGTGACCGTGCGGAAAGCCGAACCGGGCCGCAAACTCTCCCCGACATTTATGACCCTGGGCTGGGCGGCCATTGCGACGGCCGGAATCATCCACGTCTGGGATAATCATCCCGACCGTGTCCCCAATAACTGGGTCATTTTTGGATGGGCCGCCGGTATCTACTTTGTCGCGCTGTCGGCAATTGCGTCTCGACCCGGCCCCGAGCTCGACCTCGGCTTCTCTCAGACATTATCGAGAACGTCGCTGTGGCTGCCATATGGGCCCGTGCTGTTGGCGATTGCCGTCGGAGCTGTGCACTTTTGGCCCAGTAGCCAGGCCGAAGCGGTCATCTTTTCGGTCTGCGTGGTGCTATTCCTAACCACGGTCGCCCGCCACTTGTTATTGCTCGACCGCAAACAACATCTGGCCGCCGCACTGTCCGAAGTGGCCCTGCGGGACCCGCTGACGGGGTTAGCCAATCAGCGACTATTCGACGATCGGCTCGCGCACGCGGCCCGGCTGCACATTTACTCTGGCGTCCCGGTCAGCGTAATTGCGCTCAATATCAGTGATTTCAAGATGGTGAATGACACGCTCGGGTATGCGGTCGGCGACGAGCTACTGCGCAGTGTCGGTGAGCGGCTCCACGTCAACGTGCGGCCCGCCGACACGGTCGCGCGGATGAACGGGGACGACTTCGCCATCCTGGTCGAAGACCGCTCCGAGGTCGCCGCACAGGTCGCCAGAAAACTCGTCTATGCCTTCGCGGAGCCTCTCGAACTCGAGAATCATCGGCTGCACATACACCTCAACATCGGCCTGGCCTCGTCTGGATCCGAACCTGGCTCGGCCCTGATCCCGGGCGAGCTTCTCGACCAGGCCAGCGCGGCCCGCAGCTGGGCCCAACATGCCAGCTCGACCGATGTGCAGACTTTCACTCCCGGCATGGCGGCCCAGCTCGGCAGACACCCGACACACGACGACAGCATGGCCCGTCTGCAACTGCTGGGCGAGTTGCGACGGGCCATCGACGATCGCCTGCTGACGCTGCTGTACCAGCCGAAATTCGACATGACGACCGGATCCGTCTGTGGCGCCGAAGCATTGGTGCGATGGGAGCATCCCGAACTCGGCACGCTGGAGCCCGGCGAGTTCTTACCGTTGGTCCGCGACCACGGGCTCATGGACGCTGTGACGGATCTGGTGCTGTCACGGGCGGTCGCCGACGCGTCGGATTGGTACGCGGCCGGCGCGGCCATCCCCGTCGCGATCAACCTGTGGGCACCCTCGCTGGACGAAGACGCGCTGCCCGACCGCATCATGTCGGTGCTCGAGGCGCGCGGCATGTCCGCCAGTTCGCTCACCGTCGAGATCACCGAGGACCTGTTGGTGGCCGACCTCGCGAAGGCCCGCGCGGTACTCAATCGCTTGCGCGAGTCCGGCATCCGGGTGGCGATCGACGACTTCGGCAGCGGTTACGCCTCACTCACCTACCTGCGCGAACTGCCCATCGACGATGTCAAACTCGACCGCCTCTTCATCGCGCCGATCCTGCACGACGAACGCGCCGCCACGATTGCCCGGTCGGTGATCGAGTTGACGACGAAATTCGGCATCGCGACGATCGCCGAAGGTGTCGGAGACGCGGAAACAGCCCTGCGGCTTAAGGAATACGGTTGCGACGCGGTGCAGGGCAACTTCTTCTGTCCCCCGGTGCCCGCCACCGAGATTCCGCGTGTTCCTCAGAACGCCACGCTCGCGGCGCAGTAATCACGCCAAGGCATAGGGTTGCGCCGTGCACATTGACGTGATGACGGTTCCGCAACCGTTGACTCAGATCGGCGGCGTGGCCCAGCGCGCTCAGGCCGCGGGCTTCTCCGGCATGCTGTTCACCGAGACCGGCCGCACCGCCTACCTCAACGCCGCGGTGGCGTCGCAGGCCGCTCCCGGACTCCAGCTGTCCACCGGTGTCGCGGTGGCCTTCCCGCGCAGCCCATTCGTCACCGCCGCCGCGGCGTGGGAGCTACAGGAGGCGACCGGCGGCAACTTCCGGCTGGGTCTGGGCACCCAGGTGCGCACGCATGTCGTGCGCCGCTACGGCGTTGCCTTCGAACGCCCCGGCCCGCGGCTGCGCGACTACGTGCTGGCAGTCAAGGCGTGCTTCGCGGCATTCCGCACCGGCAAGCTCGATCACCATGGCGAGTTCTACGACCTCGACTTCATCACGCCGCAGTGGAGCGCGGGCCCGATCGACGAGCCCGATCCGAAAGTCGATGTGGCGGCGGTCAATCCGTGGATGCTGCGGATGGCCGGCGAAGTGGCCGACGGGGTACACGTCCATCCGCTCGGCGAGCTCGGCTACCTCAAACGTCATGTGCTGCCGAACATCACCGCCGGCGCGGAGAAGGCCGGGCGCTCACCGTCGGACATCGCGATCATCATCCCGGCCATGACGATCGTCGGCGACAGCGACGAGGACCGCGACTCGCAACGCGAGACGGTGCGCACCAGCATGGCCTTCTATGGCAGCACCCCCAACTACGCGTTCATCTGGGACGAGGCCGGGTTCGAGGGCACCACGGCCCGCATCCGCGAGAAGCAGAAGGCCGGCGATTTCGCGGGCATGGCGGCCCAGATCAGCGACGAGCACATCGCGGCGTTCGCCACCGAGTCGACGTGGGATGGCCTGGCCGACGCGCTGACCCAGAAGTACGGCGGAATCGCCACGCGCGTAGCCCTTTACAACGCCCTGGGCGATCACGACCGTTTCGAGCGCTATGGAGAGATCGCGCGCCAGCTGCGTCAGTAGTCACATACCGAAGTGCGTGTGACGCACCGCCGCCACCGCCTCCGCCGGGCCGCTCACGTCGACGTGCGCAACCGCTTGACGCCCAAAGACGTAGAGCAGGAGCTCCCCCGGCTCTCCGGTGAGCAGAGCCGCGGGATCTCCTGCTACCGCCGTCACCCGCTCGTTGGTTCCGGCCCACCGGATTTCGAGCCCAACGCCCTCAAGACGTCTACTCAGAAAGCGACCACCCCGGCGGACATTTCGCCACAGTGCGGCATCCATCGGGGGCGTGAGGTTCCGAGCGCCTTGCCCATTCGCTCGGCGCAGGTCCTCGTGATGAACGAAGAACTCATTGAGATTCGCCATCGCGCGAACCCATCCGATGCGGAAGAACCCGACGGGCGGCCCGGACCGGATTCGAGAGATGAGCCACGAGAAGTCCTCGCGGCGAGCCAATCCCGCTCTGCGCCGCTCGGCGAACCGGCCAAACGGCCCGGGTAACACGAGGCAAGGCCCGGCAAGCAGATCACGTTCGCGCAACACGAGATGGGCGGCGAGATCGCGGGCGGTCCAGCCTTCGAGAAGCGTCGGGACCGACGGGCCGAGCTCGTCGAACAGATCGCAAAGCTCTAGGCGCTCTTGCGTGTCCAGCCAAACGTCGGCCATCGCGGTATTTCAGCCCGAAGATCCACTGGTGAGCCGGTCGACGTCGATGACTTCACCGCGATCGATGCTGACCCAATCGCGACCGTCGAGGTACGGACGCATACTCTTCCCGATCAGCTCGACGTCGGCGGCCGACTTGGGCCGTTGCAGCTCGTAGACGTGCGGCAGCTCGGCCATCCCGGTCACGACGTCCCACAGTTTCAGCGCCGCGGGGCCGGTCGGCGGATCTACCAATACCGGGCCGAACAGGCACTGTTCGTCGATGAACAGCGTCGGGACACCGTAGCCACCCGCATTTAGCACTCGCTGATGCTCGGCGCGAACCTCGTCGTGGGTGGTCGGGTCGTCAAGTGCCGCATCGAGATTCGCGTCGTCGACGCCGATGTCGCTCAACAACTTTCGCGCCACCGCGGGCTCGTGCGGCCTGCCGCCGAGGGTGTGCAATTCGCGGCCGATCGCCGCGTACCACCGGTCGAGCAACGCCATGTCGGTTCGACGCAGCAGCGCGCCGATCCGCATCAACGACCAGCCGTAGGACCAGTCGCGCTCCCAGGGATGCTTCTTGCCGTCGACCCGGTTGATCTCTTCCAGGCTGAAGAACCGCCAATTGACGGCGATGCCCAGTTGTTCACGCACATCGCGGATCCACAACGACGTCTGGAAGGCGAAGGGGCACATCGGGTCGAAGTGGAAATCCACGACGGTGTTCATCTATTGACCCTACGACTTGGGACGCACTCCCGCGGCGCGATACACGAATACCGGGTCAACCGGGAACCGCAGTGAGGTGGTCGGCAGCCGATCCAGCACCTCGTCGGGCACGTGCCGCTTGTAATGCAGTTTCATCGACCCGCTGAAGGCGCGATCCACACCACGCAGATCGATGTCGATCAGCAGTCCCTTCTTGGTGATCGTCGCCGCGGCCGGACCCTTGTTGGTGTCCCAGGGACAGTCGATGGACCGCAGATTGGCGTCCCCACGCGTCGGGAAGGTGGCGACGATCCGCGCGGCGCTGAACGCGAACGCACCCCTGTAGCGCGAGACACCCGAGGACGAAAAGACGCCCGGGACATGCCCACTGAAGTGCCGCACGACGCCGACCCGACCGGCCAGGAAGATAAGCCCCTCGGCCTCGAGCTCGTCGTGCAGCTCGGCAGGCAGATTGGTCAATTGCGACCACTTGCGGAGGAAGCCAAGCACAGCCAGACGGTAGCTGAGGCGCGGCTCGTCCGCAGTGGTTTACTGCACAGTCACGACCGCGGTGTACTGGCACACCGGCGCGGTGTTCTTGCCCACGAAGCTTGAGTAATAGGTGGAAATCGTCGTCGTCCCCGGCTTCAGCGCCGTGAACATCCACACCTCGGTGCCGGGCGCGCCCATCGCGTCGCTGCTCGGCTGCATGTACTGGTGACTGGTTTGCTCGATGATCGAACCGTCGGCGATCTTCGTGTCAACCTGCCACCGGAACGGGGTGCTGTAATTCGCGCCCAACTGCAGTTTGAGTGTGTTGCCCACCGCCAGGGTCACGTTCTGG
This sequence comes from Mycobacterium sp. 050128, assembly GCF_036409155.1. Classification (NCBI taxonomy): domain Bacteria; kingdom Bacillati; phylum Actinomycetota; class Actinomycetes; order Mycobacteriales; family Mycobacteriaceae; genus Mycobacterium; species Mycobacterium sp. 050128. The sequence continues at coordinate 150,774 of NZ_JAZGLW010000003.1, read as the reverse complement.
GTGATGCTGTTCTGCTTCAGCACCTGTTCCATCGGAACCACAAGCGACTTGGCCGTCGGCGGGTTTCTGCTCTCGAAGTGGCAACCCACCAACATCGACGAGACGAGAATCGCGACGGTCACGGAGAGCCTGATCTTCACGAAAGTCATCACCACCATTATGGCGGGGCGCGGAATGCGTCCTAGCCGAGGGATTGTGATGATCACCATGTTGGCAGCGCGACTTTCCCTTGCCGCAATCTTTGCCCGCGCCCAGGTAAGGCCGGCGTTTTTGGGCGCGCGTTTGCTGTGGGTCGGGTAGCTTCTGTGCATGTTCGGCATCATCCGGCCCTGCCGTCATCGACTCGGCAGTGAGCTCGCAGCAGCCTGGACCGCCCAACTGTGCGGACTGTGTCTGGCACTCCGCGACGACTACGGGCAGTCCGCGCGGATCGCCACCAATTACGACGGCCTCGTGGTGTCGTTGCTGGTCGAGGCGCAATCCCCCGAGCAGCCCACCCGCCGCAAGGCCGGGCCGTGCCCCGGGCGTGGCATGCGGCGCGCCGACGTGGCCACCGGCGACTGCGCACGACTGGCCGCCGTCGTGTCGCTGGCCCTGGCCGCGGCCCGGGTCCGCGATCACGTCGACGACCACGACGGCATGGTCGGTGCCGCCGGTGTGCGACCGGCCGCGCGCCGCATCGCCGAGCGCTGGGTGCGCCAGGGCACCGACACCGGCCACACCCTGGGCTTCGACACGGGCGTGCTGGTCGCGGCGATGGACCGCCAGGCCGATCTCGAGGCGGCGGCCGGGCCGGGCAGCTCGCTCTTAATCGTGACCGAGCCCACCGAAACCGCGGTCGCCGCAGCGTTCGCCCACACCGCGGTGTTGGCCGGCCGCACGGGCAACCAGGCACCGCTGCGCGAGATCGGTCAGCTGTTCGGACGAATCGCGCACCTGCTCGACGCGGTCGAGGATTACGACGACGACCTCGCCCGCGGTAAGTGGAACCCGTTGGCCGCCACCGAAACTCCGCTGGAGCAGGCCCGCGTCCTGTGCGACGACGCGGCGCTGGGCATCGAATTGGCCTTGGCCGAAGTCGAGTTCACCGACGGCCGCCTGGCCCAGCGGTTGCTGACCCGCGAGGTACGACGGGCGATCTCGCGCACCTTCAGCCGGTCCGGCCATCCCACCTGCGGCACCCCGCACGGCCAGCAGGAAGGCATCAACTTCGGCAACCAGCCCGTCGGTGCCGGCTATCCGACCGGCGAAAACCCCGAGGGCGAAACCCCTAACCCCGGGAACAAGCGCAAGGGCGGGCGCGGTGACGGCACCTGCATCTGCTGCTGCGATGGCTGCGAGTGCTGCTGCGACTGTGGAGACTGCTGCGACTGCTCGTAAGGCAGCTCGTCGAACCCGTTGCGCCATTACGTGTTTGTGACGTGTTTCGGCCCAAGTAACTAGACGCCGTCCCATACGGCAGGATGGGCACGTGTTTGGGCTCGAAGTCATCGTTGCGCTGGTGTCGGCCGTCATCGCCGGAACGGTGCTGGGCCGGCGCTATCGCGTGGGGCCGCCGGTGCTGCTCATTTTTCTGGGCACGCTGCTGGGCCTGATTCCCGCCTTCGCCCACATCCACATCAACGGCGAGATCGTCTTGCTGCTGTTCTTGCCGGCGATCCTGTATTGGGAGGGCCTGGGCACCAGCCTGCGCGAGGTCCGCGCCAACCTGCGGATCATCATCTTCCTGTCCGTCATCCTGGTGATCGTCACCGCGGTCGCCGTGTCGTGGACGGCACGCGCCCTCGGCATGGAATCCCACGCGGCCGCGGTCCTGGGCGCCGTGCTCTCCCCCACCGACGCCGCCGCCGTGGCCGGCCTGGCGAAAAAATTGCCGCGCCGGACGCTGACCGTGCTGCGCGCCGAGAGTCTCATCAACGACGGGACGGCGCTGGTGCTGTTCTTCGTGACCATCCACGTCGCGATCGGCGGGGCCGAAATCGGCCCGACCGATCTGGTCCTGCGCTTCGTCGGCTCCTACCTCGGCGGTATCGCCGCAGGATTACTGGTCGGCGGGTTGGTGACCCTGGCGCGCAAGCGAATCGACGCGCCGCAAGAAGAAGGTGCCATGAGCCTGCTGACGCCGTTCGCGGCGTTCTTGCTGGCCCAGGCGATTGACTGCAGCGGTGTGGTCGCGGTGCTGGTATCGGCCCTGGTGCTGGCCTACGCGGGGCCGGTGGTGATCCGGGCTCGTTCCCGCATGCTGTCCTACGGCTTCTGGGACATGGCGACGTTCCTGATCAACGGTTCGCTGTGGGTGTTCGTCGGAGTGCAGATCCCGGGCGCGGTGCGCGGCATCAACGGCGTCGACGGCGGCATCCGCCACGCTTTGTTCATCGCCTTCGCCGTCACCGCCGTCGTCATCCTGTCCCGGATTTTCTGGGGCGAATTCACCACGCTGCTGCTGCGTGTGATCGACCGCCGCGAGGCACAGCGGGCCCGTCGCGTCCCCTGGCGTCAGCGCTTCGTGACCGCGTGGGCCGGATTCCGCGGCGCGGTCTCGCTTGCCGCGGCGCTCGCCGTCCCGGCGACCACGCTGAGCGGGGCGCCGTTCCCCGACCGCAGCCTGCTCATCTTCGTCGTGGTCGTCGTCATCCTCACCACCGTGCTGGTCCAAGGCATCACGCTGCCCGCCGTCGTTCGGTGGGCGAACATGCCCGAAGACGTCGCCTACGCCCAGGAACTCCAATTGGCTCGCAGTGTCGGCGCCAAGGCCGCGCTGGACGCGCTGCCGGTGGTGGCGGGCGAACTCGGCGTCAGCCCGAAAATGCTGAGCCGCCTGCAAAAGGAATACGACGAGCACGCCGCGCTCGTGACGGAGTGCGAAGACGGCACGTCGACCGGGGACCTGGCCAAGCGCGACGACCTGGTTCGGCGGGTGCGTCTCGGGGTGCTCGAGCACAAACGCCGGGCCATCATCGGGCTACGCAATCAACGGGTCATCGACGACATGGTGTTGCGCGAGCTGCAGTCCGAGATGGACCTCGAAGAGGTGCAACTGCTCGACCCCGCCGACAACTGACAACGCGTCAGAGGGTGACCGTACAGTCGGCGACATGTTGCAGACGGTCGCGATCCGCGGGTATCGCTCGCTGCGCGAGGTCATCCTGCCGCTGGGGCGGCTGTCGCTCATTACCGGCGCCAACGGCGTCGGAAAGTCGTCGGTCTACCGCGCGCTGCGGCTGTTGGCGGACTGCGGCCGGGGCGAGGTCATCGGCTCACTGGCCCGCGAGGGCGGGTTGCAATCGGTGCTGTGGGCCGGGCCCGAGCAACTGAAGGGCGCGCGACGTTCCCAGAAGACACAAGGCACCGTACGCACTCGGCCTGTCTCGCTCGAAATGGGCTTCGCTGCAGATGATTTCGGCTATCTTGTCGACCTCGGCATCCCGCAGTCGGCCGGGCCGTCGGTCTTCGTCCGCGACCCCGAGATCAAGCGGGAAATAATATTCGCCGGGCCGGTGCTGCGGCCCAGCGCAACGCTGGTGAGCCGATCACGGGCTTTTGCCGAGGCCGTCAACGCCGACAACGGCTTTGACGAACTGAGCCGATCGTTGCCCCTGTACCGCAGCGTGCTTGCCGAGTACGCCAACCCGCACGCGCTTCCCGAACTCGCGGCGGTGCGGGAGCGACTGCGCGGGTGGCGGTTCTACGACGGGTTCCGCGTCGACGGCGGAGCGCAAGCCCGGCATCCGCAGGTGGGCACACGCACCCCGGTGCTGACCGACGACGGCAGCGACCTGGCCGCGGCGATCCAAACCATCCTCGAATCGGGATCCGACGAGTTAAGCCGGGTAATCGCAGACGCTTTCGACGGCGCCACGATCTCGGTCGCGATCCACGACGGGTTATTCGACCTTCAGCTGCGCCAGCGCGGCATGCTGCGTCCGTTGCGCGCGGCCGAATTATCCGATGGCACACTGCGATTCCTGCTGTGGGCCGCCGCGCTGTTGAGCCCGGAAGTGCCGTCGCTGATGGTGCTCAACGAGCCGGAGACCTCGCTGCATCCCGACCTGGTACGACCGCTTGCCTCGCTGATCCGCGCCGCGGCCGAGCAGACTCAGGTTGTGGTCGTGACGCACTCGCGGTCGTTGCTGCAGTTTCTCGACACGGTTCCGGTCGCCGACAGCGATGGCAGCGAAGCCGTCGAGATCGAGCTCTACAAGGACTGGGGTGAAACCCGAATCACCGGCCAGGACCTGCTCAGCACACCGCGCTGGGACTGGGGAAAACGCTGAATCCACTGTTGAGCGTGCGTCCAGGTCGGCGCCGCCCGGCGTGTCGCCGCCCTGGCCGCACAGTCAAAGTCGTGAGCGCGCAGCCAATCTCATTACCACCGTTTAGCAGGGGAATTCATGGACTGTTAAGGCACACGTCAGTTCTGCATCGTTGAGTGCACACAAGCGCCGCGTGTCCTCTGCTTATGCGTGTTGTACAGGTCGCCAATTTCTATGGCCCGCGGTCCGGCGGCCTTCGTACCGCGGTGGATCGGCTGGGCGCGGAATACAGCGCCAACGGGCACGAAGTGTTCTTGGTCGTTCCCGGTCCACGCGCAGAACGTACCCTGCTGCCGACGGGTGTGGTGCGAATCACTATGCCCGCCTGGCTGATTCCCTTCACCGGCGGTTACCGCGCGGTGATGCCGGGTCCGGTCAAGGCGCTGCTGGAAGCACTGCAACCTGACGCGCTGGAAGTTTCCGACCGGCTGACACTGAGGTCACTGGGCCGCTGGGGCCGCGACCACGGCGCCACGACCGTGATGATCTCGCATGAGCGACTGGATCGCCTTGCCGGACAAGTACTTCCGAAGCGGCCGGCGCGCAGCCTCGCCGACTTTGCCAATGGCCGCACCGCCGCCGACTATGACACCGTCGTCTGCACTACCGGATTCGCGCGCGAGGAATTCGACCGCATCGGCGCCAAGAACGTCGTCACCGTGCCGCTGGGTGTCGATCTGAAGACCTTCCACCCCAGTCGGCACTCTCCGCTGGTCCGCCGGCAGTGGGCCACGCCCAATCAGCTTCTGCTGGTCCACTGCGGCCGGTTGTCGGTGGAGAAGCGGGCCGACCGCAGCATCGACGCGCTGGCCGCGCTGTGCGACTTCGGCGTCGATGCCCGATTGGTCGTCATGGGCGAGGGACCGATGCGGGCCAAGCTGCAGCGTCAGGCCACCGGGCTGCCGATCGACTTCACCGGGTTCGTCTCCAACCGGGACACCGTCGCCGGGCTGCTGGCCTCCGCGGATGTCACCCTGGCCCCGGGGCCGCACGAAACATTCGGGTTGGCCGCGCTGGAATCGCTGGCATGCGGCACTCCGGCGGTGGTTTCTCGCACCTCGGCGCTCACCGAGATCATCACCCCGGACAGCGGCGCGTCGGCCGACAACCACCCCGAGGCCATCGCCAGGGCCGTCGGCACGGTCATCAGCCTCCCCGAATACCACCGCCGGACCTCCGCGCGGCGCCGTGCGGAGAACTTCACCTGGCAGCGGGCGGCGGCCGGCATGCTGGCGACGTTGGGGCCCGTCATCGGCGGCCCGGACGACGACACCGAGAACACCGCCTAGAAGTCGGACGCACCCCACGAGCCGGGTGGGTAGGGCGGCACGTGGCCGGCAAGGGCGCCGTCGGTGAGACTGCACAGGGTGTCGGTGATGGTTCCCGCATTCGCGAGCACGCTCGGCGGGCTGCCGGGAACGACGCGCGCCACCACTGCTTGCCAGAAGTAGCCCGCGCCGCCGTGCTCGTACCAGAGGAACCAGTCGGCGTCGCGGTTGCCGGCGCGGATCAGGCGCCGGAACGGCAACGACGGATCGTTGACCGAATCGGTCTTGTTGAACGGCGCGCCGACGTCGGCGATGGGCGGCAAGAGTTTGACGAGCTCCGGCGGTAACTGCGACAGGCTGTGCACTTCCGTCACCGGTGTCGCCAGCGTGCACTGGGTATTTGGCATCGCATTGGCCGGAATCGCCGTCACGACAGCAAGCGCGACGCCCGCCGCCAGCGCTACCCGATAGACGTTGCCCATATCGGCTCCCATCGACGGCCGGTGATGATCGCCGACCCTACGCCGTTGTTTGCTGAGACGAGACGCTTTCGGTCCGAGGGCTAGTCTCGCTGGAGACGACCGGGAGACGACGAGGAGGTGGACCGTGGAAGCGCGCGACCGGGTGTTGATCACCGCCACGGAGCTGGCCGACCTGATCGAGGCCGACGATCCGCTGACCATATTGGATGTCCGTTGGCGGCTCGACCAACCCGACGGGCGCGCGACCTACCTGGACGGCCACCTCCCGGGCGCCGTCTATGTGTCGCTCGACGACGAACTCAGCGATCACACCGTGTCCGGCCGCGGCCGTCACCCGCTGCCGTCGGGACGAAGCCTGCAGGACGCCGCACGCCGTTGGGGTATCCGGCAGGGCTCGTTGGTCGTGGTCTATGACGACTGGAATCGAGCGGGTTCTGCGCGCGCCTGGTGGGTGTTGACCGCGGCCGGGCTAGCGAACGTCCGCATCTTGGACGGCGGACTGGGCGCATGGCGGGCAGCCGGGCGAAGCCTTGAGACGGGCGAGGTCACCCCGCAGGCGGGGAATGTGACTGTGCCCCACGAGGATTTGTATGCCGGAGCTCTGCCCACCGTGACGGCCGAACAAGCCGGCGCGGGCGCCGTGACGCTGCTCGATGCGCGCGCACCCGATCGCTATCGCGGCGAGGTCGAACCCGTCGACGCCGTCGCGGGTCACATCCCGGGGGCACGGAACCTGCCCAGCGGCTCGGTGCTGGCGGCCGACGGCACGTTTCTTGGTGACTATGCGCTCGCCCAGCAATTGTCCGATCGCGGCATCGACAGCACCGGCCCGTTGGGCGCCTACTGCGGGTCGGGCGTGACCGCCACCATCGCGGTCGCGGCGCTCGCGGCGATGGGTCGCGAGACCGCGCTGTATCCGGGGTCGTGGTCCGAATGGTCGTCGGATCCGAGTCACCCGGTCGCTCGCGGGCCCGAATAGATCAGGCACCCGGCCAGCGCCGCAGGAACGCCGCCGTCACTCGCGCGGCGTTGACGGCGGCGACCCGCTTGTAGACGAAGAACTGAAACGGAAAGCCCGGCAACCGAAGTGGATCACCCGGTCCGTCCGACATTCCGCGTATCCCTAGGAACGGCACGCCACGCGCGTCCGCGACGGCCTGCGCCGCCGCGGTCTCACTGTCTGTGGCATCGAATGCCGGATCCGCCGCCGAAACGACCTTCGCGTTGCTGATCAGGCCGTGCCTCAGCCATGGCCACGCGGCCTGAAAGAAGTTGCCGGTGTGGAAGACGGAGCGATCCGGTGCCGTTCGCGGTTGGCAGCCGAACACCGCGCCACCGAGCGGGATATTCGGGAATGCCCGCCCATTGTTGTTGTCGTAGCTGCAGCCGTCACCACCGACCAGCAGCTGCGGCTCATGCCGCATCCGTTTCGCGCTTTCCAATGTGACGGAAAGGGTCTCGGCAACAGTCAACATGTCGGCATCGACGGGGTGGAATGTTGCGCCGTTGTCCAGCGTCCAGCGCGCCGGTACGGCCACATCGGCGATGCCGGTCCGCCCGGCACCGCCCGCCACACCCGAAAACACCACCGCGCCAACGGTGCTGGAGAAGTAGGTCAGCGCGGTATCGGTGGCCTCGGTAGCGTTGACCATGCCAATGCCGGTCATCGCCACGATGACCTTCTTGCCGCGAATCGAGCCGAGATAGAAATGCCGACGGTCGGCGACCACTACGGGGTCGAGGTCGAGCGTGGTGTGGGACAGCACCTCATCTGCCTCGACGGGGAAGGCCGTCAAGACCAGCGTGCGCTGTTCGGACGAATCCACCGTCACGTCGGACACTCCTCAGGTTCGGCGGCACCCACCATTATCGTCTTTTTCCCTCGTTACGGGTGACCAGAAGCTAGTCTCAGGGCGCGACAAAGGAGTCTGCCCATGCTCGAGGTGATCGAAAAGAGACCGGGCCGCGATTCTGCGAAACCGCCGGTGCTTTTTGTCCACGGCGCCTGGCATGGCGCTTGGTATTGGGACGAGTACTTCTTGGACTTCTTCGCGGACAAGGGCTATCGGTCGCTCGCGGTGAGCCTTCGCAGCCACGGAAAGAGCGCCGAGCCGAAGCGAAATCTCTTCTGTTCGATCGCCGACTACGTCGACGATGTCGCATCCGTTGCCACCGAATTGCCTACTGCGCCGATAGTGATCGGGCACTCGTTGGGCGGGTTCGTGGTCCAGAAGTACCTGGAGTCACACGACGCTCCAGCCGCCGTGTTGCTCGCCTCCGCACCACCGAGCGGGGTCACCGGATTCATGTTGCGCCTCGGCAGGCGGCATCCGTGGCATACCGCGCGAACTCTGTTGACTACCAAGTCGTTACACGCCGTAGGCGGCACGCCCAAATTAACCCGCGAACAGTTCTATTCTCGATACACCCCGGAGGCCGACGTGGTGCGCTACACCGCACCGCTGGGCGAAGAATATGCGGGCAGATGGTTCCTCGATATGTTGCTGCTCAACCTGCCCAAACCTGATCGGGTCAAGGCTCCGGTATTGGTCCTGGGCGCCGAAGACGACGGGTGCTTCACCCCGCGGGAAGTGCATCAGACCGCACGGGCCTACGGCACCACCGCAGAGATCTTTCCCAACATGGGCCACAACATGATGGTCGAGCCCGAATGGGCCTTGGTGGCCGCACGAATTCACGCCTGGCTGGAAGGCGTAACCTCAACGCGCACTACACGGCAGGCGCTTGATGCCGTGGAAGAACGACGAGCGTAACCGGTCGGGCGGCCCAGTGACCGTCAGGCCCGGCACATTTGGGTACAGCTCTTCGAGCATGACCCGCAATTCCAGCCGGGCGAGCTGAGCGCCGAGACAGAAGTGCACTCCTCCGCCGCCGAACGCGGCATGACCGGCGTCCGGGCGAGTGACGTCGAATTCGCCGGCCCGATCGAAGACCTCCTCGTCGCGATTGGCCGACAGGTAGTGCAGCAATACCCAATCGCCGGCGGGAACGTGCTGGCCACGGATTTCGACGTCGCGGGTGACGGTACGACGAAAATGCATGACCGGTGAGGCCCAGCGCAGCAGTTCCTCCACGGCGGGCTTGACGGCCTCGCGATCACGGGCAAGCAGGGCCTGCTGCTCCGGGTGCTCTGACAGCGCCAACACCCCGTGACTCAGGGTATTGCGGGTGGTTTCGTTGCCGGCGATCGCCAGCAGCAGGAAGAACTCGTTCAGCTGGTCGCGGTTCAGCTTTTCGCCGTCGACCTCCGCGGCCAGCAGCGCCGACAAAATGTCGTCGGTGAGCCCGTACTTGCGTCGGTGGGCTACCAATTCGCCGCAGTAGGAGAACATTTCGGCAGCGGCCTGCCCAAGGGCTTCCGGAGTCGGAGCGTAGTCGGGGTCTTCGATGCCCAGGCTGCCGATGGCGTTACTCCACCGGAAAACCTCCATCCGGTCTTCGGCGGGCACCCCGAGCACGTCGGCGATCACCTGTAACGACATCTCCGCGGAAATGTCTGTCACGGCATCGAATTCACCCTTGGCCGTGATGTCGGCGACGATGTCTTGGGCGACCTTACGCATGTGTGGTTCCAGCCGCTGCACATTGCGGACGGTGAAGCCCTGGTTGATCAGCTTGCGGTACAGGACGTGACGCGGCGGGTCGATGCCGGGCAGTAGCGCCGAGTTCGGTGCCGCCTCGACCTCCACGAGTGTGTTGCCCTTGCTGCTGGTGAAGGTATCGGTGTCGCGGCTGACCAGTCGCACATCGGCGTGCTTGGTGAGTAGCCATGCCCTGGGTAGTCCGGGTAACTGCACCGGGTGCACCGGTGCGTCGGCCCGTAACCGCGTCAACGCGTCGAACGGGGCACCGCCGACGAAGGTGTCGGGATCGAGCACCGCCGCGGCATCGCGATCGGAAGCGGTCTGCTGGTTCTCGACAACCAGGGACCCCAACACATTCGGCTTGGGAATACTCATCTAAGCACCTAGGACGACGACTTGATTCCGGCGACGATCACATCGAGACCGGCGCGAAAGTGGTTGGCCAGCTGGCGTTTAACACGGGGTGTAGCGTCCGCGGAGCGTGTTTCCTGCAGAGCAATCGAGCCCAGCAGGTACGTGTACAAGACCGTATGAGCAGCGGCCGCAGCGGGTTTCGCGAGGCCCGCCTCGGCGAGCAGGCCGCGGCTGTGTCGATCCAGACGGCGCGCGGGCTCGTTCCCGACGCTGGTCTGCAGGATGCTCGCGACACCGGGGACTCCCAGGATCATTTCCCTCGCGGCGCAATAGAGCTCGATCAGCCTGGCGTCCCATCGTCCCCCTTCCGGGAGGGGGATCTCTGCGAGTACGGACTCGGCAACCAGCTCGAGAGCCGTCTGCTTACTGGGGACGTGGTAGTACACCGAGGGCACGGCGGCGCCGAGCTCAGTGGCCAGTTCGCGCATTGTCACGCGCTGCACGCCCACCCGCTTCGCCAAGTCACGCAACGCGACCACCACCTCGTCGCGATCGAGGCCCCCGTAGGCGCGGCGTGCGCCGGCCGGCGCTGTGGCCTGATTCCCGGTTGCAACCACTACGTCATTCCCCCGTCAGTTTCGATCGTCGTTAGAAAGTAATTCGAGCACCGTTCGAATCTACCCGGTATCGGGCTCCGTAACCAACGAATCCGCTATGTAATATTTGCCCAATGACGGGCAGGTTAGCGGGCAAGGTGGCGATTATCACCGGGGCAAGCACCGGCCTGGGACCAGTTCTAGGATCGGTGTTCGTCCGCGAGGGTGCGCGGGTACTGCTCGCCGCCCGGCGCGAGGAGCTGGTCCGCGAGGCCGCGGCGGCGGCAGGGCCCGGCGCGATCGCGATGCGGGCCGACGTCACCAACGAAAAGGACGTCGCGGCCATGGTGGCACGCGCGGTCGGCGAGTTCGGACAGGTCGACATCCTCTGCAATAACGCCGCCGCGCCGGGGAAAGACCACTGGATCTGGGAGCAGACGCTCGACAACTGGAATGCCACGATCGCCATTGATGTCACCGCGGCGATGCTGTGCACCCGCGAAGTGCTCAACCAGTCGATGCTGCAACGGCGCAGCGGAGTCATCCTGAACTTCTCCTCTACCGCGGGCTATAACGGCATCGTCCGCAAAACCCACTACGTGACTGCGAAGGCATCACTGCGAGCCTTCACCAAGACCGTTGCCCTCGAAGTCGGTCCGCACGGGATCCGGTGCAATTGCATCGTGCCGGGCGCGATCGATACAGATCTTTATCGCAATTGGTTACAGCGCACCGCCGACGAGCAGGGTGTCGAGGTCGAGGCCGTGCGCGCGAAGTCTCTCAAAGACGTCGCTCTGCGCGATATTTCGTCGCCCGACGATGTGGCCAACCTGGCGTTGTTCTTGGCCAGTGACGAGAGCCGAACCATCACAGGGCAATCGATCCCCGTCGACGCCGGAGGGTATATGCAGGGATGAGTACCCCGTCGGTAAAGCTGTCGCTGTCCACACCGGTCGTGATCACGATGCCCGGCGCCAGCGCCGCCTGGGAGCAGGATGCTTCGATCGAGGAGTTGGCCCAGCTCGCCGAAACCGCAGACCGGTTGGGCTATCACCACCTGACCTGCAGCGAGCACATCGCGCTGCCCGCAGTGGAACATCAACGCCGGGGTATGCGGTACTGGGATCCGCTGGCGACGTTGGGCTACCTGGCCGCGCGCACGCAGCGGATCCGGTTGGCCACCAACGTGTTAGTCCTCGCCTACCACCACCCGCTCGAAATCGCCAAGCGCTATGGCACGTTGGACAAGGTCAGCAATGGCCGGCTCATCCTCGGCGTCGGCGTCGGCAGCCTCAAAGAGGAATTCGACCTTCTCGGTGCCCCTTACGACGACCGCGGACCGCGCGGCGACGACGCGCTGCGAGCGCTACGCGCGTCCCTGTCGGTTTCAGAACCCGCCTACCACGGTGAGTTTTATTCGTTCGACGGTCTGGTCGTCGACCCGTGCGCGGTTCAGGACCACGTCCCCATCTGGATCGGCGGACGCACACTGCGATCACTGCGCCGCGCCGTCACCCTGGCCGACGGGTGGGCTCCTTTCAATGTGACGTTGCAGCAGACCCGAGAATGGCTGGGCCGCTTCGAACTTCCGGCCGGCTTCGAGGTGGTGCTGCCGCCGCCGGCACCGCTGGACCCGATCAATGATCCCGACCGCACCCGCGAGATACTCGCCGACACCGCCGCGCACGGCGCGACCACCATTACCACCTGGTTCATCCATAGGTCTCTGCAGCACTATTTGGAGAACCTGCACGCCCTGGCCGAACTCCATCCCCCCGGCGGTGCCGCATGAACCGGGTCAAGGCAGGCATTTTCAGCTTCACCGCACCGTCCGACGACGAAAGCGGTTACCTGCGTTGGCACCTGCTTGATCACATGCCGGAGCAGTATCAACTCCCGGGCATCGTGCACGGATTGCGCTGGATCGCCGACGGCGATTACCTCAACCATCGCCTCGCGACGGCCGGACCACTGGGCGAAGTCGGCAACGTCGTGCACTATCTGGTCGGCGACCCGGTCGAAGAAACCTTCGATGACTTCGTGGCACTCGGCCGTGAACTGCGAGAGAACGGTCGCTTCCCCGTCGCACGGCCGTTACTGCAAATCGCGGGATTGCGGCTGCTGCAGTGGCACTCCTCGCCGCAGGCTCTCGTTTCCGCCGAGGTCGTGCCGTTTCGGCCGCACCGCGGAATCCTGTTGATCGTCGAGGAGCCCACCGACGGCCGTTCGAACGAATGGCTGCAATGGCTGCATGCCGAACACTTTCCGGCATTGCTCGCCACCCCGGGCACCGCGGGCGCCTGGACATTCGGTTCGAGTACCGGATGGAGCCATTTACCCCGGGGATGGCGAGCCGACCACCAATACATCACCGTCGTTTACCTCGACGGGGATCCGCTGAGCACAACAACGGCCCTCGCGCCGCTCGTCGAAGAACGCTGGCGAACGCACGCGGTACGCCCCGTATTCGCCGGTCCGCTGCGCACGATGATCCATTGGGACGCCTGGCGGTAGCCCGATGGGGCCCGGCACGCGCTGAACAGCGCCTTCGCGGCTACGGTAGGCACGGCGCGGTGCGCGCCTTCGGAGAAGACCTCTAGGAGGACTTGCGATGAAGAATCCGGACACTCGCCGGCGAATCAGCTGCGGGGTTGCCGGGCTCGGCGCGGTCGTGTTGACCGTCGGCCTGCCGGCCTGTTCCAACAGCGGCAGCAAGCCCGCGTCGCCGACGAGCTCGAGTGCGCCTCCGTCGAACACCATCCTGATGCTGGACCAGCACACCCACACGATCACTGCCAAAGTCAGCTGCACCAGCTCAGCCTCGGCACCGCACGCAACACCTCCGGAATCGGGCGATCTGACGACGCGAATCAGCGTCCACGACGATTCGGCGTCGCTGTCCTTCGCGCTGTCGGACGAAAAGCCGCCCAGCGTTGACGGCTTTTCGATTTCGCTGAAAGTCGGAGACGGTGAGTACCAGCTGCCCTATCAGCCGACCCAATCCGTGAACCAGGTGATGGTCACCAAAGACGGCCCGAAATACACGATCACCGGCAACGGCCAGGGGACGATGCCCGGCCAAACCGGGATGCGTCAGATCACATTCGGGATACACCTGACTTGCCCGTGAACGCCCGAATCGCGAAACATCGGTTGTCTAACCACGATCGCCTCTGAGATGCTGGCATCTTGGACATCTTCGCGGAGTGGCAAAAGGGCGGGACCGAACTTCGCTGGCGGTCGACTACCGCCGCCAACGACGGGCAGGAAGTGGGGGTGTTCAGTCGCCGCTGCGGCACGGCTGGGGCACCGCCGCTCGTGCTCGTTCATGGCTTTCCGACGTCGAGCATCGACTACTTCGAGTTGGCGCACGAGCTGAGCTCCGACTTCGACATCTACCTGTTGGACTTTCCGGGTTACGGATTGTCGGACAAACCGCCCGAGCCGTACGTCTATTCGTTGTACGACGATGCGCGTCTGCTCGTGCACGCGATCACCGAAGTGTGGCAACTGACCGAATTTCGCATGCTCACCCATGATCGCGGCAGCAGCGTCGGCATGATCGCGCTGGGCATGTTGGCGGCGTTGGACCCGCCGCTCGCGCCTCTCGACCTCATCTTGACCAACGCCAACCTGTACCTGCCGCTGGCGAATCTGACGCTGTTCCAAACCGCGCTGCTCGATCCTGAAACCGGGCGAGCCACCGCGGCGGCGACCACACCGGAGACGCTGGCGGCCGGCATGGGGGCCAGCACCTTCATGCCGAGAAGGAAATTGACCGACCCTGAAATCGACGCGCTGGCCAAGTGTTTTGCCCACAACGACGGAATCCGGGTACTGCCGGACACCATCCAGTATCTGAACGAGCGCGCCGCCGACGAAACTAGTTGGCTTGAAGCACTTTCCACCAGCCACGTGAACACCACCGTGGTGTGGGGACTGCACGACAACGTCGCGCCGCTGCGCGTCCCCAACCACGTGTGGCAGACGTACCTCAAGGCCAAGCCCGGTCGAAATCGCTACTGGGTGGTGCCGGGCGCCGATCACTACGTGCAGTGCGACGCTGCCCGGCAGTTGGCCCAGATTGTCCTTCTGACGGTCCAGGACGAGGACATTCCGCTGCACACCCTCGGCAACCAGCCCGACGGCGCGGTGCTGGTGGACCAAAGCATTTTCTAGGCGTTGCGACACAACCTGTTTCGAACGCGAAGTTACCTTCACGTTCGCGGTCGAGTGTGAAACTAACTTCGCGCTCGTGACTTATCCCACGAGAACAGGCAAACGCGCCCAGCCGCGCACGCTTGCAGTATGCGCCCGCTGGGCGTTCGCGTAGTCGACTTCCCAGTCGGGCCAGCGCTTGAGGACTTCTTCGAAGGCCACCCGCGCTTCCAACCTGGCCAGCGCCGAGCCCAAGCAGAAATGCAGGCCCTGCCCGAAGCTGAGATGACTTCCGCGGCGGTGGATGTCGTAACGATCCGGATCCGTGAAGTGGTTTTCGTCGCGGTTGGCGGACGCGTTCAGCAGCAGCATGAACGACCCCTCGGGAACCACGCGACCATAGTGCTCGGCATCGCGCGCGACATAGCGGGCCTGCACCGGAGACGGCGGCTCGTAGCGCAGTGTCTCCTCGATCGCGCCGGGGATCAGTGACGGGTCCGCGACGAGCTCACGGCGTTGGTCAGGGTGATCCGACAACAGCTGTCCCATGAAACCGATTAGGCGAGCCGTGGTTTCGTTGCCGGCACCCGCGATCATCGCGGTATAAGCCAGCACCTCGGTCCGCGATAGCGGTCGCCGCGTCCCGTCCGGCTCATCGATCTCGGCGCGCAGCAGTTCGGTCATCAGGTCGTCGGACGGATGACTGGCCCGCCATTCGATGTACTCCGCGAACAACGCGATGGAATTCGCGAAGACGTTCGCATCGATTGCGGCGGGGTCGCTGTCCTTGGACAGCTCGATGTTGGCGACGCTCCGATCGCGGATCTTCTCTTGATCCTCTTCGGGGATGCCCAAGAGATAGCCGATGGTTCGCATCGGCATCATCGCACCGAGGTCCGCGATGAAATCGAACCCGCTCCCGCCGATCAGGGGGTCCAGCTCACGGATGCAGAATCCACGCACCATGGACTCGACTGCCAACATGCGCCTGGGCGTGAAAACACGGGATAGTAGTTTGCGGTGCAGATCGTGCAGCGGAGGATCCTCGAACAACAGAATGCCCGGTGGCACTTCGATATTCGCGAATAAGATATCGGCGGTGGTGCCCCGGCCTGAGCGGTACGTCTCCCAGTTCGGCAGTTCGCGGACCACGTCGTCATAGCGGCTCAGCGCGTAGAAGTTGTACTTCTCGTTGTAGTACAGCGGCGCTTCTTCGCGCATGCGCTTCCACACCGGATATGGGTTCGAATCGATCTCGACGTCGAATGGGTCGTAATACAACTCGACGGCATTGGCGCTTGTCATAGTCGGATCCCTAACTCAGTCGTTGCGGTGCAAGAAGCCGTGCAAGAGCGCTTGAACGAGTTCCTCCACGATCACCTCCCGCGGCGGTGGCGTGTCCCCGAAGTAGGTCGAACGCAGCGCGGCCATTCCCGCGATCATCGAAACCGTTGAGTGGGCCGGCAAGTCGGGATGGTCCGACCGCAACCCGCGCAATTGCATTCCCTCGACGCTGATTTGGCCGAGCACCGTGACCGCCCGGCGGATCTCGGCGATGCCGGCGTCGGCCTTTTCCTCGTCGCTGAGATTGTCGGCCGCCATCAGCGTCAGCAGCAGGCCCTGGTGTTCGACGAACACGTCGTAGAGCCGCGATACGAACAGCCGAGTCAGCTCCTCCTCGTCGGTCTCCTCGGGGACCACCGACTGCCAGGTCTTGCCGAACTCGTCGACGAAGTTCACGAAGGGCACGACGAGTGCCTCGCGGAACAGCGCCGCCTTCGAGCCGAAATTGCGGAACAGCAGGTGCTCGGTGACGCCGGCGGCCTGAGCGATTTCACGCGTTGTGGTGCTGCGGTAGTCCTGGCCGGCGAAGAGCGCCCGGGCGGCGTCGAGCAGCAGCCTGCGCGGCTCGCCGCGGGGCCGACGCACCACCGTCGCCGGTATCGGCTGCTTAATCGCTCGCTCGGGCACTGCTGTCCACCCCTCCTAAACCTCACGCCTTGGGGATAGTATCCACTATCTAGATAGGATAGTATCCACTACCTTAAAGTTGCGCATCGTCGAAAGGTGACACCATGGGCGCTGTCATCATGCTCGGCACGCTGTTCGGCCTGATCATCCTGATTTTCGGGCTGGTACTCCGCTTCGATCCCGAAGCCCGGGGCGCGCCGATCGAAAAGGGCCGCCAGTGAACACCGAAATGACGCCGGTGATGGCCGGGGCTCAGTACTTTTCCTACGTCGCGAGCATCACGTTCCTGGTGATCGGCATCTATTTGAGTTACCGTCGCCGCCGCATCCATCCGCTGTTGCTGCTCGGCGTTTCGGCGATCTCGTTCTCGTGGATCGAGTCACCCTACGACTGGGCGATGTACGCACAGTTTCCGCCGGCGCTGCCCCGCATGCCGTCCTGGTGGCCGCTGAACATGACGTGGGGCGGGTTGCCGTTGGCGGTGCCGGTCGGCTACGTCTCCTACTTCATCATTCCCGCCGTCACCGCGGCGGCCCTGGGACGCTGGCTGAGTGCAAAGTTCAACTGGCGCAGGCCGATTACCCTGCTCGTGGTCGGCCTCGTCGTCGGGTTCTGCTGGGCACTGTTTTTCAACGCCTTCACCGGAGCCCAGCTCGGCAACTTCTACTACGGCTACGTGATTCCCGGCCTGGCGATCTTCGAGGGGACCAAGCACCAATACCCGCTGTACGACTCGCTCGCGATGGGCATCCAGATGATGGTCTTCACCTATCTGCTCGGCCGCACCGATGAACAAGGACGCAATGTCATCGATATGTGGGCCGACAAGAGATCGAAGAGCCGGGGGCAGTCCGCGGTGCTGTCCATCGTGGCCGTCATCGTCGTCGGACACCTGGTGTACGGCGCGGTCTTTGCGCCCCATCTCATTACGAAGCTGGGCGGCTATGTGACCGCGGGACCGACCGAGCAGCTGTACCCAGGCGTACCGAACCAACCCAAGTGAGCCGTCAGCCCAGCGCCTCGGGCAGCACCTCTTCGCCCACCCGTTTGAGATACGGCCACGCGATGTCCGGCGGCAGCCCGCCACACAACGGCGACAAGTTGAGCATCTGGCCGGCGCGGACTCGCGAAATCGCCTCTGGCACAGAGATAATGATGTGCGACGTCGGCTTGGCGCGCAGCTCGTCGACCGTCTTCACGTGCGAGAATCCCGCCGTCGTCTCGTCGCCGGGATTCCATGCCGCATAGGTTTGCACGTCGTGCAGCAGATGCTCCCCGATCTCCTTCCACGCCTGGTCCAGATCGTCGGCGACGAAAACGACCGACGGGGTGTTGCGATCGGGAAACATCGTCGGACCGGGCTGATGGCCGTGCTCACGGCAGGCCTGCTCGTAGGCCTCTTGCATGCCGGGCTCGTTTGCATTGCCGAGCATGCCCAGCCCGTATCGGCCGGCACGACGGGCCGCGGCCACCGTTCCACCGCCCCACATCAATCCCGGCCCCCCGGGCGTCAGCGGGCGCGGCGTCACCGTGATGCGCCGTCCGTCTTCTTCGACCGTTTCACCGGCAAGCAGTCGCCGTAACAGCGCCAGTTTCTCGTCGCAGACGCGGCCGCGCTTCTTGATCGGCACGCCGAAGTGCTCGAACTCCTCGGGCCGGTAGCCCAGCGCCAGGATGTACGACGCCCGCCCGTTGCTGATGATGTCGAGCACCGCCATGTCCTCTGCCAGGCGCACGGTTTCATAGAACGGCAGGATCAGAATTAGGTTCAGCGCCAGCCGCTGCGTTCGCGCGGCCACCGCTGAGGCCAGCAAAAACGGCGACGGCAGATAGCCATCCTCCGACCCGTGATGCTCGCAGATAACGGCGGCCAGACCACCGTGATCTTCAGCCCACGCGCACATCTCGGGCGCCGCGGCGTAGAGATCGGCGGGGGGCGCAGCCCACTCGGGGTCGCGCATGTCGAAGCGCAGTGTGTACACGGCAAACTCCTAGATGGCCTAATCGTTGTGATGCACGTTACATGCTCAGTCGAAGGCGTAACGCGGCAGCGTCGTCGGGATGCCGAGTGTGAATCCTGCGACGCGACACGCCGCCGCAGCGTCGTCAGATTCACTCTCGCTGCCCGGTTGGTCCGGAGGTCCTCGCGGCGGCCGCGGCGCGTTCGAGGTACGGCCACGCCACATCGGGTGCGACGCCGCCGCAGAGCGGAGCCAGTGGCAGCAGTTGCCCGCCGCGGACGTAGGCAGCGGCCTCGTCGGACGTGAAAATGCGGTACGGGCCGTTGTCTTCGCGAAGTGCCGCCACGCTGTCGGCGCGGGTGATGCTGGCTACCGAATCGTCGTGCGGCCGGTAGGACGCCGCTGTTTTCGCGTCGTGCAACAGGTGTGGCCCGAGCTCCTCCCATGCCTCATCGACATCGTCGGCCACGAAAACCGCTGTCGGAGAATCTGGTTGGGGGAATTGGATGATTCCGGGCTCGTACCCGTGCGCACGACACTGCTCCTCGTAATACTCCTTGAGGCCGGGCAAGGCGGTCTGGGAGATTAACCCGAGCCCGTGGCGGCCGGCGCGGCGCGCCGCGGCTTTGCTGCCGCCGGCGATCAGCAGCGTCGGCCCGTTGGGCGACGCGCACGGTGGGGTGACGCGGACCTCGCGGCCTCGGTATTCGACGGATGCGCCCCGCACCATCGGGCCCAGCACGGCCAGCATCTCGTCGGCGACTCGACCGCGCGTGCTCATGTCGATGCCGAAGTGGTCGTATTCCTCACTGCGATGACCGACGCCGAACGCGTAGGACACCCGTCCACGGCTGATCAGGTCCAGCACGCTCATCTCTTCGGCGAGCCGGACAGGATCCCACAGCGGAATCGGCACGGCAGCCAGCAGAATCGCCAAGCTATTGGTCCTGGCCGCGATCGCCGACGCCAGCGTGAGCGGTGCCGGCAGGTGACCGTCGTCGGTGCCGTGGTGCTCGGACAGCACGGCCAGCACGCCGCCGCGGGTCTCTGCCCACGCGCACATGGCGATGGCCGCCGCGTACACATCGGCGGCCGGACCAGCCCACGCCGGGGCGCGCATGTCGAACCTCAGTGTGAACATCAGCGCGCCGCCAGGAGATCGATTTCCCGCCGGTCGACCCTCACACCCCGCACATTAACCTAAGATTTGTTCTTTAGGATAGTACTTACTCTCTTAAACCCTTGACCGTGTTGGCTCGCGGCTGTTAGCTTCCGTTTCGAACGTTGGGTAACTGTCGGCGTAAGGGCAACGGCCGCCTCAGCTTTCATCACGCACGCAACTGAGGAGGAACGACATGACGGCTCAGCGGGTAGTGGTATGGGCAACGGGCGGAATCGGTTCCATCGCCATCCGCGCGATCGGTCGGCGCCCCAATCTGGAATTGGTCGGGGTGTGGGTGCACTCCCCGGAGAAGGACGGCAAGGATGCCGGCGAACTCGCCAACGGTGAGCCGATCGGCCTGAAGGCCACCACCGACGCCGATGCGCTGATCGCGTGCAAGCCGGACTGCGTGATCTACGCGGCCAGCGGCCCCGAACGCGACGCCCTGGCCATCCCTGACTACGTCCGGCTGCTCGAGGCCGGGATCAACGTGGTCACGACGAGCACGACGCGTCTGGTCAATCCGCACGCCTACGAACCCGCCGAGTGGCGCGACCAGCTGGTCGCCGCGGCCAAGCAGGGCCAGGCGTCGCTCTACGCCTCGGGGATCGAGCCGGGCTTTGCCGCCGACTATCTGCCGTTGGTGTTGTCCACGCAGTCGTCGTCCATCGACCAGATTCACGCGTGGGAGATCGGCCTGTACGACGACTACGGCGTGCCCGACATCATGAGCGACGCGTTGGGCTTCGGCCGGCCGCTCGACTACCAACCGTGGATCGGCTTCCCGGGCGCGATCGCCGGCGAATGGCAGGGGCAGATCCGGTTGATCGCCGACGCGCTCGGAGTCGAAGTCCAGGAAGTCCGTGAGTATTTCGACCGCGCGGTCACCAACCGGACGCTGGAGGTCGCGATGGGTACCGTCGAGGCGGGAACGTGCGGCGCGCTGCGCATGCGCGCCACCGGCATCGTCGACGGCCGCGAAGCGATCATCATCGAGCACGTCACGCGACTCGCGCACGACGTCGCCCCGGACTGGCCGGAAGGTATCGGCGACCTGTCCTACCGCGTCCAGATCAGTGGTGATCCCGATATCGACTGCACCCTCGCGGCAACGCTGAAGGATCCGCAGCAGGCCGGCGTCGGGGGTATGACGTCCGGCGCGGGCGCCATGGTCGCCACCGCCATGCGCGTCGTCAACGCCGTGCCCTATGTCGTCGCCGCCGAGCCCGGACTTTTGAGTTCAGTCGACTTGCCGTTGACGATCCCCAAGGGCGCGTTTGTGACCGGCTGAGCCGGCACGCCACACCCGCGGCTTAGTCTGGCGGGAATGACGGACAATCCACTCGAGGAACTCACGCTGGGGCAACTGCAGCTCCGCAGCAGCATGAAGTGGCGCGCGTATCCCGCCGACGTCCTGCCGCTGTGGGTCGCCGAGATGGACGTCAAGCTCCCACCCACCGTCGCCGATGCCCTGCGCGTGGCGATCGACATCGGCGATACCGGCTACCCGTCGGGCACCGCACTCGCCGAGGCCGTCGGTGAATTCGCTTCGCGGCGTTGGCAGTGGCACGACCTCGAGGTCACCCGTACGAGGATCGTCCCCGACGTCATGCTCGGAGTCGTTGAGACGCTGCGGCTTATCACCGACCCGGGCGATGCGGTCGTCGTCAATTCTCCGGTCTACGCGCCGTTTTACGCGTTCGTGTCACACTCGGGTCGGCGGGTGATCGAGGCGCCGCTCGATCCCGACGGGCGAATTGCGTTGGAGGCGTTGGAGGAAGCGTTCACGCGCGCACGGGCGTCGGGCCGAAAGGTCGCGTATTTGCTGTGCAATCCCCACAATCCGACGGGCACGGTACACACCGTCGACGAGTTGCGCGCGGTGGCCGAATGCGCGCGGCGGACTCGCGTGCGGGTGGTCGCAGACGAGATTTACGCGCCAGTGATCCTGGCGGGATCGCAATTCACGCCGTACCTGAGTGTTCCGGGCGCCGAGGACGCGTTCGCCCTGACCTCCGCCTCGAAGGCGTGGAACCTTTCCGGACTCAAGGCGGCCCTGGCCATCGCCGGACCGGAGGCGGCGGCGGATCTGCAGCGGATGCCGGAAGAAGTCAGCCACGGACCGAGCCACCTGGGCGTCATCGCGCACGCGGAAGCGTTCCGAACCGGCGACGACTGGCTCGACGCGCTGCTGCAGGGCCTGGACGCCAACCGGACGTTACTGAGCGACCTGGTCGCCGAACACCTTCCACAAGTGGAATATCAAGGCACCCAGGGCACTTACCTGGCCTGGCTCGACTGCCGCCGTCTCGGCTTTACCGAAGATGCCGACGATGGCCTCGCGGTGGTGGCCGACCTGTCCGGGCCGGCTCGCTGGTTTCTTGACCACGCCGGTGTCGCGCTGAGCTCCGGCCATGTGTTCGGCACCGGCGGAGCCGGCCATGTGCGGCTGAATTTCGCTACCTCGCAAGCGATTCTCACCGAAGCCGTATCACGTATGGGCCGTGCACTCGTCGATGCCCAGTAACCCTGCGCGACAACGCCTTTCAACTATGCGGGAATTTCCTCGGCGCCGCGGCCCAAATTGCGGAATCCCTCGGCGGGCTTCCTGAAGCCCAGGATGAAGGGCAACGAATTCAGCTCGAATTTCGCCTTGGCGCCGAGGCGTCCGGACAAGCTGCGTTGTGCAACCAGCGGTGGCACCTCGGAGACCGACAGATCGATGTAATGTGTCAACGTTTCTCCGATGCCCTCGAAATCGTGGGTCAAGGGCAGGCAAAGCTTGCGGACCGACTCGTCGAGACCCTGGACGACGGCGTCCGTCATCAGCACATACTCCGAGACGGGCACGTGGTTTTTGAGCATGCGATGCACGAGGATGACGTCGACGCTGGCGAGCTTGCGCTGGCGCTTGATCTTTTGCTCGGCCGCCTCGCCCTCGTGAGTGACGAATTTGATCGTCAGATTGTCCAGTTGCCCGCACGAGTCGCAGTCGCAGCTGAAGTCTCGTTTGATCCGCTCGCGTCGAGCGAAAAACGACCGCCGCATCTGCGATAGTCGCTCGCAAACCAGGACTTTGGCGTCACCGTCAGGCCCCCAGAAGAAGACGGCGTCGCCCTCGAGTTCCGCCACTTTGAGGCCTTTGCCAGCATCGATGACGGATTCCAGCAGCTGCGCCACCGCCAATTGTGCGTGGGCCAGGTGCATCCGGTTCCAATTCATGTAGTCCGTGTAACCGCTGATGTCCGCGATCAGCAGCACGCCGCGCCGGATGGCCATAAATTCGCTAGTTTAGTGGCCTGCCGGGTTCTCCCCCAAGGAAATTTCGTACTGGACGAAGTGGCGTAGCGGAGAGAGGCTAGCAGGGGTGCCCGTTCACCGGAGGAGCTGAATATGGATGTGCTGCGAACCCCGGACTCCCGATTCGAAAACTTGGAAGGCTATCCGTTCGTAGCGAACTACATTGAGGTGGCGGCAAGCGATTCCCCGCCGGTGCGCATGCACTTTCTCGACGAGGGGCCGGCCGACGGCCCGCCGATCGTGCTGCTGCACGGCGAGCCCACCTGGAGCTATCTGTACCGCACGATGATTCCGCCGCTGGTTGACGCGGGAAACCGCGTGCTCGCCCCCGACCTGATCGGCTTTGGCCGATCCGACAAGCCCAGCCGGATCGAGGATTACACCTACTTGCGCCATGTCGAGTGGGTGACGGCGTGGTTCGAGCGCCTGCGGCTGAAGGAAGTCACGCTGTTCGTCCAGGACTGGGGGTCGCTGATCGGTCTGCGCATCGCCGCCGAGCAGGGCGAACGGATCGCGCGCATCGTCGTGGCGAACGGCTTTCTGCCCGCGGCCCAGCGGAAGCCCTCTCCGGGGTTCCTGGCATGGCGGGCCTTCGCGCGCTACTCCCCCGTGCTGCCCGCCGGTCGCATCGTCGCGGCGGGCACAGTCCGCAGGGTCCCGCCCAAGGTGCGGGCCGGCTATGACGCCCCCTTTCCGGACAAGACGTACCAAGCCGGGGCCCGGGCATTTCCGCAATTGGTGCCGACTTCACCCGACGACCCGGCCGTTCCGGCCAATCGCGCGGCCTGGGACGCCCTGGGCCGATGGGAGAAACCCTTCCTCGCCATCTTCGGGGCTCGCGACCCGATCCTGGGCCAGGCCGACCGCCCCCTGATCAAGCACGTCCCGGGGGCGGCCGGCCAGCCTCATGCCAGCATCCGGGCCAGTCACTTCATCCAGGAAGACAGCGGGCCCGAACTGGCCGAACGGGTCCTCGCCTGGCAGAAGCCCCTGCTGTGAACCGTCACCGGGCGTTGAGCTAATCGTGCGACACCGCGCATGACGACCCTGCTGTCCTGATCGCTCATCGAGCCTGTCCGCCGGACAATTTTCCTGTTGTCGCCGGGCCCCGAGTGCAACGATCAGCCAATGGACATGATGACGATGGGCCTGATGGGCACGGTCGTGGGTGCTTCGGCCATGGGCATCGCGGGCATCGCGAAGTCGACCGTCGACAACCTGCTACCCGGGATGGCGTTAAACGGCAACAACAAACATCAGATGCGCAGCCAAATACATTCGCAGCGATGCGATGCGATCCAACAGTGGCGCAGCGGCCTGGCCGGGGCTCGTGATGCCTACCGGCAGTGGTCGTGCGGACCACGCGTCGATGATCCGCCCAACGTGGTCGGCGACGAGTGGTTCGAGGGCTTGCGACCCCACCTACCGACCACCGGCGAAGCGGCGAAGTTTCGCACCGCCCACGAAGTCCACTGCGATAACCCGACTCTGATGCAACTTTCGCTGGAGATCGGACGGGTCGAAAAGGAGTGGACCGAAGAGGCGAAGGGACGTCGACGCCGAAGGAGAAACCACCAATAGCACGAATGGCCAGATTAATTTGACAGCACTAGACTCTCTGTATGATCACTGATCCCCGTGCCGGCCTGCGTTAGGGCCGTCCGCAATGGGTCGAAAGGGTTGGGGCGGAGCACCACCCGCCGATGATGAGGAAGCGCGCAAGCGCATCATCGATGCGGCGCTGCGCAGCATGGAGCGGCGGGGACCGCAACACACCAGCCTGTCCGTGATCGCGGACGACCTCGGCGTCACGCGTCCCACCATCTACCGCTACTTCGCCACTCTGGACGAGCTGGTAACGGCGGCAAGCGACGTCGCCCTCGGAGGCTGGACCGCGCGGATCGCCGATCTCACCGCAGGCAATGGTGAGCCGGTCGAGCTGTTGGTCGAGGCCGTCGCCTACCTCGTGGAGCAATTGCCCAAAGAGCCGGTGCTGATGATGTTGCTGGAGACCGACCAGAGCCGGCTGATGAGTCGGCAGATGGTCTTGGGCGAATCCATCCGGCGATCGCGCGTGATCCTGGAGCGCACCGAAATCGATTGGGCTGCATTGGGTTATCGTGGCCGGGATTTCGACGATTTGGTCGAGTACCTGCTGCGCATCATCCAGTCGATGGTTCTGGTCCCGCCGGACCCGCCACGGTCGGCGGGACAGTTACGCGCTGTGCTGCGGCACTGGATCGGGCCGGTGGTGCGGACTCCCCCGGCCCGCAAGAAGCGCTAGGACGGCTTGCGCGGCGCCTCGGCGACCGGAACGACCGCCGTGGCCGGCTGTTCGGGCAAGTCGTCGGCGTGGAACCAGCGAAACGACATCAACCCTTCCGGGTGATCCTTGGTCGAGATGGCGTTGGGGTGGTCGAGCTCCTCGCGGCTGATCACGATCGTGATGCTGCCGTCCCGGTTGGGGACAGCGGTGCCGGAATTGATTCCGCCACGGCCATATTCGAGGTCGGGCGCTGCCATGTACTGGTTCCACAGCGTGAGGTTCCAGAACCGGCACTTCGGGTGGTGCGACGTGATCACCAACGCCTCGCCGGGCTCGAGGGCGTACGCGCCCAGGCTGTAGACGGCGTTTTGCATCGAGTAACCGTGTGTGGCGGCACCGGCCCGGTACGGCGGGGCAAGAACATTATGCGAGAGGTTTTGCCCGTCGGCGAGTTCGGTCGGCTTGCGCTCTTGCAGCACCAGCGGCACGATCGCGAGCATGTCCTGGGTGTAGCGCAGCGCCGAACGCAACGACTGAGCCACTGCCGCATCGGTTTTCAGTGGCTGAACGGGCAAGTCGCCGTGGTAGACGACCTCGATCGACCAATCGACGCGCCGGCTGTGGGCGGGGTCTTCGTGGTAGTCCCGGGTGAGCACCCCATGCGCGTCCTCGTCGAGAGCAATGAAGGGCCCGTCGTAGTCCCGCGGGCGTTCGGGGCCGAGCACGCAGGAGAAGCACCCGTCCTCATCGAGCGGCATGTCCTCGTCGTAGAGCACGCCGATGGTCCGGTTGGGCCATGCCCCGGGTTCGGGTTCGTTGTATACGGCGACCGAGTACATCACGCTCTCGTTCGGCGTTCCGCTGATGCGGTAGGTACGCCGCGGGTCGATGACGACGTAGCTGTAATACGCGTCGGTGTTGTCCCCGCCCCAGCGGCGGTCACGGCGAAACGGCGTCAGCACATCGTGGAACCGGGGCGCCACCGGGTCCGCGAACAACGTCACGTCCAACGACAAACCCAGCATCGTGGCGAGAAACTCGTAGCCCTCGGCTACGGCCAATTCTCCGCGCACCGCCTTGGGGCCTTCGAGGAACAGATTCTCGAAATCAGCGAAGGCGGTGAGCAGTTCACGCCACGCGGCTGAGCTTTGAAGATTGGCCATGAGCAGCATCATAAGCGCGCGTCAAAATACAGCACAACGTCTCTTGTAAAATGTGTAACGACATATGTATGGTCCGGATGTGAGCGACGCGATCCACATCACCGATCTCGCCAAACCGACATTTACGCCCCAAGCCCAGGCGATCATCGACGGCATGGCCGCGATGGCCGACTACTGTCCGTTGAGCACCGATGCCCTGCATGAACAAGCCACTGCGCAGACGGGTTTGACCGACTTCGGCGAACAGGATTATCGGGAGCGGATGGCGGTGCTGCTCGAGGCGTTCCACGAATTACCGCGGCTGACCCCCTTCGGCCGCACCTACGCGTTCTCCCTGATGCTGACCTTCCTCAAGGGCAGGCTGCGCGTCATCGACCATCTCAAGCGACACCCCGAGATCTTCGACGTCAGCATCGAGGCGCCCATGGTGATCGCCGGGCTGCCGCGCACCGGCACCACTCATCTGCACAGTCTGTTGGCGGCCGACCCTGCGCTGCGCTCACTTCCGTACTGGGAAGCCCAGGAGCCACTGCCCGCCCCCGGCGAGGAAGGCACCATTGAGCCTCGCCGCCAGCGCACCGGCGACGCCCTCAACATCTCCAACACGCTGATGCCGTACTTCACGCTGATGCATGAGATGACGGTCGACCACATTCACGAAGACATCGGGCTGATGGTGCAGGATTTTTCGAGCGGCTTCTTCACCACGCTCACCCATCTGCCGCGCTGGTCCGACTACCTGCGCGAGCACGATCAGACCCCGGCCTACCAGTTTCTGCGCATGATGCTGCAGGTGCTGCAGCACCAAGACGGCTACCAGCGCCGCTGGGTACTCAAATCGCCGCAACATCTCGAGCAGTTCATCCCCATCCTCAACGTATTTCCCGACGCAACGTTCATCGTCACCCACCGCGACCCCGTCGACGTCGCGGTGTCGATGGCCACGATGATGACCTACACCATGCGTATGAGCGTCGACGAGGTCGACGTGCACACCGTGGCCGAATACTGGATCACCCGCATCGACGAGTTGCTCAGCGCGTGCATGCGCGACCATGATCGGCTGCCGGCCGACCGCACCATCGACGTCCGCTTCGACGAGTTCATGGCCGACGACCTGGCGATGGCGCAGCGTGTCTGGGACACGGCCGGCTACTCACCGTCCGAGGAGTCGAGAAAGGCTGTGGCACAGTATCTGGCCGGCCATGAGCGCGGTCGGCTGGGCCGCGTCGAGTACCATCCCGAAGACCTGGGGCTCGACAAGGAGGAGCTGCGTCGGCGGTTCGCGCCCTACGTCGAGCGGTTCGTCAAGCCGGCTGCCGCGAGCTCGGCGTAGCCGCCTGGCGCGACAAGTGATCTCGTTGAATCGCGCACCGCACTGAGACGTCGTGCGGCTCTCCCTAGCCGACCGCGGTGTACCACCGAACGACGTCCTCGCCGCGCTTCCAGCGCTCGAACCACTGATCGGCGAATTGCGGCAGCGGCTCGTGTTCCGGTTTGTGATAAGGAGTTTGGCTCATCAGCACACGTCCGGCGGCGACAAGTATCTGCTTGCGCGGCACGCTCGCGAAGGCCGACGGAACCGGTCGACTACCCGACGCCAGCTTGTGTTTGAGAGTCTCCCATGCCCCGTAGGCGGGAAGCAGCGTTCGCGCGTCAACCTTGCGATCGCCTAGTGGCACGTGCACGTTGACACCGTCGACGATGACGGCCATGACCCGCAGCAGATGCTTGACCACCGCCGGCAAGACACGAATGCGATACCAGTTGTCGCCGACGACGGCGTCGTAAATCACCAGTGCCGAGCTGCGGTGCTCGACCTCTTCGACGAAGTGCCACAAGAACAATGACGCCACTCGATCGTCGCCCGGACGGAAAAGCGTCGCCTCGTTGTCGAGCATCAGCTTGAACGACGGCGTGAAGGTGGCCTCCAGATCGGCGATGTAGGCCAGTCGGAATTTGAGCGATTTCGTCGCGGTGAGCGTGTCGAAGCACGCCATCGCATCGTCGAAGGTCTGCTGCAGGCCCGGATAGAGCTTGATCAATGCGTTGACATGCTTGCGATGCGAGCTGGAGTGTTGCGCCTCCTGGCGCAAGAACGCGGTCGCCTCCGCTGCCACATCGGCGTCGGTCATCCGCGGTTTGGCCTCCTGCACCGCGGCCACGATCATCTGCTCGAAACAGATGGCGATGATCGACGTGGCGTTCATGAAGAAGGAAAAGGCGGGGTTCTCCGGATGCCAAACCCACGGGACGTCGTCGGTGAAGTCGAACTTAGGCCGTCGCACCTCGAGATCAGTCACTGGTCCATTCCCGCGGAACATGATTATACAGAGTTACATCTGGTGTAAGATCTGATTGTTGCGGCCTCATGAGGATGAGTCAAGGCCTCATGGGGCGCAATAATCAGCCCCCAGGTGCAGATCACCTGGGGGCTCGATCAGTTCGGCGGCGTCAACCGGTGACGGCGAGGACCGCTTGCGCAAGCTCGGGGCGGCAGACCACCACATCCGGCAACTTCGGATCGGCCTGGTTGTAGAGCAGCGCCGACCCGTCGATGCGGGAGGTGTGCAAGCCGGCCGCACGCGCCACCGCGACGGGGGCGGCCGAGTCCCACTCGAACTGTCCGCCGGCGTGCACATAGACATCCGACAGCCCCTGAATTACCGACGCGACTTTTGCCCCGGCAGAACCCATTTCGACCAGTGTGCCGTCCAACGCGTCGCGCACCGCCAACGCAATAGCGGGTGGGCGAGTTCGTGATACGACGATGCGCGGCTGGGCCGGCGCGGCGG
The DNA here is from genome assembly GCF_036409155.1 of Mycobacterium sp. 050128. NCBI lineage: Bacteria > Bacillati > Actinomycetota > Actinomycetes > Mycobacteriales > Mycobacteriaceae > Mycobacterium > Mycobacterium sp. 050128. The sequence continues at coordinate 121,380 of NZ_JAZGLW010000003.1, read as the reverse complement.
GCGGCGCGGCAACGTCGGGCGTCGCCAGCGTGATGCCCTGGGCCGGCAGCGCCACGGCGCCGGCGACCAGCTCACCGGCCTGCCAGAGCGCGACGTGCACCGCCCAGTCGTCGCGTCCGAGCTCGGAGAATTCCCGCGTGCCGTCCAGCGGGTCGACGATCCACACCCGCTCGGAGCGCAGCCGCACCGGGTCGTCGGCGCCCTCTTCGGACAGCACGGCGTCCTGGGGCCGCTCGGCGCCGAGCGCTTGCATCAGAAAGTCGTGGGATCGCTTGTCCCCCGCCGCTTTCCGTTCGCTCGCATCGGCGTCGGCGAATTCCTCGCGCACACCGAGCAACAGCTGCCCCGCCTCGGTGGCCAAACGCGCAGCCAGTGCGTGGTCATTCATCGGTTACTCCTAACCCGTCGCGAGAGTCTCAATACTTCCCTATGTTGGTAGCGTTGACCAAATTTACCGTGCCATGTTGCTTGAACAGGCGGCACCCCGCAGTCGGCATCTGACATAACCTGGAGAACGTGAGCGGCAACGTCTCTGAAACGGGCGAATTGCGGCACATTCCGCGGGGGCGGCTGACGGCGATCGGCATCGTCGTGGCCCTTCTACTGGTGGGTGTGCTGATCTTCGCCGGCGTGAAACTGAACCAGGGCCAGCAGAGCACGACGGCCCAGTCCCCCAGCCAACCACCCGCCCCGCCGGACAGTTACGCCATTCCGGGCTGCTACAACCCGTCGGTCCAGCCGAGCGCGCGTCCGAAGAAGCTCACTGTCCTGGGATGCGCGGGTGTTGCCGTTGCGCTGCAAGACATGTCATGGAGTTCGTGGGGACCGCAGGGCGCCGACGGGACCGGAACCGCCGTTTTCAAGTTGTGCGATCCCAATTGCGCCACCGGCACCCAACTCACCGAACCGGTTGTCGTTCATGCGTGGAATGCGCAGAAGCCACGTCCGGACGCGATCTGCGTGGTGGGCCTCAAGATTTTCAGCGACATGATCCTGGCCTTCCCCAAGGGCGTCCCGCCCCCCAACGCGCAACCGATCAACACTCAGTACAACGGAATGCCCGCGGTGCACTTCGTCAACTATTCGCCCAGCGATACCCGCCAGACCGAGTTCATCGGCTACACGTTCTGCAACTGAAACGTCTCTGGTACCGCATACGCGCCGAACGTGCTCTCACTGCGAAAAAATCGGCAAAATCCCGCCGTCAGAGCACGTTCGGCAGAGCGAAAACTCGCTTAGACCTCGACGACGACGGCGCCGCCCTGGCCACCGCCCGCGCACATAGCGGCAACACCGATACCGCCACCGCGGCGAGCCAGCTCGTAGACCAGCGTCGTGACCATGCGCGCGCCCGAGGCGGCGATGGGGTGGCCGAGGCTGCAGCCACTACCGGAGAAGTTGACCTTCTCCTCGTCCAGGCCGTACTCCCGGCAGGCCGCGATCGGCACCGAGGCGAACGCCTCGTTGATCTCCCACAGCGCCACATCCGACGGCGACAAGCCGGCCCGCTGCAGCACCTTGCCGATGACCTTCACCGCGCCCAGACCGCAGTCCCGCGCCGGCACACCCGCGGCAGCCCACGCCTTGACCGTACCCATCACGTTGAGCTTGTTGGCTTTGGCGTAGTCGCTGTCGACAAGCGCGACGGCCGCGGCGGCGTCGTTGGTGCCGCTGCTGTTGCCCGCGGTGATCGAGAAGCCCTCGATCTCCGGGTGCAGCACCTTCAGGCCGGCGAGCTTCTCGATGGTGGTGTCACGACGCGGGTGCTCGTCGACGGCGAACTCGGTGACCGAGCCGTCGAACTGGGTGATCTTCAGCGGCAAGATCTCGTCGGCGAACTTGCCGGCGTCCTGGGCCGCGACGGCGCGCTGGTGCGAGCGAGCGGCCCAGGCGTCCATCTCCTCGCGGGTGATGCCGACGCTCTGCGCGGTGTTCCAACCGACGGTGATCGACATGTCCTTGGCGGGCGCATCCGGCGTCTCAACGTGCGTCGGCGGCATCCAGCGCTCCTCGAACTTCAGCTCCGGGCCCGGGATGCGCCAGTTCGTCAGCGGCGTCATCGACAGCGACTGCACACCGCCGGCGATCAGCACCCGCTCCATACCCGAGCCGATCTGCGCCGAGGCATTGCCGATGGCAGTCAGGCTGCCCGCGCAGTGCCGGTTGACCGACTGACCGGGAACGTGCTCAAGACCGGTAGCGGTGGCGGCGTAGCGCGCCAAATCTCCACCGCCGTAATGCGATTCGGCGAAGATGATGTCGTCGATGTCGGCTGGGTCGACGCCGGACCGGCGGACCGCCTCCGGAAGCACCGCGGTGATCAGGGTCTCCGGCGGTGTGTTGACCAGCGTCCCCTTGAACGAACGGCCGATGGCCGTCCGGACAGCTCCGACGATGACAGGTGTACCCATGTTCTTAACCTCGCTGCGGTGGGCGGTCAGACGACGCGAATCGTATCAAATACTGTATAGGCAATAGTAATGCTCTAAATTCGGTACGCCGGGGCTCTGTGACGGCGCTAACAATTAAGCGTTTCGGGTAAAGACGGAGGCCGACCGTTGAAGACCAAAGGTGCGCTGGTCTGGGAGTTGAACGAGCCGTGGTCGATCGACGAGATCGAGATCGGCGATCCCCGCCGCGGTGAGGTGACCGTCCAGCTGGAGACGGCCGGCCTGTGCCACTCCGATCAACATCTGTTGACCGGCGACTTCCCGATCCCGAGCTTTCCGGTGCTGGGCGGCCACGAGGGCGCCGGCATCATCACCGAGATCGGGGAGGGCGTCGAGAATCTGGCGGTCGGCGACCACGTGGTGATGTCGTTCATCCCGTCGTGCGGGACATGCAAGCCGTGTCAGACGGGGCTGCGCAACCTGTGCGACCTCGGTATGGGCCTGCTGTCGGGCCAATCGGTATCCGACGGGTCCTATCGGGTGACCGCGAAAGGACACAACGTCCTGCCGATGTCACTCCTGGGGACCTTCTCGCCGTACGTGGTGGTGCATCACACCTCGGTGGTCAAGGTCGATCCGACGATCCCGTTCGAAGTCGCCTGCCTGGTGGGCTGCGGGGTGACTACCGGCTTTGGCTCGGCGGTGCGCAGCGCAGCGGTCAAACCCGGTGAGGACGTGGCGGTCATCGGCATCGGCGGTGTGGGTGTCGCCGCATTGCAAGGTGCCCGAATCGCCGGGGCCCGAAGGGTATTCGCAGTCGACCCGTTCGACTGGAAGCGCGAGCAAGCGTTGAAGTTCGGCGCCACAGAGGCTTTCGCCGATGTCGCCAGCGCCTTCGGCCGAATCGCGGAGGTGACGCGCGGCTTCATGTGCCACAAGGTGATCGTCACCGTCGGGCGCACCGAGGGCAGCGAAGTCGAATCCTGGATGGGCCTGACCGCCAAGGGCGGGGTGTGCTGCCTCACCGCGATGGGCGGCGTGATGGACACCGACGTCACGCTGAATCTTGCCGGGCTGTCGCTACTTCAGAAAAGTCTGCAGGGCAGCATCTTTGGCGGAGGCAACCCGCAACACGACATCCCGGCGATCCTCGAGCTCTACAAACTGGGTCAGATCAACCTCGACGACATGGTGACCCGCGAATACCGTCTCGAGCAGGTCAACGACGGCTATCGCGACATGCTCGAGGGGCGCAACATCCGCGGCGTCATCCGGTTCACCGACGCCGACAGGATTTGACGCGCCGCTTTGCCGCGAGCGTAACGCCACGGTGAAAAATTCGGCGGAATCCCGACGTGGCGCTACGCTCGCGGTCCGGGCGTGAGCACAATGAGTCCATGACCACCACCCCCGTAGCCCAACGTGAGGCCCAGACCGCCGCATACCGAGTCGCAGCGATGTTGATGGGTATCGGCACCGTGCACTTCCTGGCCCCCAAACCGTTCGACACCATCGTCCCCGTCGAGCTGCCGGGAGATCCGCGCTTCTACACCTACGCATCGGGTGTCGCCGAGATTGCCACCGGCGCCCTGCTGGTGCCGCGACAGACGCGGCGGTTCGCCGCGCTGGCCGCCGTCCTGCTGTTCATCGGGGTGTTCCCGGCCAACGTCAACATGTGCCGGTTGTGGTGGAACAAGCCGTGGCCGATGCGCATCGCCGCCTTCGCCCGGCTACCGCTTCAGATTCCGATGATCACCACGGCGTTGACGATCATGCGCAACAGCTAACCGGAGCATTCGATGAATACCACCGGAATCGCGGTGCTGCTCGCATTGGCGGCTGCCCTGATGATCGGCATCGGAGACGTCCTAGAACAGCGATCCGCTCGGCAGGTCACCGACAAACCGGTCAGCACCCCGGCGCTCTTCCATCGGCTGCTGCGCGATCGCCGTTGGTGGCTAGGCAGTCTCGTGGCCGCCGCCGGGTTCGGGCTGCAGGCTGCGGCGCTCGGCCTGGGTTCGGTGGTTCTCGTGCAGGCACTGTCGGTGACTTCGCTGCTGTTCGCGCTGCTCATCAGCAGCACGGCGAATCACCGCAAAATATCTCGCTGGCAAGCTATTTGGGCCGTCCTGCTCGTCGCCGCCGTCGCAGTGGTGGTGACCGTCGGTAACCCCCAGGCTGGCATTCCGCGCGGGTCAATCAAGACATGGACGATCGTGGCCTTAATCCTGGGGCCTGCACTGATCGTGTGTGTGATCGGCGCTCGCTTGTCCTCGGGATGGCTCAGCGCGTTGCTGCTGGGGCTGATGTCGGGCGCGCTGTGGGGCCTTTTTTCGGTGCTGACGAAGGGCGTGGTGGACCAACTCGGCCGCGGCATTCCGGAGCTGTTGCGAACGCCCGAGTTGTACGTGTGGGCGGTGCTGGGGATCGCCGCGACGGCCTGGGAGCAGTCGGCGTTTCGGGCCGGCCCGCTGACCGCGTCGCTGCCCGCGGTGACGGTCGCCGAGCCGCTCGTCGGCTCGGTGCTCGGCGTCATCGTGCTGGGCGAGACGTTGAGCACCAACCACGTCGGCATGGTTGTGCTCGGCATGTCGGTCGCGGTGATGATCGCCGCGGCGGTGGCGCTGGCGCAAAGCCAGGCCGCTGGAGCCCCGGCCACCGATGCGCCGACCGACGTGCGATCAACTTCTCCGCGAACCGATCCGGTGTAAGGTCCCGTCGGGATCGATGTAGGCGAATTCCCTTAAACCGTAAGGCGTATCGACCGGTTCCACCAAGCGGCCCTCGAGATCCTTCAGCGCCGCCCACTCCGCGTAAAGGGCGTCGGCGTCGCTGACATAGAAGTACACGCTGGATGCGGTGCGCAGTGGATCGTGTTCGGCCCACTCGCTGAGGTGCATCGACACCGAGCCGCGGTCGACGAAGCCGTAGCGGTCGGGGCCTTCGTAGCTGCGGGCATCGAACCCGAGTCGGCGGTAACGATCCAAGGCGATGTCGAGATCTCGAACGGGAATGATCGGGGCTACCGAGGCGAAATCGATTTCGGGCACACCGTGAGTCTGTCAGCTGTCGTCCCGATCGCGCTGCGAACGCTGTCGTATGCTCCACCCCAGTCGACCGCAGCAGGAAGGCACTCAATGATGAGTCAGCTACCAGCCTTCGCCGCAGTCGCCGCCACCGTGATGCTGGCGGCGGCTTGCGACAGCAACGGGGGTGGCACCGGCACCCCTTCCTCAGCGCCGACCCCAACGAGCGCCTCGAAGCAAGCGGTCGCGCCGGCGGCACTCATGGATCTCTTGCTCACTCCCGCCGACGTCGACAGTGTTCTCGGGGTTACCGGCTCGAGGACCGACAAGGTTTCCGACTCGCTGCAAGAAGACCAAACCGCCGGGATGGGCCCGAAGGGCTTCAGGTTCCCGGAGGAATGCCTGTACATCACCGGACCCGCCCTCGCGCCGGTATACGCCAACAGCGGGAGCACATCGGTGCACGGCGAGAGAATCACCGAACCCACGCCTGGGGCATCGAGTGAGTCGAGCCCCGACGCAAACCAGTACGTGGTGATGTTTCCGGCCGCCCAGCAGGCGAGCGCCTTCTTCAGCACCTCCGCCCAGCGCTGGCCCGCGTGCGCCAACCGCCAAGGCACCGTTCCCGACGGCGCGAATTCCCCGGGCTTCCAGTGGACGGTGGGGCCGGTTTCCAATGACAACGGAGTTCTGAGCACAACCGTGTCCGTAAACCTTGTCAAGGATGGCGAGCACATCGTCAAGACCTGCCAGAGAGCGCTGACCGTACGCAACAACGTCGCGATCGACGTTGACGGCTGTCGCCAAAGCCCCGGCAACGTGGGCGTCGACATCGCCAATCTGATCGCTGGCAAAGTCGACAAGCAGTAGGCGTTGCGCCCTCGGCACGAATTCAGTAGTTCGCGCTGCGATCTCGCTGGACGTTTTGGATGTGTCTCGCTACCCGCAAACACCACAGGACCCGCGCAGCTGTCGTATGCTCCATCCGCAAACACCCTCCGAACAGTCGACGCGCGCAGTGCGCGCATCACTCGCCCCCAGCAGGAAGGCACCAACGATGCGCCCATTCGCACTCGCCGCCGCCGTCGCCACTACCGGGATACTGATTGCTGCTTGCGGCGGTAGCAACGGGGGTGGCAGCGCTTCGTCGTCGACCACCACCACGACTTCGTCGAAGCCTCCCCTGGCGCAGGCCGCGCTGGCGAGCCTTTTGCTCACTCCCGCCGAAGTCGACAGCGTGCTGGGCGTCACGGGTTCGAAGTCCGACAAGACATTCGACACGCTCCAAGAGGACAAAAGCACCGAGGTGTTCCCCAAGGGATACAAATTCCCGGCCGAGTGCCTCTACATCACCGGCGAGGGCTTGACGCCCGTTTACGCGGGCAGCGGCAACACCGCGGTGCATGGGGAGCGTGACACTGCGCCGATCCCCGCGGGGTCGAACGATCCGAACCCTGACATCAGCCAATTCGTGGTGTTGTTTCCGTCCGCCGACCAGGCGACCGCCTTCTTCAACACGTCGGCCCAGCGTTGGCCCGCCTGCGCCAACCACCAGGAAACCGTTCCCAGCGGCGGCGACCCGGACGCTCCTGACATTCAGTGGAAGGTGGGACCGGTTTCCAACAGCAACGGAATACTGAGCACCACGGTGAGCGTGAGTCTGAGTAAAGGCAGCGACACGATGGCGCAGAGCTGCCAACGGGCGCTGACGGTGCGCAACAACGTCGTGATCGACACCGAAGCGTGCCGTAAGGATCCGGGAGACGCCGGCGTCAGCGCCGCCAAACAGATCGCGGCCAAAGTCGACAAGCAGTAGCCGTCGCGTATCAGTTCCCCTGGCGTTCAGTCGATTCGAGCAAGCCCGACACGACAGCCGCGACTTTGGTAAGAATGGGTTGCTATGCCGCGCTCATTCGACGTCTCCACCGAATCGCCCGCCAGCGTTGAACAGATCTATTCGGCGTTCAGTCGCGAGGACTACTGGCTGGCCCGAATCGCCCTCGGGGACGCCGCGACCACCACGCTGGACTCGCTGGATTTCGACCCCGCCGGCAGGGTGACAGTGCGGGTAACGCAGCACCTGGGACGCCAGCTTTTGCCCGGCCCGGTCGCCAAGTTCACACCCGGCGAGCTGAAACTCGTCCATGAGGAGACGTGGAAACCCAACGGCGACGGCCAGGTTCTCGGCCAGGTCAAGGTCTCGACGTCGCCCGGGGTGGGCGGGGCCCGCGCCCAAGCTTGGCTGGAGCCCAGCGGCGACGGCACACAGTTGCGGTTCGCGGTCAATGTGCACGTCAAAATCCCATTGGTGGGCGGCAAACTCGAGAAGACTCTCGGTGCAGGTTTGTCTGACAGCATCCCCGCTGTGCAGCGCTTCACCACCACCTGGATCGCCGACCACTTCTAGGCGACCTACTGCCCCGGCGCTTCGCCCTTGCCATGCAAGTACGTCGAGGTGTTAGCTCTGTACTCGTTAGCAACCAACGCTGCCTGGCTAATGAGAGGTTTTGCCCGATGCTTCGTCAGATGTTCGCCGTGGGAGCAATTGCGCTAGGGATAGCGGGGACGCCCACAGCCCACGCGGCCCCATCCACCACCACAACGTCTCCTGCACCGACGACGGGTTCGAGCGTGTACTACCCGAACTGCAAGGCCGCCTGCGATGCCGGTGTGGCTCCGATTTATCGGGGACAGCCGGGCTATCGGCCCCCTCTTGACCGGGACAACGACGGCATTGCCTGCGAAATCTGCCACTGAGAGTGCACCCTTGTTCCGATTGATCGCCACCAGCGCGATGTGCTGTATCGCCGTAACGGCGTGCGGCTCGCACCTGGCGTCCGACCCGAGTAAGTCGGGCTCCAGTTCGGCGAAACCTTTGGCGAGCAGCAGCATTGCCGCTTCGCCCCCTGTCACTACGACCGTTTCGCCGGCGACGACGAGCAGCGCGCCGCCCGATTGTGTCGGATTGTCGATCTGCACACCGCCGCCGCCGGACGCCGAGGGGAATCCCGCGTGTTACTACTCCGATGGCTGGCAATCGAATTCAGCCGGGGCGGGAATTGAAGTCTGGTACTTCCACGAGCCGCAGCACATGTCGAAGCCGGACAAGGTCACGGCAATAGTGCGTAAGAAGGACGGCACCAACGAGTCTCAAGATGCCGCCATCGAGGCGGGCCAACAAACGCATCGCTTCGAATTCCCGACCATCGATAAGTCAGCGGTTCAGGAGGTGCTACTCGCGTCGAGCAGCGGCCGCTGTTTCGTGATCGGCAGTTAGAAACGTACCCGGCTCTCCCCCTTGTGTTTTCGCGTCCTTGAGAGGGACCTGCTTCCTTCTGGAAGGGTAAAGCTTTTAACCGCAGGGTGTTTGGCCGCCGGTCAACTAGGTAGGCTGCGTCGTTAGTGCAGGCGACGGATAGAGGAACCACCAGATGACCCGTATACGTACCATGACAGAGGCAGACATCAACGCGGCCGCACGGATCTGTTACGAAGCCTTCAACGCGATCGCTGCCCGGCACAACTTTCCGTCGGACTTTCCCTCGGTCCGACATGCTCACGATCTCGTCGGTGCGTTGCACCCTCACCCCGGATACTTCAGTGTCGTAGCCGAATCCGATGGTCGGGTCGCACGGGGAGCGGCCAAGGTCGTCGAGCGCGACGGCCAAATAACCGGCTACACGACCGACGTCGGGTTCACCGGCCACTCCGTCGCCGTGAGCAACGAAGATCTCGAGGCATTGATCGCCGATGCAGAGAAGTTCTCCTGGAATGGATTTCTTGTTCCGTTGCGCAACGCCGAGTTGTTGCGATGGTGTTTCGACCACGGCCTGCGTGTCGTCTACCTGCTGAACATGATGGCGCTGGGTCACTACCAGGAGCCGCGCGGTTCCTTCTTGGCATCGATCGGCTACTGACGACGCTTGCAACCCGGCCTGCCGCGACCGCGGACCAGGGATACTGGCACACCATGGACAACACGCATTGGTGGATACCCTGGCTGCCCCTGCTGGGGTCAATACTCGTCACCGCGACCGCATTCCTCGGCGTCATGATCAACAACAAAAACAGCCGCGCCGCCATCCGATCGGCGCGCATACTTGATCATCACAAGTGGTTACGAGAAACGCTATTGCAGCTCGGATCGCACGCCGCTGGGCACGCATTCGAGATCGACCGCCTCTACAACGTGCGCTCCTTTGCCACCAACGACGAGGTGTTCACCCAGAACATGCTCACCCTGGCGGGTGAAATCCGGCGACTGTCCGCCACAGCAGACAGCCTGAGCCTCATCGGATTTCCCGAACTGGCGGCCACCTGTGCGGAAATTCGTCACGCGGCCGATCGAGTGGTCGAACCCGCCAACACCCACCGCGAAACCATCCGATCCTCGGCACCCGAGCAACACGTTCACCAGACTCGCGTCGCCGTCGACAACCAGCTGGCGGCACTAAGCGAGGCGCGAAAACGGTTCGTGGACCACGCCCAGCAGACCTTGAAGGCCCACGCGCTGCTGCAGGTCGATGGCATTTGACCGCTACCCCGGGCGGTTGACCGTCATGCCGGACGCCACCGAATCGAACAGTTGCGTCACCAGATCGACCACATCTTCTCGCGTCACGTCCAAGTCACCGTCCAGCCACGCGAGCAAATAGGCGTCGGCGGCAGCTACGACACCGACGCCGAGCAACAGCCGGCTACGGTCGTCGACGCCGTCCACCGCCGGCAAGAGGTCGGCGACGAGCTGGGCCAGTTTGCGAAGCCCTTCTTGGCGGTGGACCGCAACCATCGGCCCACCGGAAAACACCTCGCGAAGCTTGATGCGCGCATGGCCGGGGTTGCCGTCCAGGCCGCGGCTGATCGAATCAATCATCGCCCGCGCCCCTTCCGAGGCCCCGGCGGTGGCGGCGATCGCGGCGCGGCATTCACTGACTTCCTCATCGATGAGCTGGTCGTAGGCGGCCGCCAACAGCGCATCGAGATCGGCAAAGCTCTCGCCGAAATACCGATCGCGCAGTCCCGCCTGACGCAACACCGCGCGGATGGAGGTGCCGGCGTAGCCATGCTCGCCGAACAACTCGATGCCGGCATCGACCAATCGCGCGCGGCGCTCCGCGACCCGTTCCGTCGCGGTCTTTCCGTCGTAATCCCTCATTCAAGACTTTCTGATTGCGCGCGTCCCATGATGAAAAGCATAAGCCACCTGCGCACATGCGACCGCACCATGTGGGGTCAGTCACCATCTGATTGCACGTGACCTCAGATATGAGTACGTTGGGCACATGACATCTTCACGGCAAGTTTCACCACACAATTCGTTCGACTACGTGATCGTCGGGGCTGGCAGCGCTGGATGCGTGCTGGCCAATCGGCTGTCCGAAGACCCGTCGATTCAAGTCCTCCTTCTTGAGGCGGGTCCCGAGGACACCCAGGACGCGATTCGGGTCCCCGCCATCTTCAGTTCCCTGTTCGGGACCGAAGTCGACTGGGATTATCGCCTCGAACCGCAGACGCACTATCAGGGATCGGCGACCTACCCTCGCGGCAAGACGCTGGGTGGTTCATCCGCGATCAATTTGATGGTCTACATCCGCGGAGACCGCGCGGACTTCGACGGCTGGAGCGAACGCGGCTGCGCTGGGTGGGATTACGACAGCGTGCTGCCCTACTTCATCAAGGCGGAGAACAACAACCGCCTCGGTGAACCGCTGCATGGTCAGAGCGGCCCCCTACACGTCGAGGACCGGATGTTCACCCATGAGCTCTCGCACAAGTGGATCAGCGCGGCGAGTGAATGGGGTTTGGAGGCCACCGAGGACTTCAATGGTGTATCCCAAATCGGTTCGGGCGCTTACCAAGTCAGCTGCCATGAAGGTTGGCGATGGTCGGGCGCCGATGGCTATCTGCGACCGGCACTCGGGCGGCCCAACCTCACCGTGCGGGTCAATGCCCAAGCGACCCGGATTCTCGTGGATGGGGTTCGTGCGACCGGCGTGTCCTACCTGCACGATGGCGCGGAGGCGACCGTCTATGCCGCGGCGGAGGTAATTCTGTCCGGCGGCACGATCAATTCCCCGCAACTGCTGCTGCTGTCGGGAATCGGCCCGGCCGATGCGCTGCGTGCACTCGGCATCGATGTCAAAGCCGACCTCCCGGGTGTCGGAGAGAACCTGCACGATCACACGATGACCCCCATTGTCTGGGGGACTCAGGATTCGACGGATCTGTTGGAGATGGCCAGCCCGGAAAACCTTGAGCTGTGGCAGAACCGGCGCGGTGGCCCCTTCTCCTCCAACGGCGGCGAGGTGGGGGGATTCCTGTCCACCGTCGGCGATGGCATCCCGAACATCCAATTCATCGGCGGACCAACATCATTCGTTGACCACGGACACTTCAGTCCGCCGCTGCCGAATTTCACGATGAATGCCGCCCCCACCCACCCGCGCAGCCGCGGCCGGCTCTGGCTGGGCTACGCCGACCCGCTGAAGCCTCCGCGCATCGATCCCGCCTACTTCTCCGACCCGGCAGATATTCACGACGTCATCGCGGGCCTGAGCGCGGCAATCGAGATCGCCCACCAGCCCTCGTTGAGGAAGTTCCTCAAGGGGATTAATCTCCCCGCCGAAGAGAACCTGGACCAGAGCACCCTGGCCGCTCACGCGAGGAACTGGTCGCAGACCGAGTACCACCCGGTCGGCACCTGCGCGATGGGTATCGACGAACGAGCGGTCGTCGATCCCGAGCTCAAAGTTCATGGTATCGAGGGACTTCGGGTTGTCGACGCATCAGTGATGCCCGCGATCATCAGTGGGAACACCAACGCCGCGACGGTGATGATCGCCGAAAAGGGTGCCGACCTCATCAAGATTTCCCGCCGCCCGAACTTCGATACGCGGCGCTGACAGCGGAGAGTCAGGTAGCAATCCGACTCGCAACGAGATCGGCGATCGCGGCTCGCCCTCTACCGCCCCGACGAAGAACACGTGACGACTGCTCTACTGTGGCCACGTCTCGCCGTGCGTCTCGGGCGCCAGCGGAATGATGAAAAGCCCAACCACGAATACGTGCGGGCACCACCTGTTCTGTCGTCGAACTCATCTCGCCCTCTCGCTGAAACCATCGGCCGAACGGCCATCGCGTGAGCAAGCAGAGCGGCAGAGCTGAATTCGCTTTGGCATTTCGCGATTTCATGCGCGGCTGCGATGGCAATCGTGTCACGACAGCCTATTTCGGAGCGGCGTGCCAGCGAAGGCTCACGATGAGCTCTTCCTCAGAAGGCAATGCGTGTTGTCGTTCGCCTATCGAGTTTCGATCGAGGCATTCACGACTCAATCGCGTGGTGGCGCTACATTGAGTAATCGCCTACTGGGTTCAACGCGGAACGAGGCCATCATGGGATTCATCACGCCCGACCTTCCCGACGTCGACCACGACACCTGGCCCACACTGCCCCGGTCCACGCGGATGCAAGTGGTGACCCGGCATTGGGTGGAACACGGCTTCGGCACGCCGTCGGCGATCTATCTGCTGTATGTACTGAAGATGGCCGCCTACGCCGGCGGGGCTGCGGCGGTCATCGCGTTGACCCCGGGGCTGGGCGGCCTCGATCGCATCGCCCAGTGGTGGACCCAACCGATCGTGTACCAGAAGGTCGTGGTGTTCACGCTGCTGTTCGAGGTCCTCGGCCTGGGTTGCGGTTCCGGGCCGCTGACAGCGCGGTTCTGGCCGCCCATCGGAGGTTTCCTGTTCTGGTTGCGACCCAACACGATTCGCCTGCCACCCTGGCCGCGCATGATTCCCTTCACCCGCGGGGATAGTCGCTCGATCGTCGACGTGGCCCTCTACGCGATCGTGCTTGCCTCCGGCGTCTGGGCACTACTCTCTCCCGGCCGTGGCGGCCCGGTTACCGCGACCGGCGGCGATGTCGGCCTGCTCGACCCGATGGTGGTGGTGCCGGCGATCGTCGCCCTGGCGTTGTTGGGCCTGCGCGACAAGACGGTGTTCTTAGCGGCCCGCGGCGAGCACTACTGGCTGACCCTGTTCGTGTTCTTCTTTCCCTTCACCGATCAGATCGCGGGCTTCAAGATCGTCATGCTCGCGCTGTGGTGGGGCGCGGCGACATCCAAGCTCAATCATCACTTCCCGTACGTCGTGGCGGCGATGACCAGCAACCACCCGCTATTGCGCAGCAAATTGTTCAACTGGGTCAAGCACCGGCTCTACCTGGACCCGGTCAATGACATACGTCCCTCCTGGGTACCGAAAGTCATGGCGCATGTCGGCGGCACTACGGCCGAATTTCTGGTGCCCCTGGTCCTGGTCTTCTTCGCCGATGGCCATCGCTGGGCGTGGTTCCTGATCGCCTTCATGGTGATCTTCCACCTCAACATCATTTCCAACCTCCCGATGGGAGTTCCGTTGGAGTGGAATGTATTCCTGATCTTCTCGCTGTTCTATTTGTTCGGGCACTACAACGCAATTCACGCCACCGACCTTCAATCGCCGCTGTTGCTGGCCATCCTCGTCGTCGCCCTGGCCGTGGTTCCAATTCTGGGAAACCTTTTCCCCCAGCAGTTTTCGTTCCTGCCCGCGATGCGCTACTACGCCGGTAACTGGGCGACCAGCGTCTGGTGCTTCCGCGCCGGCGCCGAGGAGAAGATCGAAGCCAATGTCGTGAAAAGCTCAGCGCTCACTGCCAAGCAACTGGCCAGGCTGTACGACGAGGCGACCGCCGAGATCACCATCGACAAGGCCGGTGCCTTCCGGTCGATGCACACCCATGGTCGCGCACTCAACGGGTTGCTGCCTCGCGCCGTCGACAACGAAGCCGACTACCGGATGCGCGAGGGTGAAGTCGTCGCCGGTCCCCTGGTCGGCTGGAACTTCGGCGAAGGCCACCTACACAACGAGCAACTGCTGGAGGCCCTGCAGCGGCGCTGTCAGTTCGACGAGGGCGATGTGCGGGTGGTCATTCTGGAAGGCCAACCCATTCAGACCCAACGGCAGTGGTATCGCATCGCGGACGCCAAGGCCGGGGTGATCGAGGAAGGCTACGTCACCGTCGCGGACATGCTGGCGCGTCAGCCCTGGCCCGAGCCGGGCGACGAGTTCCCGGTGCACCTGACGCGCGCGGAGAAGCGGCTGTCCACCGCCGACTAGTTGCACCCGGGCGCTTGTATCCGAAGTTTGCGCGGACGACGGCTCGCGGGGGCGGTAAACCCGCCGGTGTCGTCGAAAAAAGCCCAGGAACCGTCGTCGTCGACCTCCATGCGCCAACCCAGCTCAGAACTGCCCGCGATGGTGTCCATAAACCATGCGTGTGCAGCTTCTGCGCTGTCGAAATTCTTCGCTGCGACTATCTCGCCATGCGGGTCGATAGCTCGAAACGTGGGCATGCGATGGGATTATCCCCTTCGGTCATGTTTCAACCGCACGCAATTTCGACCGAGGGGCGCGTTTTGCCCGTTTACAGTGTGCGAGTCAACTGATTCGCCAGTAATTCGGCGAATCTGGCCGGATCCTCGAGGGCACCGCCCTCGGCTAATAGCGCAGTTCCGTACAACAATTCCGCGGTCTCGGCGACCGTCGGATCGTCGGCGCGCTCTTGGTGAGCCTTACGCAGCCCGGTGATCAGCGGATGGTCGGGATTGAGTTCCAGGATGCGCTTTCCGATCGGGATGTTCTGCCCGGAGGCCTGGTAGATGCGCGCGAGCGCGGGACTTATCCCGAAGGCGTCGGTGATCAGGCACGCCGGCGATTCGGTCAGGCGAGTGGACAGTCTGACCTCCTTGACGTGGTCGGTCAAGGTCTCTTTCAACCAGGTCAGCAGGTCGGCGAATTCTTTCTCCCGCTCCTCACGTTCGGCGTCGCTCGACTCGTCGCCGGAATCCAGGTCCACCTCGCCCTTGGCCACCGACTGCAGGGGTTTGCCGTCGAATTCGGTCACGGTGCCGACCCAGACCTCGTCGACGGGATCGGTGAGGATCAGGACCTCATAGCCCTTGGCCTTGAATGCCTCCAGATGCGGCGACTTGAGGATTTGCTGCCGCGTCTCGCCGGTGGCGTAGAAGATCTGCTCCTGCCCATCCTTCATGCGCTCGACGTATTCGGCCAGCGTGGTCGCGTCCTCCTCGCTGTGCGTCGACGCGAACGAGGAGATTTGCAGCAAGGTGTCCTGATTGTCGGCATCGGAAAGCAGGCCCTCTTTGAGAACCCGGCCGAACTGGGTCCAGAAGGTGCGATAGTCCTCGGGCCGCTCCGACTGCAGATCCTTGATCGTGGACAGGACCTTCTTGGTCAAGCGGCGACGAATCGCGTTGATCTGCCGATCCTGCTGCAGGATTTCGCGAGAAACGTTGAGCGACAAGTCTTGCGCGTCGACCACACCCTTGATGAACCGCAGGTACTCCGGCATGAGCTGGTCGCAGTCGCCCATGATGAACACCCGCTTGACGTACAGCTGCACGCCGATCTGGGCGTCCCGGTTGAACAGGTCGAAAGGCGCGTGTGACGGAATGAAAAGCAGGGCCTGGTACTCGAAGGTGCCCTCGGCCTTCATCACGATGACCTCGAGCGGGTCGTCCCAGGCGTGCGCGATGTGCTTGTAGAACTCCTTGTATTCCTCGTCGGACACTTCGTCCTTAGGCCTGGCCCACAGTGCCTTCATGGAGTTCAAGGTCTCGGTCTCGATGGTGACGACCTCTTCGCCGCCCTCCGCCCCTTCTTCCTGAGAGGGGGGAGTGCGTCGCTCGACCTCCATCCGGATGGGCCACGCGATGAAGTCGGAGTACTGCTTCACGAGGCTCCGCAGCTTCCACTCCGAGGTGTAGTCGTGGAGCTCGTCTTCGGCGTCTTCGGGTTTGAGGTGCAGGGTGACGGCCGTGCCCTGCGGGGCGTCTGGTACGGATTCGATGATGTAGGTGCCCTCGCCGGTCGACTCCCACCGGGTGGCTTCGCTTTCGCCGGCCTTGTGCGTCAGCAGCTCCACCTTGTCAGCCACCATGAATGACGAGTAGAAGCCGATACCGAACTGGCCGATCAGCTCTTCGGATGCCGCCTCGTTCTTGGCCTCCCTGAGCTGTTGGCGCAGCTCGGCGGTACCCGATTTGGCGAGGGTGCCGATCAGGCCGATGACCTCTTCGCGCGTCATGCCGATGCCGTTGTCGCGGATGGTGAGGGTGCGCGCGCCCTTGTCCACCTCGATCTCGATGTGGAGGTCAGAGGTGTCGACGTCGAGGTCCTTGTTCCGAAACGCCTCCAGCCGAAGCTTGTCGAGTGCGTCCGACGCGTTCGAGATCAACTCCCGCAGAAACGAGTCCTTGTTGGAGTAGACCGAATGGACCATCAGGTCGAGAAGTTGGCGCGCCTCGGCCTGGAACTCTAACTGCTCAACACCGGCATTCATGGGATTCAAATTTACCGAGTTGGGAATCGTTAACGTCTAGGGGTCCGGCCTGCCTACCCTGAACAGGTCAGCCCACCCGGTGAAGGGAACTCAGGTGTCTGTTGCTCAACGCGAACGTGCCGCCCTCGTCGACACCATGCGCAGCGTCGGGCCGGATGCGCCCACCCTGTGCGACGGCTGGACCACGCGAGATCTAGCCGCCCACCTTGTGATTCGTGAATATCGTGCGGATGCCGCACCCGGCATCCTGATCCCGTTCTTCGCCGCCCATACCGCCAAGGTGCAAAACGAGGTGGCCGAGCGGACCGAGTGGGATGCGCTGCTGAACAAGGTCGCGTCCGGTCCGCCGGCCTACTCGCCGCTGAAGCTGCTCGACCCGGTGGCCAATGTTGGCGAGATGTTCATCCACCACGAGGACGTGCGGCGTGCGCAGCCGAACTGGGCGCCGCGCGCCCTGGAACCGGCCCTGGCCAAAAGCCTGCGGCGCACGCTGCCGTTGATGGCCCGGATGACGCTGTCGAAAGTTCCAGGCCGGGTCGCATTGCGCACCCCGGAGGGCAAGACGGTGCTGATCGCGGGCAGTGGCCCGACCGTCACGGTAACCGGTACGGCCGAAGAGCTGCTGCTGTTCTCCGTCGGGCGCGAGGCTCGCGTCGAGTTCGACGGCGATGCGTCCGCGGTGCAGACCGTCCGCGATGCACCTAAGGGTTTGTAAACTCAAAGTCACACGCGCCACATCAGCACCGCGAAGCGCTGGACCACATCTTTTGAAATCGCGATAGCATATCCGATATCGCGTGTTAAAACCGTTATAGGCCAGTCTTTTTGGTACGGGTGCGTCAGATGTGATCGAAATCCCGTGGATTACGGACGGCCGAAGGCCTCGCGCAGATCCTTCTTGATGACTTTGCCGAACTGATTGCGCGGCAAGGCTTCAACGATGACGAGGCGCTCGGGATGTTTATAGCGGGCCAGACCCAGCGAATGACAGTGCTGCACCAGGGATTCCAATGACACGCCGTCGGCCGACGCGGGTACCACGACGGCGCACACCCGCTCCCCTGCGCTGTAGTCGGCAACTCCGATGACGGCGACATCGGCAACGGCGGGATGGGTGGCTAGCACGTTTTCAATCTCGAGGGCCGAGATGTTCTCCGCATTGCGGATGATCGCGTCCTTGATTCGGCCGGTGACGCGGACATTGCCGTCGGCGTCGATCAACCCGAGATCGCCGGTGCGCAACCAGCCGTCGCGGTCGAATGCGCCGGCGTCCAGTGCGGTGTCTGCGTAGCCGAGGAAGCATTGCGGTCCCTTGAGCCGCAATTCCCCCTCTTGCCCGACGGGCAACTCATTCTCGTGGTTGTCGACGACGCGCACGCTAACCCCCGATACCGGTGCGCCGACGGTGTAGTCGAGCACCTCGGGCGCGGCGTCGAGCGGTGGTGAGGTCGCCACGGGAAACTCGGTCATCCCCCAGGCGTTGGCGATTCCGGCCACACCGAAGGTCTCGCGGACCTGTCGCCCCAGTTCGGCGGTGATCGGTGCACCCCCTGCGATGCAACCCCGCAGTGCGCCGAAGAGTGGCGTATCGCCATGAGCCCGTTGCGCTTCCAGAAAAGCCACGAAGAACGGTGTGGCGGTGCCTAGGAACGTCGGGCGGTGTGCCGCGATAGCCAGCGGTGTCGCGGCCGGATCGAATACCTCGAAGAGCGCCAGGCGCATACCGGTCATCAGCGCGGCGGCCACCATTGCGGCCCCGCCGATATGGGCGATCGGAAAGGCGATCGGATCCACATCACCGGCGGTGATACCCATCGCACGCACCATCCCTCGCGCGCCGGCGATCACGGTGCTGTCGGTGTGACGAATTCCTTTGGGCGCCGCGGTGGTTCCCGACGAGTAGTAGATCCACTGGTTGTCGCCACCGGGCGCCGTCGCGAGTGCATCGGCGTCGGCACGCGGCAGCCGCAGCTCATCGGCCTGCGGAGCTGTTGCCAGATCGACCGAGACGACCTCGAAGCCCTGAGTCGAGGCCAACGACCGGGCTAGTGCGCCGTGATCGAATCCTCGCCAAACTTCGGGCACCACAAGGAATTCGGTGGACAGCTGCCCGGTGATGAAGCCGATCTCACGTCCCCGCAGGATCGGGATGATCGGGTTCTGCACCGCGCCGAGCCGAGCCAGCGCCGCCATGACAACCACGGTCTCGAGCGTGGTTGGCAGCTGCCAGGACACTACCGTTCCCGCGCCAATCCCACGTTCGGCGAACGCGGCCGCCGTCGCGCATGCCGCATCGTGAAGCTCGCGCGCGGTCAGGCTCCGGCCATAGTCGTCGGCGAACAACACCCGATCCGGCTGGCGCTGTGCCGCTTCGGCGATCAACGTCCAGTAGGTGACGTCCGTTCCGGTCGTCATCAGACCGACGGCAAGTCCGAGGGTGGTCGAAATCCGGAGTGCGCGATGGACACGGACACCGCGCTGCCGATTGGACCGAGGTGGTCTAAGACAACGGCTGAACCGTTGGCCACGCCGTCGTCGCTGTAGTGCGTCAGTGCGGCCAGCCCGATATGAGGTCCTTCGGGCAGTCGGCTCAGGGTGAGCGTGTAGTCCACGTTGATGAACTCCAACGCCTTCGTCCCCCAGTTGGCGATTGCCGCGGTGACGTCGGCACACAGCGCCGCGCGAGCGAACGGTGTGAGCGGCTCGTCGTCGATCAACGGCCGCATTTCATGTAGCCAGGTGTACTTCGGTCCGGTCATGTCCCACTCGGGATCGGGATTCTGGAGGTCTCCGCCCCAGCCGTAGGTCCGCAGAAACAGCGTCGGCTTGTCGCCGTCATCCTCGATGGGCAGCCGCGGCATCTGCAGGGGTTGTGACCATACCTTGCCGTCGGGCTGCGAGCCACGCCGCAGAAACAGCGCGCTCGCTCGCGCGACGGGTTCGCCACGCTGGGTGAGAAGCGCCTCGACCAGACGCAATCGCCGACGTTCGTGCTGGACCTTGGTGTGCACTTCGAACGGCTCCAGCGCAGCCGGTGCGGGCAAGTCGACCGTCAGCCGCGCGGGCTGCAACTCCGGGTCGTCGACCGTACCCTCGAGGACCGCGGCCAAGATGCCACCGACCACATGGCCGCTCATTGTCGGACCCCACCCGCCGCGTGCTACCGCCGTTGGCACGTAACGACTTTCGTCGCGCACGAAGTACGGCCCGGGCGTCGTCGAATCGACGTCATCCGGCAGGATGTTCGGTTCGGTCACCACGTGAATCTCCGCGCGACCACGGCTTTCATCAAGATTCCTCCTCTGAGGTGAGCAACAGTAGATGTTACAGTTCGTCTTCCTGGTCGCGCGACGTACGGTCGCTGTTTGAGTCAAAAGTGAACGCGCACAGCAGTATTGACTAACTCGAGAAAGCCGGTAGCCCGCTGGCTCACCCGCCGGGCGCCGAAGGCCGACTGATCAACCAAAGGCGTCGCAGGGGCAAGTCACAGCCGACTCATAGCCAGGCTATCTAGCGTCGAGTGAGTTGGGGGTCAGCATTCGATATATCCACTAATTAATACGTGGGGGGAAATAAGTATGAAATTCAAGCAACTGATAGCGGCGGGCACGCTGGCCGGCGCCTTTAGCGCGGCAGCGCTGGGCGTGGGCGCCGGTTTGGCAAATGCCGCTCCTGGTTCACCACCTTCGGCCCCGGGGGGCCATGGCGCTCCCGGGCCAGGAGGCGGCCACGCTCCGAACGGGCCAAATGATCCCGGTGGTCCCGGTGGTCCCGGCGGCCCCGGTGGTCCTGGCCCGGGTGGTCCCGGCGGTCCCGGTGGACCGGGTGGTCCCGGTGGACCGGGTGGTCCCGGTGGACCGGGTGGTCCCGGCGAACACGGCCCGGGCGGACCCGGTGGTCCTAACGGTCCCGGTGGGCCTGGTGGCCCCGGACCCGACGGCCCTGGTGGCCCTGGACACCCAGGCGGCCCCGGTTTCAATGGACCGGGCGGGCCTGGTGGCCCCGGCGGTCCGGGTGGCCCCGGCGGCCCGTGGCACGGGGATCCCCATCGGGGCTACTTCAACAACGCACCGTGGGGCGATGGGCCCGGCCCCTGGGGGCCGGGTGAGCCGCCTCGACCAATGTGGGATCGACCGCTCCCGCCGCCCGGGGGTCCGTGGAACTACGGCCCGATCAACTACTGGGGCTACCAGGAAACCCCTGTATGGGATCCCGGCTTCAACGCATGGGGCTTCTGGTTCTTCGGAGTGTGGATTCCGCTGTAAATAGCTGACCAACGACCCACCACGACGCCCGTTTCGCCGCTTGGCGAGGCGGGCGTCGTGCGATCTGCCAACGGCCTGCGCAAAAGGCGAAGTTTGCCGGGCTCGCGCAGCGCGTCCGATCGGAACGCCTTACACTTCTCGCGTGAAAACTGCGGATGATCGCCAACGTCGGCGCGCGCGTGAAATCACGATGACCATAGGAAGTTTCGTTGCCATCGTCGTCGTGGCGGTGCTGGCGACGAGCTGGGCGCCGGCGCGGGCTGCCGGTAATCGCACTATCACGTTGACGCTGGTGCGACATGCCCAGTCGGCGGCCAACGCGTCGGGATTAATCGACACCACGGTCCCGGGCCCTGAACTTTCGCCCCGAGGGTTCTGCCAGGCAGACGTGGCGGCTGGGCAATTGGCGCCCAACCATTACGACGGCGTCTACGCCTCGACCATGATCCGCACCCAGGAGACGGCCACGCCGACGTCGCAATTGCTGGGCGAACAGATCACCGTGCTGCCCGGGCTGCGCGAGATCGAGGCCGGCAAGTTCGAGGGCACACCCGAGGCCGACATCCAGCAGACCTACTTCGCCGCTCCGGCGCGTTGGCTGCAGGGTGACCGCAGCGCACGAATCCCCGGCTCGGTGGACGGCAACGAGTTCAATGGGCGGTTCACCGAAGCCGTTCAACGCATCTACGACAGCGGCGAGCAGAATCCGGTCGCGTTCTCGCACAGCGCGGCGATCATGTTCTGGGTGCTGATGAACGCGCGCAATGCCGATCCGTCGTTGTTGAAAACCAAGTCGCTGACCAACGTCGGCCACGTAGTCCTTACCGGAAACCCGTCCGACGGCTGGACTATGACCGAGTGGGACGCCGATCCCCCGCCGTGCTGATTTCCGGAACCGGCCTCAGCTCTTGATGCCGACGGTTACCACGTCGGAAACGAACCGGAGCCAGAGGGGCCGCGGGATCCGGTGCTGATCGACGACGGTGAATCCGGCGCCCTCGAAGATCGACCGCACCTCGGCCGACGACGCGTTGTGTTGCGGTTTCCACCTGTTCGTCGACACATGCAGCACCGTTTGTCGCGTGCTCAGCGCGGAGACGACCGCTAGACCGCCCGGAGCCAGTACGCGATGGAACTCCCGGAGCGCGGCCGGCTGGTCGAAGAAGTGGAAAGCCGAGGTCGTCACGACCGCGTCGAGTGAGCCGTCGTCAAAAGGCAGCTGCTCGGCCGGGCCGCGCAACCATTGCACCCGATCGGATCTGGCGCGAGCCTGGGCGAGCATGCCGTCCGACATGTCCACCCCGTAGATCGCCTCGGGGTGTAGTTCACGCTCGATACGATCACTGAGAATGCCTGTCCCACAGGCGATGTCGGCGATCTGGCGTGATTGATGGTCACGCAGTCGCGCGATCACCTCGTCGTGTGGCGGGCGGTATACCCACTGCTGCAAAGTTGGATGATCGTAGGCGGGGGCCAGTAAACTCCACACCCCGGTGATAACACTGTTGAACCCCCGGCGTCGCGGTGCGGTCATACAACATGTCTAGTGGTGCCCCGGCACTCCGGGTCCACCGGGGCCCCCGGGCCCACCCGGTCCGCCGGGACCGCCCGGGCCACCCGGTCCGCCGGGACCACCCGGCCCATTCGCGGCCGGAAGCACGAACACGCATTGGTTCAGTTCGACGCTCCAGGCCCATCCCGGCGCGCAATACGGGTCGGCCCGGCTGACCGCGGGAGCAGCGATCCAGGCCATCGGCAACCCGGCCAACACGAGAGCGAACACGCCTACCGCGCAACGCCGTAGCAATGGCGGGCGGTTGGGCAATGTCATGGTCTTGGTCATATCGGCTCTCCTCCGCGAAAACATCTGGCCAGCGGCCGGAAACATCATTGTGCGCCAGCTGAGGCGTTTGCGGTCCGGATTCGCCGGCGCCATCGTGGCGGGCCACGCCCGAAGGCGATGGCGCAACATCGCCGCTGCGCTGCGGCGCATTTCAGGGGATCCGTCAGCCGATGGCACTAAACGCTTGCAGCACATGGCAATCACTAAGTTCAGACATAGGCAAGCGGATTAGCGTGGCGTTGTGACTGATCGCCAAGAACGCGCAATGTCCTTCGGATCGATCGCTGAAGACTACGACGGGCTGCGGCCCCAGGCCCCGCCGGAGGCCGTGGGCTGGCTGGTGCCGCCCGGTTGCGGGGTTGCCGTCGACGTCGGGGCTGGCACCGGCCTATTCAGCCGCACCCTGGTCGACAAGGCGGCCGAAGTCATCGCGGTGGAGCCCGATGCACGAATGCGCAAGGTGCTGACCGAGCGGTCCCCGGAAATCCGTGCGCTCGAGGGGCGCGGCGAATCGATCCCGCTTCCGGACGCCGCCGCGGACGCGGTGTTCGTTTCGTCGGCGTGGCACTGGATGGATCACGCACGGGCCCTGCCCGAGATCGGTCGGGTGCTGCGCGACGGTGGTCGCTTCGGCCTGATCTGGACGAGTCGCGACCGCGAGGTGGACTGGGTGCGTGACCTCGGCCGGCTGCCCGGCCAGGACCTCGAAGAAGTCCAATCGGTCGATCGCTTCCGGCAGCGCCTGCACTTCGACCTTCCCGAACCGCAGATCTTTCACAACATCGAGCGCGAGATCTT
Organism: Mycobacterium sp. 050128; assembly: GCF_036409155.1. Classification (NCBI taxonomy): domain Bacteria; kingdom Bacillati; phylum Actinomycetota; class Actinomycetes; order Mycobacteriales; family Mycobacteriaceae; genus Mycobacterium; species Mycobacterium sp. 050128. The sequence goes on along the minus strand of NZ_JAZGLW010000003.1, from coordinate 97,654 downwards.
CCGGTTCGTGCGGACGATGACACTCGAGGACGCCGTCGCGATGCTGGCGACTTACAGCCGCGCGATCATTGCCTCCCCGCAGGACCGCGCCCAGACGCTCGACGCGGCGCGCTCGGCGATGCAGGCACGCTTTCCGGGTGACGACGTGATCGATATCCCGATGCGCGCATGGTGCTGGCGCGCCGACCGCGTTTCGCGCGGGGCCGAGCATTGAAGGTGCACCGCGATTCCTCTGCGTCACAACGAGGCCGGGGTATGGCCGTTCACGAACGCGATGTCGGGTGCGCTATCAACACCTGCTCCATTTTGCTAGCGGAGCACGTTACGCTGAGCCGGCACCACCCCACCGATGCCCCCTGAGGTCGGATTAGGCACACCACAACTGAAGATCCGGGATCCGCAATGAAATTTGTGCTCGCAAATTATGGAACTCGGGGGGATATCGAGCCGTCAGTCGCTGTCGGCCGCGAACTGCTGCGCCGAGGGCACGACGTGCAGATGGCCGTGTCGCCGGATCTCGTTGATTTCGCCGAAGCCGCCGGGCTTTCCGCGGTCGGCTATGGGCTCGACACGCAGGAGTGGCTGGATACTTACCGCGACTTCTGGACGTCCGCCTTCCACAACGCATGGAAAGTCCCCGCTCTGATCGGGATGTGGCGCGAACTTCGCGACTCCGTCATCCGCAGCTGGGTACAGATGAGCGAAACGCTGACGCCGCTGGCCGACGGGGCCGACGTGCTGTTCACCGGCGAGAGCTTCATGGAAACCGCGGCCAATGTCGCGGAGTACTACGACCTGCCGCTGGCCACCCTGCACTACGTCCCGATCCGGGCCAACGGCCAGCTCGTCCCGATTCTGCCCGCGCCATTGGCGCGCTCGGCCATGAGCGTGTCCAACTGGCTGACATGGCGGATGACGAAACATCTCGAGGATGCGCAGCGCCGTGAATTGGGCCTGCCCAGGGCAACTCGTCCCGCCTCGCGACGCATCACCGACCGTGGATCGCTGGAAATCCAGGCCTACGACGACGCTTGCTTTCCCGGCCTGGAAGCCGAATGGGCGAAATGGAAGGGGCGGCGGCCCTTCGTCGGCGCGCTGACATTGGAATTGATGACGGATGCCGACGAGGAAGTCGCGTCCTGGATCGCCGCCGGAACGTCGCCGATCTGCTTCGGCTTCGGCAGCATGCGCGTCGAATCTCCGGCCGAGACGGTGGAAATGATCAGCGCGGCATGCGCGGAACTCGGTGAGCGGGCGTTGGTGTGCTCCGGGTGGAGCGACTTCGGCGACGTGCCGCATTTCGACAACGTCAAGGTGGTCGGCGAAGTCAACTATGCGGCAATCTTTCCCGCTTGCCGCGCGGTCGTGCACCACGGCGGCACGGGCACCACGGCCGCGGGCCTGCGCGCAGGAGTTCCCACGTTGGTCCTGTCGATGGACCTCGTTCAGACGATCTGGGGAGCTCAGATCACCCGCCTGAAGGTCGGTGCCACCCGGCGGTTTGCGAACACAACCCGCGAATCGTTGGTCGCCGATCTAGGCAAGATCCTCAGCCCGGAGTGCGTGACCCAAGCCCGCGAATTCGCGACTCGGATGAGCAAACCCGATGCGAGCGTCGCCAAAGCCGCCGACCTCCTGGAGGCATTTGCCGGCGCGCAGCGGTCTGCCTGAGGCGTGGTCAGCCCAGTTCTGCGCTCAGGTAGCTGATGGTGCGCCGAAACTCGGCCAGCAGTTCGTGATCCGGCAGCTCGAATCCGTTTTCGGCGTAGAGGTCTTCGGTGAGGTGCCGGGTGACAGTCCAGCCGGTTCCCGCCAAGTGCTCGCCGGCTTGACGCCGCTCACCGACCCACACCAGATCGGCGACGTCGAAATCGAGTCCGTGCTTTTGCCAACCGCTGCGTAATGCCCGCGCGCGCTCGTCGGTGAACACGCTCATGTCGGTTATGTTTTCGGTGGCCAGCCGACTGCCCGGCGCGCTGAGTGCGGTGATGTTGTCCAGCAGCCGGTCCTGGGCATCCGGTGGCAGATAGGGCAACAGACCCTCAGCGATCCACGCTGTCGGGGCCGCGGTGTCAAAGAAGTTGTCGCGCAAGGCGGTAGGCCAGTCATCGCGCAGGTCGACGCCGACCGCTCGGCGTTCGGCGGTCGGCTCGGCGCCGATCTGAGCCAGCGTGGTGCCCTTGAACAAGATCACGTCCGGCTGGTCCACCTCGAACACCACCGTGCCCGCGGGCCACGGCAACCGGTAGGCCCGGGCGTCGAGCCCGGCCGCCAAGATGACGGCCTGACGGATCCCACTCGCGGCTGCTGCAAGAAAGAAGTTGTCGAAAAACCTTGTGCGCACGGCCATCTGCTCGCAGCGCTGCCGTGCGGTCAGGGGTACGTCCTCGTCCAGCGGAATATCGCCGTCGAGCATGCGGGTGAAGAACGGGTGCCCCACCGCCCGGACCAACGGCTCAGCGAACCGATCGTCGAGCAGCGGATCCGGTTCACGTGACGCCAGCGCGCGAGATGCGGCCACCATCGTTGCCGTCGCTCCCACACTGGAGGCGAGATCCCAACTGTCCCCTTCGGTGCGCGCTGGGTGATCCGATGACACCGTTACCACCATCCTGAAACCGGCCGCGAGAGCAGAAAATCGATAGCAGCCACCTTAACTTGGGCCGCGTCGGAACGATCCGTTGGTAGCGAACCGACCAGAAACGACGAAGATCGCCACACACGTCGCACGCGACACTAAAGTGCTCTAAGTGAGCAGGAACGTGTTAGCCATCGGCCGGAACCGCTGGATGGCGATCGCGGCCTCGCTCGTCGTTTCTGCCGGCATGATTTACGCCCAGGGAACGAAGTCCACGAGCTACGTCGAACCCCCGACGGCAACCCCGACGGTGACCGCCGCCCCGCCCCCGAAGGACCCGGCGACCGGACTGGGTCCGCACGTCGCCACTCCCGCGGAGGCCGAGGCACTGACGGCCCTGGCCGCGGCCGCGCCTACCGGGGCGCAGAGCTTCCAATTCCCGTTACCCCCCGGCATCGCGTCGGAGGACAGGTTGCAGGTCAAGACCATCTGGGCGGCCCGTGTTATCAGCGTGCTGTTCCCGCAGATCAAGACCATCTACGGGTACCGGCAAGATCCGTTGCCGTGGCATCCCAACGGATTGGCGATCGACGTGATGATCCCGGACCATGGCAGCCCCGAAGGCATCGAACTCGGCAATCAGATCGCCGGATATGCACTGGCGAACGCGAAACGCTGGGGCATCAACCACGTGATCTGGCGGCAGAAGATCTACCCGGGCCCCAATTCGGGGGCCTGGACAGCCGACCTTGGGTCCGAAACCGCCAACCACTACGACCACGTCCACATCGCCACCGGCGGGGGCGGATATCCCAAGGGCAACGAGGTCTACTACATCGCGTCCATGACCCCTGCACCGCCGGAGTAAAGGCGTTAGCTAGCCCGCGGGGCAGAGGACAGCCGCGAATTGCGTGCCGCACCTTTACTCGATCTTGACCAGGTATTGAATTCGGCCACCGACGATGGCTGACGTGAGTACCCTTTCTTCGGTGGAACTGGGGGTTTTGGGACCTCTCCAGGTCCGGCAGGACGGAACGCCCGTCGCTATTCCGGGCGCCAAGCCGCGCGCCATCCTGACCATGCTCGGGCTGCACGATGGGTCGGTTGTGCCCGCCGACGCATTGATCAAGTTGCTGTGGGGTGACGATCCACCGCGCACCGCCGCTAAGGCCCTGCAAACCCATATCTCCGCGCTGCGCCGCGCGCTTGGCGACGGCTTCGTGGTCACCGAGGGAGCCGGCTGGCGGCTCGACGGCGCCGAGGTGGATGCGTCGCGCTACAAATCGGCGGCCAAGACTGGACGCGATGCGGCTGCCGTCGGCGACACCAGCCAAGCGGTGATGTGCTTGGAGGAGGCGCTCGTCCTCTGGCGCGGAATCCCCGAACTACCCGACGGGCAGCGGGGACTCTCCGAGAAGACGCGCTGGATCGAAAGCCACGCCGCACTCGTCGAGGATCGAGCAGACGCACTGCTCGCCACCGGACGCGCCGCGGAGGTCATCGGCGACCTCGAGGCGGCCGTCGCCGAGGCGCCGCTACGTGAAAGACGATGGGGCCAGCTGATGCTCGCCCTGTACCGGGCCGGCCGGCAAGGTGAAGCCCTCGGGGCGTATCAGCGGGTGCGGTCGCTGCTCGCCGACGAACTGGGCGTCGATCCCGGGCCGGAGCTTCGACGCCTCGAAACCGCGATCGTTGCTCAGGATTCGTCGCTGGACGTTGCTGTGACGCAGCATCTTCCGTCGGTCACACGTGCTGTGACCTTCCTGCTCACCGATATCGAGGGATCAACCGCGGCATGGGAGGCCGAGGCCGATGCCATGGCGATCGCCCTCGCTCGTCACGACGAGCTGGTCGAGCAGGTCGTCACCTCGCGCGGCGGCCGGCTGATCAAGACACGTGGCGAAGGCGACGCGACGTTCTCGGTCTTCGAGCGGCCGTCCGCGGCGGCCGCCGCGGCCATTGAGTTGCAAGACGCAATCACTCACGAACCGTGGGTGTCTCGGGAGCCGATCCGCGTCCGGATGGCGCTACACACCGGTGAGGTCGAGCTTCGCGACGGCGACTACTTCGGCCGGGCGGTCAACCGGGTGGCGCGCCTGCGCTCGCTGGCCGAGGGAGGCCAGATCCTGTGCTCCGGTGCGACCGCCGAGCTCGTCATCGACTCGCTGGCCGACGACGTCATGCTCAAGGACCTCGGGACTCGTCAGCTGAAGAACCTCGCGCGCCCCGAGCATGTTTTCGAGCTGCGACTCGAAACCGCCGCGGCCCAGCCCCAACCGCAGCCAGCCGAGCCGCCGATGGAGCGACCCGGCCTCCCCGCGGTCCTCGTCGGACCCGGGCCGTTCGTCGGACGGGGCCGCGAGCTCGAGCGGCTGCTGTCGGTGTGGCAGACCGCGCTCGCAGGCGGTGTGCCCACCGTGCTGATCGCCGGCGAGCCGGGGGTCGGCAAGACACGACTGGCCGGTGAATGGTCGCAGCGGGCTTATGCGCAGGGAGCGATCGTGTTGTACGGCCGGTGCGACGAGGACCTCGGTGCGCCCTACCAGCCGTTCGCCGAGGCGTTGCGTTCACTGGTGCCGTGCGTGGGCGCTGACCGACTGCGGCGACTGCGCGGCGTCGAAGCGCTGCTACCACTTGCACCGGGGCTGACCGATGTCCTACCCGATCTGGTTTCCCGGGCTCACCCGGATCCCGACACCGAGCGCTACGCACTTTTCGATGCCGTGGTGGCGCTGCTGGAAATCGCGTCCAAGAGTGCGCCGGTCCTGCTGATCCTCGACGACCTGCACTGGGCGGCCAAGCCGACGCTGCTGCTGCTGCGGCATCTGCTGCGCTTCGGCGACCACGGCCGCGTGCAGATCGTCGGCACCTACCGCAGCACCGACCTCGACCGCGCCCATCCCCTGGCCGCGATGCTTGCCGATCTGCACCGCAGTGCCCCTACTGGCACCGCAAACCGCTTGAGCCTCAGCGGACTCGACGAGGACGATGTGACCGCATACGTCGCCGAGGCCGGCTACGACGACGAGGAGCTCGCCCACGCGTTGGCATCGGTCACGGGCGGTAACCCCTTCTTCCTGATCGAGGCTTTGCGCCACGTCGACGAAAGTGGCGGCGTGTGGGATCAGAGCACCCTGCCGCAGGGCGTGCGAGAAGCGGTGAGCCGCAGACTTTCTCGGCTCCCGATTGAAACCAACAAAGCTCTCGCCGCCGCTGCGGTCGTCGGCAGCAGGTTCGCCGTGGAACTGGTCGAGCAGGTCGTCGGAAACGACTTGATCGATGCGTTCGACGAGGCGTGCCAAGCCGGCATCGTCGTCGAAGAGCCCGGCGGCAATTACCGCTTCAACCACGCGATCGTGCGCCAGTCGCTGCTGGCCGAGTTGGCATCGGTGCGGCGCATGCGATTGCACCAGCGCATCGCCGCGACGCTGGAGACGCTACCGGGCGCCGACGACGAACTGTTGGCCGAACTGGCTCATCACTACTACGAATGTGCTTGGGCGGGAAACGCGGCCAAGGCCGTCTTCTACTGCCGGCGTGCCGCGGACCAGGCGATGGCACGACTTGCCTACGAAGGTGCGGCGGACCTGTATCACCAGGCCTTGCACGCGCTGGAGGAAATTGACGACGAGCTGTCCGATCGCGACACCCAGACGGCCGAGCTACTGGTTGCGCGCTGCGAAGCCCTGCTCGCCGCGGGCGATGTGACTTCGGCCGCGGGTGCGGTCTCCCAATTGCAAGAGACGACAGTCGATTCGGCCCGGCTCACAGCATGGGCCGCATGCTTCGACGGCCAACTCTCGTTGTTGATTCACCCCGAGCGATTGGACGAGGCCGAATCCACACTGAGCACGGCCGCCGCCAAGCTCGCCCAACTGGACGATGCCGCCGGAGAAGCCAAGGCGCACACCGTCCGCGCGGGGTGCCTCGCCCGCCTGGGCCGAATCGCCGACTGCGAAATCGCCCTCGACGACGCGCTGACCGCGGCGCGCCGGGCACGCGAACACCGCAGTGTGAACGCGGTTTTGGCGGGCGCACCACTCGCGGCGTTGTGGGGACCCAACCCCGTTCCGCGCGCGGGCGGACGGTGTCTCGACGTGGTGCGGCTGCTTCGCATCACGACCGACTCGCCGGCCGTCGAGGCCACCTCGACGCGATGCCAGGCCGTGTTGGAGGCCTTCCGAGGACGTGCCGCCGCGGCCCGGCGAATGATCGACTCGGCCCGGCGCACCGTCACCGAACTCGGCTTACGCCACGCGCGGCTCGAAGTTGAACAATTCGCCGGGATCGTCGAACTCATCGTCAATGAGCCTGCTGCGGCGGAGCCGCATCTTCGCAAGGCGTACGACGGCTTTCGTCGCATGGGTCTCGACGCCGACACTGCCGAGACCGCCGCGTTACTCGGCCGCACCTGTCTTGCGCTCGACCGTGAGGCAGAGGCTGACGAGTTATGCACGGAGAGCGAACGTCTCGCCGGGCATGCCTTGAAGGCGTCGATGGGGTGGCGCACGCTTCGGGCGCTCCTGCTGGCCCGCGGCGGCGACCATGAGGCAGCTCGGCGGGTCGCCGAGGCCGCGGTGGCTTTGGCCGAGCGGACTGACGCCCTGGTCGATCACGGTGACGCGTGCCTCACGCTCGCAACCGTATTGGCCGCGGCCGGCAATACCGCCGGAGCACGAGCCGCCGCCGAACAAGCGGTCGCCCTCTATGACCGCAAAGGCGCTGCGGCACTTGCCGAGATGGCGCGCAACGTGCTCGGCGAGCCGGTCGTGCCGATCGACGCTCCCCTAACCGAAACGCCAGCTCTCGAGCTGGACAACGAATGCGTGCGAGTGGGCGAACGCGTGATGGCCGCTATCCACCGTCAGGACTGGGACGAGTTCGAGCGGTTGTTCGCACCGAACGCCTTGGTCGAAAGTCGCCGGAAGGTCGTCGGCCTCACGGTACAGTCGGCTGCGATGCGCCTTGAGATGCGGCGGGAGTTCGAGACTGGCGCGATCCGGATCGACCATGTGATGGTAGCGGCGCGAGGCGACCGATTGGCTCTGTCTAAATTGACGACGACAACCGCCGACGCGAGCCCTGGAGCGCCGCAGGACGAGCTACTTCAGCTATTCGCTATCGACGACAACGGTCAAGTCACGCGACAGGTCTGGTTCGACGTCGACGACGTCGACGACGCGATGGCCGAACTCGATGCCATGCAGGCCCGGTTCGAAGAAAAGCGCACAGCCAGGCTCGAGAACGCAGCAACGCGAATATTCCAACGGTTCTGGTCCTACTTCGCCGCCCGCGACTGGGATGCGCTGGCTGCAACCATGGGCCGCAACGTTTCCAGCATCGATCATCGGCGGGTCGTGAATGCTGGGGCCCAACATGGTCGAGATGCCGAGATCGACGGCCTGCGGGCGGCTGCCGATCTCGGCTTCACAATATCGATGGTGGACGTCGTGGCGATCCGCGGTGAGCGGCTGGCCCTCGCATGTGTGCGCGCCGCCGGCCGCGACCCTGAGACGATCCAGAACGATGCCCTCAACGTCGTCGAGATCGACGCGGACGGGCTGATCGCGTCGGTCAATGTCTTCGATGCCGAAGAGTTCACGACTGCCATTGCCGATCTCGAATCCCGCTACCTGGCAGGTGAAGCGAGTGCTTACGCACGCACGTGGTCGGTCATCGCCGACGCCTTTGCAACGCTCAACCGGCACGAAATCCCCCCGATGACCCCTGATTGGATAACAGTCGACCACCGACCTGTCATCGCGATCGGTCCAGATGATCTGGAGACATATCTGCGTTCCTCGTGGGGTGCTCTCCCGGGGGTGAGCCTCTATGTGGAGGTGGTGCATGAGCTTTCCGGCAGCGGGGCAGTTCTCACCCATGCTGCGCATGGGACCTCGCAAGAGGGCTTTGATGCCGAGTGGCGGATGATCGAACTGCTGACAGTCGAAAATGAAATGCTTAGTCGTGGAGAGATTTTCGACGAGGCGCACTTGGATGCCGCGATCGCGCGGTTCGAACAGCTCACCCGGCCATCGTCGGGGCTAGAAAGCGCGGCAACACTCGCATTCGAGCGCTTCCGGTCGCAGTTCGCCGCACGCGATTGGGACGCCATCGCTGAAACCCTGGCCGAGGGTGCTTTCCACGACGATCGTCGGTTGGTGGTAGGCGTCGGAGTCCGAGAGGGCCGCGATGCCGTCATCGCCGAGATGTCGGCACTCGCCGAAATCGGGGTAAAGCGCCTTGATTCAGCCATCATTGCGATCCGAGGCGGCCGTCTCCTCCTCAACCGTTCGCATGCTTCCGGCCACGACCAGAGACCCGATTCATTCCGCACCGATGTCCTCAATATCGTCGAGATCAACGCCGACGGGCGGATCACGGCCCTCATCACGTTCGACCCCGACGACTTCACGACAGCCGTCGCCGAACTCGAATCCCGTTACCTGGCCGGGGAAGGGCGCGTCCATGCACACACGTGGTCGGCTATTCTGTGCGCCTACGCCGCGGTTAATCGACACGAACTCCCATCGACGACGCCAGATTGGGTGAATATCGACCACCGGCAAGGAAGAGCTTTCGCGCCTGGCGAGCTGTTTAGATACACCCATGCGACCTGGGATATCACGCCAAAGTCCGAGATCTATATCGAAGCCGTGCATCGGTTGAGTGATCGTGGAGTAGTCGTAACCAACGCGATGAATGGCAGCTCACGAGAGGGCTTCGACGCAGAGTGGCGGGAAGTCTTTCTACTAACGATACAAGGTGAAATTCTCAACCGCTGCGAGCTTTTCGACGAGGCAGACTTGGACGCCGCACTCGCGAGGTTCGAACAACTAACCCGGCCCGCAGCGCGACCTGAAAACGCCGCAAGTCAAGTGGCAGAGCGCTTCCTGGCACGGTTCACCGCGCACGACTGGGACGCATTGGCGGAACTGCTAGCGGACGACTTTTCCACTGAGGATCGCCGTCGGTTGGTTGGCGTTGAAGCCCGACAGGGTCGAGAGGCAGAAATCGCGAGCATGCGCGTCGTCGCCGAACTCGGCGGGACCAACATGACGTCGACGGTCGTTGCGACGCGCGGCACACGGCTCATCCTCACCCGTTTGCGCTATGCGGATTGGGACCAGGCTCCCGGCGCCTTCCATACCGATGTTCTTGACGTCATTGAAATCGACGCCGATGACCGGATCGTGACGCGGATCGTGTTCGACCCCGACGATATCCAGGGCGCGCTCGCAGAGCTCGATGCACGATATGTCGTTGGCGAAGCCAGAGCCTGCGCGCGCGTCTGGTCAGTCGTTGCGGCCAGCTACGCGGCACTGAACCGCCATGAACTGCCGCCGATGGCGCAAGACTGTGTGAGCATCGACCACCGACGGGAGACGGCTTTCGGCCCGGGCGACGTCATCGCCTATATCAACGCAGGATGGGATTCCAAGCAAGACATCAACATCCATGTCGAGGAAGTGCATCGGCTGAGCAATATCGGATCGTTAATCACATACTCCGCAGAGGAAACTTCGCGCGACGGCTTCAATGCCGAGTGGCGTGGCATCGCCCTGCTGACGGTCGAGGGTGAAATGGTGAACCGCTGCGAGGTTTTCGATGCGGCAGACATCGACGCCGCGCTCGCCCGATTCGATGCCCTGCACCCGACGGCGAGACGGCTGGAAAACGCTGCGAGCAGAGTGGCCGACCATTTCCTAGCGCATTTTGCCGCTCGTGACTGGTCCGGTCTCAGCGAAGCACTCGCCGACGACTTCTCTAGTGACGACCGCCGTCGAGTGGTAGGCGCGGGAGTCCGGCACGGTCGAGACGCCCAGATGGCGGACATCCGGTCAATTGCCGACGTCGGGACCACGCACATAACGTCGAACCCTATTGCGCTGCGAGGACAGCGCCTCGTACTCACCCGCGGTCAGCTCACGTTCCGCGATCAAGGAGACGACGCGTACTTCACAGAGTCGTTCTCCATCGTCGAGATCAACGCCGAGGACCGGATCGTCGCACTAGTCTCGTTCGATCTCGAAGACATCGACGCCGCCTACGAAGAGCTCGAACATCGGTACCTGGTCGGCGAGGCGGCACCATATGCGCGCGTATGGCAGATGGGAATCGACACTCTGGGCGAGGCTAATCGTCACCAGCCGGGGCCAATGATGAGACAAATCGCGTACACCAATCATCGACGAGTTCCTTTCGCGCCTGGGGATTTCGCGCACGCTGTCGAAGAGCTATGGTCTCTCGTACCCGATGCTCGCTACCGTACGACGGTGGCCCATGCGCTCGATACCCATGGGATCGTGTCCGGTCTCGTCATCGAAGGCAGCGATGAACATGGGAACGAATTGCAATGGGCACGAACACTTTTGTTCGTTGCCGACGGACCCCAGATGGAAGTGTACGAAGAAGACGACATCGACGCCGCGCTCGCGCGGTTCGAGGAACTGCGCCCACCAGCGCTACGGCTGGAAAACGCGGCAACCCGAGTGGACAAGCACTTCGTGGCAAATTTGGGGCAACGCAACTGGCCGGCGGTAGCCGATGCCTTGGCCGCCGATATTTTGGTCGAGGATCGTCGACACGTGGTGAATGCGGGGATTTGGCACGGTCGCGACGAAGTGGTCGAGAAAATGAAAGCCTTGGCGGTAGACGGCGGGGCGAATACCACATTGGCCGTTATCGCTACCCGCGGCGAGCGCCTCGCGCTCACCCGCTTCTGCTCTTCCAACCGCGCACTGCGGCACGGCGAATTCGGTGTTGAGCTGCTCGGCATCACGGAGATCGACTCCGACGAAAGGATATTGGCACGCGTCGCCTTCGACCCTGACGACATGGATGCCGCCTTTGCCGAACTCGATGCTCGCTACCTCGCCGGAGAGGCGGCCCCCCAGTCGCGTACGTGGTCTGCCATCACACGGGTGTTCGAGGTGCTCAACCGAGGCCAATTGCCAACGACGACAAAGACCTTCGAAGATGTCGACCACCGACGCGGGGTAATGCTAGCGCCCGGCGATCTGATGGACTTCCTCCGTGCCGCGATGGGTGAGACAAAGCGCAGCATCGTCTACGTTGAAGCAGTTCATCGGCTGACCGGTCGCGGCGCCGTCGTCACCCACGTTGCTCAGTCGACGACACCAGATGGCTTCTACGCCGAGTGGCGCATGGCCGACGTCTTTATGGTCGAAGGCGATCTGATCAACCGCTACGAATTCTTCGAAGAGACAGACCACGATGCCGCCCTCGCGCGGTTCGATGAGCTCGCCCGGTAAGCAACCGGGCCGAGCCCGATTGACGATCGCGCTTGCCGATCAGCTGTGGTTGTTGATTCGGTCGAGACCCCGCGGTTCGCCGCCGGCGGTGTCCGAACATCGCGAACAGGCCGTCCGTCCACCCCTGCATCGAGGGACGCTCGTCGATCTCCACCGCGTCGGAGCTGCCTGCGCCCAGCAGATCAGGCAGCGTCAGTCGGCCGGACGACGCCTGCCGCCGAAGATGACCGGTCACGGTTTGAGGAGTGGCCGCCATGCCCGCGAGCATGACAGCAAACCACACCGATCGCCTGATTGCCGTCTCAAGTCCCCCAATTGGTCCTCGCAGCCTCGTGAACTGTGGGCTCGCCCGAACCCCGTTCAAAGGGCCCGAGCAACGCGAACAGTGGGCGCTACCAACGACCCGCGCCCCTTTTTGTTCAACGGAATTGCGGTCTCTGTTCACCTGCCGACCGGGGCCGATGCACGCGGTGAATCGTATTGCCGCCATACCTGATTCGGCGATAGGGTAAGGGTCATGATCAACAACAGCATCGAGACAATGTTCATCGGCCACGGCGGTGGCGCCGGCGGCGGCCGTGGTGGTGGCGCTGGTGGTGGCCGCGGCGGTGGCGCCGGCGGCGGCCGCGGTGGTGGCGCTGGTGGTGGCCGCGGCGGCGGCGCCGGCGGCGGCCGCTAAATCTCATACTTTCCTCTGCGCCCCTTCAACTCTCACTGAGTAATCGTGGGGCGCTAGGAGTTGCACTACGTTCGTCCCGCCCAGGCGATTAAGCCTGAGGCGGAGACCGCCATCGCAAGCACACTGCGATAAACCGTGATACGGCCGTCGGGTCCATGACCCGGCGGCCGTTTGCGCGATCGCAAGTCTTGGGTGCCGACGACGAAGCAGCGAAATTGCACCCGCGATTCGCAGGCAAACCGAGCGGCTGGAAGACTGCTGGCATGCAAGCGATCAGCGGTACCGTGCGTTCGGCTACGCCGCAGGATGCGGCCGCCTGCGTGGCGATCTACCGCCCGTACGTCGAGAACACGCTGATCAGTTGGGAACTCGAGGCACCCAGCGCCGACGAGATGGCGTCACGTATCGCCAACGCCCAACGGGCGCACGAATGGCTGGTCCTCGAACATGACGATCAGGTCATCGGCTTCGCCTACGGCCACGCATTGATCAGCCTGCCTTCCTTCAAATGGTCGGCCGAGACCGGCATCTACATCAGCGGCGACCGTCACCGCGCGGGTTGGGGGCGCAGACTTTATGCCGAAGTGCTGCACCGGCTCGCCGAGCGCGGATACCGGCGAATCTTCGCCGGCATCACCCAACCCAACGAGGCCAGCAACGCATTTCACCGATCCTTCGGATTCGAAGATATCGGCGCCTGGCCGCGTGTCTATTTCAAGAACGACCGCTGGCACGACGTCGCGTGGATGCAACTCGATCTGGGCCCCGGCGAGCCGCTGGGACCGCCCCGGCCAATCGGCTAATTACCGATGATGTTGCGGCGCAGCAGCATAACCGCTCTCACTTGCGCGTGCGCAACGCGACGTAGTACTCGTGCCGCCGGGTGTTGTCGACGGTGTAACTGACTGCCCTCGTGACGCCGTCATGGTCGACATCCACCCATCGCTCGGTGCGTTGGCGCTCAAATTCGCTCCAGGACGTCACGGTGAACCGCTCCAGGAACGAGTTGGGTTCCTCGACACTGTGATAGAGCCGCCAACTGTGGCCGCCCGTGCGCAGCCGTGACTGCCTGACGTCCCGCATCGCTTCGATGAATTCATCGAGGTTCTCGGGCGGCACCTGGTAGCGGACGGCTACGAGCACCGGCCCATCCTGTGGGCACGGTTCGAACACGAGCGTCGGCGTCGGCCAGGCGCTGGAAACCTCGACACTCTCCGTGCCGGTGCACGGCCGCAGCGGCAGCACGACAACACTGACGGCAGCAACGCCCAGCACCGCGGCCGACCACAGCATCGCGACGTCAAGTCCCCACCGGGTGGCAAGGAGGCCCCAGATATAGGCGCCGAGCGCCTGAGATCCGGTCGAGACCAACAGATACACCGACAGTCCACGGGCCCGAACCCAGCGCGGCAGCGACAGCTGCGCTGCGGCGTTCAACGTCGTCAAAGTGATCAGCCACGCCGTCCCGGACAACATCAGAAACGGAATCGCGGCCCCGAACGGCAGCCAGACCACGGCTACCGGCGCGAGGCCATACGCCGCGGCAGAGATCGCCATCAGCCGGTTGTCCGATATTCGTGCATGCAACGGTTCGGCAGCTATGACGCCGAGTATCGCGCCAAAACCAATGGCCCCCAGCGCCACACCGTAGCCGCCGGCTCCGAGGCGCCACGTGTGCGCGGCGGCCACCGGCAAAAGTGCGAGAATGGCCGACGCGGGAAACAGGAAAAGGGCTGTGCGCAAGAGGATCCTGCGAAAAATCGGACTGTTCTCGACGTATTGCAGCCCGGTGACGATGGCCTGGCCGATGCGTTCTCGCTCGATCGGCACGATTTGCTTCGGCCGATTCCACGCCCGCAAAGCGAAGATGATCGCCGAGAACGACACCGCGTTGATCGCGAAGACCGCCGCGGGACCGAGCCAAGCCACGACGATACCGCCGATCGCCGGTCCAATCGCTCGGGTGGAGTTCGCCGAGACGCTGCCCAACACCGAAACCGCCGGTATCTGCTGGCGCGGAACAACCTCGGGCTGAATCGCCTGCCAGGCCGGCCCGGTCAATGCGGAAGCGAACCCGATGGCCAAGGTAAACATCAACAGCGCGGTCGGGGTGAGGCGACCAAGGTTGGTCAGCAGCGCCAGCGCGAGCGCCACCAGCACGGCATATGTTTGCAGAAATATCAGGAGGCGACGCCGGTCGAACAGATCGGCGAGCACGCCGGCGAACAACCCCAAAAGCAGCGTCGGCCCCAGACTTGCCGTCTGAACCAGCGCCACGATGACGTCCGGACTGTGGCTTTCCACCAAGAACCATTGCGCCGCCACGGCCTGCATCCACGTTCCGATATTGGAGACGAACTGGGCGACGAACAGGCCGCGGTACACGCGGTTGCGCAAGGGCGCCCACGTCGACGGTTTACGCTCCTGGTCCTGAGTCACCACACAGTCGATGTTCGACAGCCCCTCTGTTCGGCCAGTGCCCAGCGACGAAGCTGACTGGCGCTATCTAACGTGCGGGCAACCCGCCCCGCGTTGTATCAAGGATTAGAAGTTTAAGACACATACACCCACCACTCGCATCATGGAGCCACCCCCAGAACATGCCCGGGCAAATGTCGAGAAGCCGATCATCACCCCGGACGACCAACACGGATCGACTTGCTCCGTATTCCCTGTGAGACAACGATTCTGGCAGTAGCCGCACCGCCTGGACACGCACATCGACGACACTTGGGAACCGAGCCGAGCGCAGCGGCACTTCGCCGATAGGGTGACTTGCATGTCCGACGCCGATCGGAAGCCACTCCAACCGCTGTATCTGCTCGCGGACAGTCAGCTCCTGTTCTGGAAGCACCGTGGCCGCCCGTTGCTCGAAGCGGCACTTGACGGGTTGACGCGCGACACACGACTCAGCGCGGCGTACATCGGAGCCTCCAACGGCGACCGTCCGGAGTTCTACGACATCTTCGAGGCGGCGATGGATGCGATCGGAATCCCGGACCGCCGCATGATCGATTCGTCGTTCGGCCCAGACGACCGCACCTTCTTGGAAGGCGCGCAGTTGATCGTCCTCGCGGGCGGCGATGTGCGCCTCGGCTGGATGACGTTCGAGAAAACCGGGATGAAAGACGTGTTGCTGGACCGGCATACCCGTGGCGCGATCCTGGTGGGCATATCAGCCGGCGCGGTCCAGCTCGGACGGTACGGAATCGTCGAGACTTCGGCTGCCACCGAATTGCTCGACGTGTTCAACCTCGTCCCCGCGGTTATCGACACCCACGACGAGCAGGCTGACTGGGCGCGACTGTCCCGCGCGATCGCCTCGCTCGACGGCGCGGCCACGGGGCTGGGAATCCCGTCCGGGGGCGGAGTCGTCGTACACACCGACAACACCATCGAGCCGCTGCGGCGCCCTGCACACCAATTCCGTTACCAGGGCACCCGCGTCGCCCACTCACTGCTACCCGCCGACGCCGGCGACTGACGCTGCTTTTCCGATACGGCTGTACCTGGTCAGCGCGGGAATTACGCTGAGGCCATGGCCAAACTTGATGACCGGGCACCCGTCCCGTCCGCGGATCTTGCCGCGGCGTTAGCGCCATTCGGTCGATCGCGCATGCTGCCGCGAGAGGCTTACGTCGATCCCGAGGTATTTGAATGGGAACAGCGCCACATCTTCTCGGGATGGACCTGCGTCGGCCATGCCAGCGACATCGCTGAGGTCGGCGCCCAGCTCGCGGTCGGCTCCGGCGTGAACGGTGTGTTGCTGGTGCGGTCCGAGGAGAGTGACGTGCGTGCGTTCGCCAACGTCTGCCGTCACCGCGGCCACGAACTGCTCCCCTGTGGCGAGTCGACCAAAAAGCGCAGCATCATCTGCCCGTACCACTCGTGGTCCTTCCGGCTGGACGGCGCGCTTCGCAATGCGCCCGGCTTCCGCGATGCCGCCGACTTCAACCCGGACGAGTTCGGGCTCACCGAGCTGCGCCTGGTGGATTGGCACGGCTGGCTTTTCGTCGACCCGAGCGGACACGACACGGATTTCTCCGGAAACGTCGCGGGGCTCGAGGACGTAATCGGCCCCTACCGGCCCGAAGAGTTGATCATCGTCGCTCGGCATTCCTATGAGCTCGCCGCCAACTGGAAGGTCATCGTCGAGAACTACCAAGAGTGTTACCACTGCCCGACAATCCACCCGGAACTGTCCCGAGTCAGCCCGCCGACCAGCGGCGCGACCCTCGGCCTTGAGGGAACCTGGCTTGCCGGCTGGATGTCGATCGGCGAGGGCCTGGAGACGATGTCCCTCACCGGAAAGAGCGGCGGCGGCGCGATCGCCGGATTGTCCGAGCAGCAGCTATGCACCGTCATGTACGTCGTTGGATACCCGAATCTGCTGGTGAGCTTGCATCCCGACTACATAATGACTCACCTCATGACGCCCCTGGCCATCGACCGCACGCACGTCGAATGTGCCTGGGCCTTCCCCAAAGACGTTGCGAGCCAAGACAATTTCGACCCTTCATATGCGGTGGACTTCTGGGACCTCACCAACCGCCAGGATTGGGGGGCCTGCGAGTCGGTGCAACGCGGCCTCACCTCTCCGCTCGCCCGTCCGGGCCCTCTGGCCCCGGATGAGGAGGCCGTCTACCAGTTCGTCACCCGGGTGGCTCAGGCGTATGCCTGCACTACCTGACGTGCGCCCAATCGAAATAGCCTGTGCAACTGACTGATTGTGAGAATCGGTTACTAACCGTCGTCGCCTGCCGATGCGGCTTCCAGGGTCGCAACCTTGTCCAAGCCGGTGATCGTGAGGACCCGAATCAGCAAGCGATGGACGATGACGTGCAGCCCGTCGACCTTGTCGGCATGGTCGAAAAGCGCGTTGATTCCGGCACTGTCGAGATACTTGACCGTACTGAGATCGATGGTGATCGGACTTCGGGTCCCCGCGCTCGCGGTGTTGAGTGCCTCGACGAGCTGGGCGACGTTGCTGAGATCAATCTCCCCCGTCGCGGTCACCCGGGGGGTTCCGTCAGGGCCTTGGTCGGTGTTCAGCGTGAGCTCTGCGGGCATTAGGGGATCCTCGCGTACAAGTGAACTGTGGTGCCGGCCTCGGTGGAGCGAATCGTGATGTCCTCCACCAGACCTCGCATCAGGGTGATGCCGCGGCCCCGGTTGGCTCCAGGGATGGTGCGCGGTGTCTTCCAGGTGCCGCCGTCGGTGACGGTCACGTGCAGTGCGTCGACGACCGCGGTCGCGCGCAACGAGACGGTGCCCTCGCGTTGATCGCGGTAGCCGTGTTCGATGGCGTTGGCGACAGCTTCACCGACGGCGGTGAGCAGGTATGCAATTTGATCGGGCTCGACGCCTGCCTGAGCCAGCCAGCTGCGCAACGCATCACGGCTCGGTGCGAGGTGATCGACGTCGGCGGCGAATTTCATCGTCAAGGGCGCAGGCTGCCGATAGAGCAGCATGGCCACGTCGTCCGAATAGCCGCCTCCGGGTTCGAGCCGGACCATGAGGTGGTCTGCCACCTCATCGAGGGACTGGGACCGACCCACCTGAATCAGATCCGTCGCACTGGCGATGCCCTCGTCGATCGACTGGCCGCGGCGTTCGACGAGACCGTCGGTGTAGAGCAACAACGTCGACCGCGGCGGCATCTTCACGCGTATTTCGGGTCGCGACCAGTCCGGCCGCAGCCCCAGGGGAAGCCCATGTTCGCCATCCAGCTGCTCGCTAGTTCCATTGGCATGCCCCATGATCGGCGGCGGGTGACCCGCATTGGAGTACACCAGCTCGCCGGTGTCGAGGGTGAGCACCGCGCAGAATGCGGTGGTGCAGCGGGCGCCGGGCAGGCGCGCAGCGAAGCGGTCCAACCCAGCGAGAACCGCACTGGGACCAGGCTGGTCGAGCAGCAGCGCACGGCACGCGCTGCGGAGCTGACCCATCACCGTCGCTGCGGCCAGCCCGTGGCCGACGCAGTCGCCGACGATCAACGCAACCCGCCCGTCGTCGAGATCGACGACGTCATACCAGTCACCGCCCACCTGCAGCGGATGGCTGGCCGGGTGATACCGCACCGCAAAGCCTCCCGGCAAATTCGTCGGACCGAGCATCGCGTGTTGCAGCGCCAGCGCGGTCTCCCGTTGCTCGTCCAACTGATAGACGCGGTGCAGACCTTGGCTGAGCCGCCCGCCCAACACCTTCAGCAGGTTGTGATCCTCCGAAGTGAACGGGCGCTGCTCGGCCAAGTCGATCCACACAACGAGTACTCCGCGGGGATGCTGCAGCGAGATGCCCGCTCTACCAGGCTCTCCGGCGACCGTGGTCAGCAGATCGGAATCGCGCAGCGACTCGATTAACAGCCGGTGACCCGGCGGCAGTTCGTCCCAATCACACGGCTCACCGGCACACACCAGTGCCGGGGTGTCGTCCTGGGAAGCGTCGCGGGCGAACGTCGCGGCCAGAACGCGGCGCGCATTCCACGTCTGGCGTAGTTCTCCGATCGCGCCCCGCAGCGTGTCGTCAAGCGTATCCGCTTGTGCCAGTTGCTGATTCAGTGCAGCCAGGGCGAGCTGACTCTGCACGATGTAGTGCTCGGTCGTGATGTCACGCAGGGTGCCGACCATGATTCGGCGGCCGGTGTCCGGGTCGTCGACGTGGCTGAAGTTCGCCGCGACCCACAGCCGGTGCCCGTCCCGGTGGACCACCGGCGCGGTGAACGCGCCTTGGGTTTCGTTCAGCAGCTGGTCGAAGACCCCCTGAACTTGGCGATGGGCTTCCGGGGTGGTCTCGGCGTCCGGCCACCACGGGTGGGGCGGGTCATAGGGCAGCTGTTCGGGGCCGTAACCCATGATCTCGCTGAATGCGGCGTTGATCTCGATGACGGCACCCTGTTCGTCGCAGACGAAGAAACCTTCCTGCAGCGAATCCACCAGGGCGGTGCGCCACCGGTTGTGGTGGCTGCGCAACCGCGACAGTTCGACGTTGGCGCGCACCCTGGCCAGGAGCTCGGCGGCGGCGAACGGCTTGACGAGATAGTCGTCGGCGCCGGCCAGCAAGCCTTCGATCGAGGCTTCTTGCCCGGCGCGCGCCGAGAGCAACAGCACGGGTAATGCCGCGGTGCGGGGGTCACCGCGCAGCGCCGAAAGCAGTTGCAGACCATCCAGCCCGGGCATCATCACGTCGCTGATGACAAGGTCGGGAACCTGCGCACGGATGGCGTCGAGCGCCTGCTGCCCATCGGTGACGTCAGTGACCTGGTAGCCGGATGTCTGCATCAGGCTGATCAGGTATTCACGCATATCGGCGTTGTCGTCGGCGATCAACACGCGGGTCCGTTCGCCGTCTCTCCCGGCGGGCGCGACTGCGGTCATCATCGCTGTGCTGCTGGCGTCGGACGCTGCGGCGCCGGTGTCGCCGGGCAGCCAGCGCAAGGCTTCCTGTACAAACGGTTCGGCGATCACGCCGGATGCGGGACGTGCTGCCGGTGGTGTCGAGACTTCGTCGGTGGGCAGATGGGCCGAGCCGAAGGCCAAGCGGATGGTGAAGGTGGTGCCGACGCCTTCCTGACTGTCGACCGAGATGGCGCCGCCGTGCAGCCCGACGAGTTCTTTGACCAGAGCCAGCCCGATTCCGCTGCCCTCGGTGGAGCGGGCGCGTGCGTTCTCGATGCGGTGGAAACGCTCGAAGAGCCGGGGCATTTCGGCGGCGGGCACCCCGACCCCGGTGTCGGACACCGTGACGATGGCATCGGTGTCATCGCGGCTCACCGCGACCCGTATCGTCCCCTCGAAGGTGAACTTCAACGCGTTCGACAGCAGGTTGAGGATCACCTTCTCCCACATCTCGTGATCCAGATAAACCGGTTCGTCGAGCGGCGGACAGTCCACCGAGAACGTCACACCGGCCCGGTCGATCGCCGAGCGGAAGACGCTGGCCAAATCGGCTGTGACGGTTGACAAGTCGACGGGCTCGAATCGAGCGCGCATCCGCCCCGCCTCGATGCGGGAAAAGTCCAGCAGCGTGTTGACGAGCTTGGCCAGCCGTAAACCGTTGCGGTGCACCAGTTCCAGCTCCTGACGCGCCCGCTCGTCCAACCCGGCTGCCCGGCCGCGCAACTCCTCGACCGGTCCAAGAATCAACGTGAGCGGGGTGCGGAATTCGTGGCTGACGTTGGAGAAGAACGCCGTCTTCGCCCGGTCGAGTTCGGCCAGCTCCTCGGCCCGCTGTTGCTGAGCCCGATAGCTGCGCGCGCTGCCAATGCCTCCGGCGATGTAGCCGCCCACCAGCTCCACGAAGCCGCGGTAGCCGTCGTCGAGCTGGCGATACCGATTCAGGCCGGCCACCAGGAAGCCGACTGGCGCTCCGCCCTGCTGCAGAAGCGGCACCACGAGCGCCTGCGTGGGCGGCTCCGGCCAGGCGCCGGTGGGCAGACCAGGTGCTTCGTTGTCGAGGTCGATCAGTTGGGTTACACCCTGCGCCAACGCCTCGGTGCGCCAGGCGGTAAGGCCCTCGGCGGGAAGCATTTGCGGCGCCGTGGGATGCCCGGGCTCGATTCCGCTGACCCCGGCCAGCAGTGCCTCGCCGTGCTCGCCGAATAGATAGGTCGTCGTGAAGGGAAGGTCGTAGGGGTTGTTCGCGAGCTGCTGGGCCGCGTGGTCCAGCAACTGACGTTCGGTGCGCACGACGCTCGGATCCGAACCCAGGTCGCGCAGCGTTGCCATCCGCCGCTGAGCGATCACGCGATCGGTGTCTTCCCGCACCACGCAGAGCATCCCCACGATGCTGGCGTCCTCGTCGCGCAGCGCGCTGTAGGAGAACGTGTGGTACGACTCCTCGGGGTATCCCGACCTTTCGATGATCAGCAGTAAGCCCTCGTCCCAGGTGGGCTCCCCGGTCACCAACACGCTCGCGATCCGCGGACCGATGTCGTCCCAGATCTCGGCCCACACCTCGCTGGCCGGGCGGCCCAGCGCCCAGGGGTACTTGCGGCCCAGCGTGTCGCGGCGATAGGCGGCATTGCAGAAGAAGGTCAGCTCCGGACCCCACGCCATCCACATCGAGAACCGGGACGACAGCAGGATGTTGACGGCAGTGCGGAGGCTTTGCGGCCAATTCTCGACTGGCCCGAGCGGGGTGGCCGCCCAGTCGACGGCGGCCAGATCGAGGCCGATCTCCTGGTCTGCCCGGAAAACCACTGACATCCCTTCCGAATGTGCTCAGACCCAGAGACGGTCGCTTACCGCTGCCCGTTGCGGCTCCCTCATAGAGAACCATTGACCGAGGTCTCGTCGCCAGTTTTTCGCTGGATAGTCCACAATTGTGCCGTTTGCTCGGGCGGACGGTTTCGGTAAGTCGACTATCGGGTTTGCAGCCGCACGCTACTGCGCGTGGGCGGCTAGATAGTCCGCGACGGGGATCGGTGACGACGCGGCGTAACCGATGGGCAGCAACACGTCGCCGGCGGTCGTGACGTAGTAGACGTCCCAGCGGTAGAACGTGCCAAACGCCGCGGGATCGGCCCCGATCAACGCGGCGTAGTCGTCGACCGCCTGCACGTATTGGTGCGCGTGGTTGTAGCTGTAGATGGCGCGATCGGGGTCGTTGGCAAATCCGTTGGCGTTGAGCATGCGGCCCGCCGCCATGATGCTGTCGTGGGGCGAGTTGACGTCACCGCCCTGGCCGTAGGAGGCGAACGTCGACGGCAAGAACTGCATCGGGCCTTGGGCGCCGGCGGTGCTCACGCCGTTGATACTGCCGAAACGCGTCTCGACCAGGTTGATCGCGGCCAGGTAGTTCCAGCCGACGCCGGACTCGGCTTCCGCCGCGTGGTAGTAGCCCATCAACTCGTCGACCGGAGCCGGCGGGTCGATGCGCCAGGCCGGTACGGTGTCCCGCACTTGCGCCATCGCCTGGAGCTGTCGACGGGCGTCGACATTGCGGTCGTAGACATCGAGTAACGACGCCGGGACGAGCGGTCGGACGGTCGCATCCCATTCCGGATGCCGCCCGATCGCCCGGTAAGCCGCTTGCTCGCGATGCGCCGCCGCGGCCAGCGCGGCCTCCGGTGTCGACGGGTCGCGCAGCGCGAGTTCGTCAGCGACGAGATCTTTGGCCAGCTGCGCGGGGTCGGATGCCAGCTGCGGCTGCACGCCGAGGGGCACGCCCGGCGCCTCGGCGAACATCGCCGGTGACGCCGCCGACTGCCCACAGCCGACGATTGCGACGACGATCATCGCGAAGGCAACCGGCGCGGCGCACACGTGTCTACGGTTCATTGCGTCCACCACCAACGATTACGTGAAGTCCTGCGGCTGGTTGGCCCGCACCGAGTCTTTCGCATCCGACCGCGTGACTTCAACGGGCGGGCGAACCCACCCGGCGATTGAATGCGCAGGAAGCGCGCCTCGATCGACGTAATCTGAGTCGTCACACGAGACGGCTGGCTGGGAGGTCGATCTGAGCGTGAAGGGCAGGCCCACCAAGGCCGACGTCGCGCGCATGGCGAACGTGTCGACCGCGACGGTCAGCTACGTGCTGAACAACTCTGTCGGGCGCACCATCTCGGCGCAGACCCGCGCCGCGGTCCACAGTGCCGCGGCCGAACTCGGGTACCGGCCCAACCTTGCCGCCCGCAACCTCGCCCGCGGCAAAAGCGGCGTGATCTTGTACATCGTGCCGCAGCTCGCCGGCGGTGAGATGCCCATGCAGGTGGGCACGCACATGACCACCGAGTTGACCCGCCGCGGCATCGTGCAAGTTCAGCTGTTCGAGACCGAGCACGACGATGCGGTCGCCGACGCCATCAATCATCTCCAGCCGATCGCTGTGACGAGTCTTTTCCCCTTGGGCCGCAGAGCATCTGGCGCCGTCAAGGACGCAGCCATCCCCCACATCTGCGTGCACACCCTGCCGGGGCTCGGCGACCCGCAGTATTCGGTCGGACAGCTGCGCGTCGACCATCTCGCCTCGCGAGGTCATCGCAACCTCGGATTTGCCTACTCCGGCGATCGTCGATGGCGCGCTCTCGGCGACTACTGGATCGACGGTGTCCGACGCGCCGCGCACCAGCACGGTCTGCCCGACGTCGTGGTGACGGCGTTGACGCCGGACGACAGCGCCACACCGGTCCGCGAATTGCACGATGCGGGCGTCACCGCGGTCTGCGCACAGAGCGACGAAGTGGCCTTCGTGGTGCTCGACGGCATTCGGCGCGCCGGACTGCGTTGCCCGGAGGATCTCGCGGTCATCGGTGTCGACGCCACAACCCTGTCCCCCTTCAGCGTCCCCGCGCTAACGACAGTGGTGTTCGACCGCGCGGCGATTGCCGAGGTGGCACTGTCAGCGGTTTTGACCGAGCTCGGCTTACCCGACGAGCCCCTTCCGGCTGCCCGGGACATCGCGACGCTGGTCATCCGCGAGTCCACCTGAGCCGTACTAGACACTCACTAGTTACGCGCGTAACCTCTGTCGGGCAACGACGCCACTCCGGCGGCTCGCCGAAAGGATGAAGGACATTGGCTGACGCCATCGCGGTCTACAACCCCTCCAACGAGGAGCTGATCACGGAGGTCCCCGATTCCGACCAAGCGGCCGTCGACGCGGCCGTGGCCCGCGCGCGGGAGACCTTCGAGTCGGGGGTGTGGCGCAAGGCGCCTGCGTCGCACCGCGCAAACGTGCTCTTCCGCGCCGCTCGCATCATCGAGGAGCGCACCGACGAACTCGCCGCGCTCGAGGGCCAGGACAACGGCATGAACCTGACCGCCGCGCGTCACATCATCCCGGTGTCGGTCGACATGCTGAAGTACTACGCCGGCTGGGTCGGCAAGATCCACGGTGAGTCGGCCAACCTCGTGTCCGATGGCCTGCTCGGCAGCTGGGAGACCTACCACACGTTCACCCAGCTCGAGCCGGTCGGCGTCGTCGGCCTGATCATTCCGTGGAATGGGCCCTTCTTCGTCGCGATGCTCAAGGTCGCACCCGCCCTGGCGGCGGGTTGCAGCGCGGTGCTCAAGCCCGCCGAGGAGACGCCGCTCACCGCGCTGAAGCTCGAAGAGATCTTCCGCGAGGCGGGCCTGCCCGACGGCGTCCTCAACGTCATCACCGGCTACGGGGAGACGACGGGTGCGGCAATGACCGCGCACCCGGACATCGACAAGATCTCGTTCACCGGATCGACGGAGGTCGGACGGCTGATCGTCAAGGCGGCGGCGGGCAACCTCAAGCGCCTCACCCTCGAGCTCGGCGGCAAGTCACCGCTGATCATGTTCGACGACGCCAACCTCGACAAGGCGATCATGGGCGCCGGCATGGGCCTGCTGGCCGGTTCGGGGCAGAACTGCTCATGTACCTCGCGCATCTACGTGCAGCGCGGCATCTACGACCAGGTGGTCGAAGGGCTCGCCGGCTTCGCTCAGATGCTGCCGATGGGTGGCAGCGACGATCCCGACTCCGTGCTCGGGCCGCTGATCAGTGACAAGCAGCGCAAGCGCGTGGAGGGCATCGTCAACGACGGCGTCGCCGGCGGCGCGCAGGTGATCACCGGCGGTAAGCCGATGGACCGCAAGGGCTACTTCTACGAGGCGACGATCGTCACCAACACCACACCCGACATGCGGCTCATCAAGGAGGAGATCTTCGGGCCGGTGGGCTGCGTGATCCCGTTCGACGACGAGGACGAGGTGCTCGCCGCCGCGAACGACACGCACTACGGGCTGGCCGGCTCGATTTGGACCGAGAACCTCAGCCGGGCCCATCGCGTCGTGAATGAGCTTCGCGCAGGACAGATTTGGGTGAACTCCTCGCTCGCGGCCGACCCGTCGATGCCGATCAGCGGCCACAAGCAATCGGGTTGGGGCGGCGAGCGTGGCCGCAAGGGCATCGAGGCTTACTTCAACACCAAGGCGGTCTACATCGGCCTTTGACCTTGGCCGCCACCCGGCTCCCGCGAGCGCCTACGCGAGGCTCTTGGCGAAGCCGCTGAGATCGCGGATGCTGGCCGCGAAAACCTCGGGCATCGCGCCGGCGAACATCAGATCGCCCCCGTGACAGGTGCCCGGGACCAACCGGCCCACGGTGGGTACACCCGCGCGCACCAGGCGGCGGTAGTAATCCAGTCCCTCGTCGCGCAACGGGTCGAGTTCGTTCACCGAGATCACATGTGGTGGAAGACCATTCAGATCCTCGTCGGTCGCGACGCCGGCAAAACAGGAGGGGTCGTTCGAGTTCTTATCGTCGGGGTCGTAAAGCGAACCCAGTAGCTCCAGCTGTTGAAGACTGATGAAGTAGCCGTCGCATTCTCGCAGTGAGGGCAACTCATCGGGGGGTTCATGCCATCGATTAGAGATGTACGGGCATTGCGCATAGAAGCCCGCGATGTCCTGCAGCCACCCCTCGCGTTTGGCTTTGTGCGCCACGGTCAGAGTGAGATTGCCTCCGCCGGACTCGCCTGCCACGACCAGGTGGCTAACGCCGAGTTCGGCGCGATGCGATGCAACCCAGCGAACGCCGGCTGCGCAGTCGTTCAGTCCGCCGGGAAAGGGGTGTGGGCCGAGTTTTCCGCCGGAATTGCGGAACTCAACGCCGACCACGACGAGGCCGGTGCCCGCGATGTACTCCCGCAGCCGCATGTATGTTGCGTCGGCGGCGCTGGCGATGGCCATGCCGCCACCGTGCAGGTGCACTACGGCAGGCAATGGACCATCCGCATCGGGGCGGCTGACGTAGAGCGTCACGTCGTTGCCGTCTTCGCCGGTGATCGTCGTCGCCGTAGTGGTCACGCCGTCCGCGTCCGGAACACCCGCCGCGAACAGGCCGATAACGGCGCCCATCCCCTCCTCGGCCATCGCGGCATATGCCAGCAATTCCTCGAGTGGCGCATCCCGTGTTAGGGCCACCGTCGGCGCATTGCTGTCGAGACCCACTGACGCGAGAGCTTCGACCATTCGCGGGTCCGCCCGAGGCTCGGTTCGCAGACAACAATCCGGATCAGCAAGACGACCGTTGGCCATTGTGCGACTTTACTGTCGTCCGCCGCGCCGCCGCTAGACCGAAATGATCGGGGCGAGTGAAACACTGGGCTCGAGCGGTCTGCGCTGGCATCGTGACGTTCATGCGGGTGTGGCTGAGCGGCTAGGCAGCGGCCTGCAAAGCCGTACACACGGGTTCGAATCCCGTCACTCGCTCCAAGGATTCAAGGCCGCGCGTGCGGCGTCACGAGGAACTTCTCTCCGGTCGCACGCTTGAGGTAGTCGTTGAACGCGTCGGGCCGCAGCATCCCGGCGAGCGACACCTCCCGGGTGTAGTTGCTCGCGAACGTCGTCGTGAGCTCCGCGGCCACCCGGGCGCGCAACCTGCCAAAGGTCTCGGCGCCTGCGCGCTGAATAAACGGCGTCAGCAGCCACCCTCCGACGCCCCACGCCATGCCGAAGCTCCTCGTGAGAATCGTGGGACCGGTATCGAGAGCGCCGTAGATATACACCTGCTTGTGGACGCTCGATCCGTAGCGCGAATACTCCGCCGCGGTCGCATTGGCTGCCTTCTCCATGCCATTGAGGATCTGGCTGGCCAACGTGCCACCACCGGTCGCATCGAAAGCCAGCGTCGCGGATGTCTCTTTGAGGGCTTCGACGAGGTCGGCCGCGAATGAGGGTGAGGACGAGTTGAGGACATGGGTTGCACCGAGCGAGCGCAGCAGCTCCTCTTGCTCGGGCTTGCGGACGATATTGACCAGCGGTATCCCGTCTTTGCGGCAGAGCTTGACCAGCATTTGTCCGAGGTTCGACGCCGCGGCGGTGTGCACGAGGCCCGAATGTCCTTCGCGGCGCATGGTTTCCGTCATTCCCAGTGCCGTCATGGGATTGACGAACGACGACGCACCGTCGCGCGCCGTGGCCCCGTCGGGCAGGACCAGACAGGCCGACGCGTCGACCGCTCGGTATTGCGAGTACATCGCACCGCCCGCGATCGCCACGGTCTTTCCAACGAGGGCCTGGGCCGCGTCCGACGATCCCGCGGCCACGACGGTGCCCGCGCCTTCATTGCCCACCGGAAGCGACTTGTCGAGTCGTGCCGACAGCGCGCCCAGGGCGCCCTCCCCGAGGGAGGCGGTGACGACGGGGCGTTCGGCGGTGCCCGCGACCGTCGCCTTGGTCATGTCGGCACTGGCAACCAGCAGACCCAGATCCGACGGGTTGATCGGCGAGGCCTCCACTCGTACCAGCACCTCGTTGGCGCCGGGCGTTGGGACGGGAACTTCGTGCAGCGAAAGTTCGAGCGTGCCTTCCGAGGTCACCAGCGAACGCAGCTCCAGTGCTTCGCCAGGTAGGTCTGCGGTCATGGGCGGTGCCTCGTTTCTGTTGTCGGTCTGCCTTAAAGCGTGTCAACGCGAAAGGCAGCTACACATCTTCCGCCGCACGGTCTCCAATGGCGTCGACATAAAACCATCGGCCGGCCCGGCGCTCGAAGTGACTGCGCTCGTGCAGGCGGTCGGCACGGCCCCCGGACTCGAACAGGGCGTCGAACTCGACCTCACCGCGATCGTCGTCGGGACCACCCGCCACGGTGTCGATCACCTGAAGCCCCTTCCAGGTGATGCCGGGGTCGACGGTCACCTCGGCCGGCCGGGTCCGCGGGTGCCAGGTGCGGAATAGATAAGCCGCATCCCCGTAGGCGAATGCCGAATACCTCGAACGCATCAATTCCTCGGCCGACCGGGCCTGCGACTCGCCCGCGTGCAGCGGCCCGCAACACGCGCGATAGCCATCGCCACTGCCGCAAGGACAGGGCGGCCCGAGGATTTCGTCCACGTCAACAGCCTGACAGACGCTTACGGTCCTGCGGTGGCCGCCGCACCCTGCAGTATCTGCTGCAACTTGTCGAGCGGATCGCCGCCGGCCGGGTCGAGCCGACGCGGCAGTATCTCCCGGCCGTCGGGTGTGAGGGTGGCAAGCGCTGGCGGCGGCGGTGCGGGTGGCGCCGCCGGGGGTGGTGGTGGCGGGGGCGGTCGCACCGCGGACGGCGACGCGTTGAGCTTGGTCGTCAGTCGGTTCGCGGTGCCCTGCCTTATGGCCCGCCGCTGCGGGTCCGAGTCGGTGTTGCCCGAGAAGCAGTCTGGCGCTGCGGCGTCGACGACGGTCAGCGCGCTTCGATAGCGTTCGGCTGCGCGGGCCCGGTCCCCCGCCGCCGCGGCCTTATCGCCCTGGGTTTCACGGACCAGTTCGAGGTTTACTCGCACGGGGCAAGAGCTTGCCGCATCGGTGCGGGCGAGGGCAGCCGAGAAGTGCGAGTCGGCATCGTCGAGCCGGCCGTCGAGGACGGCGGCCACACCCGACGCGAACCACGCCTTCGCCGGTTCCACTACATTGGCGATGCCGAGGACCTCTGCATCAGCTCGGACCGCACTCGCGTCGCCGTGGGCGAACGATGTCCCGGCCGAATTACCAGCTACCACAACCGAAATCAGCTTGACGATCGCCAACAGAGCAGCGGCGGTCGGCGGGGCCGAGTAGATCAGCAGCCGCCGTCGTAGCCGTAGCCTTGCCGGTCCATGCATCATGATGCCAAGTCTCTTCGGGCAATACGGCCCCGCCGGAACTCGCGCGCCGAAAGGTAGATCTCGGCCAGCAGCAGTCCCGCCGCAAGCAACGCAGGCAGCCAGTACAGCTCAACCCGTGCGACCTCGATGTCGGTGTCGTGCCCGGTGTCGGGGAGCTCGACCCGGAAAGGCTGGCCGGGCTTACGGTGTAGGTACGGCACATTGAGGTGCCGCGCGATTTCCCGCAATTCGGGTTGATTGATCGCATCGGCACGGCCGTAGCCCAGGACCGCTCCCCCGGCCGCCGCACTGATGTCGAAATCGCCCTGCGGGGCGCGCGAACCGAAGTACAAGAGCACGTTTCGCGAGCCCGGATATTGCTGAGCGGCCTGCGGCAGTTGGTATCGCAACACGTTGGCCGCTGCCGCCGCATTCACCTCAGCACTTTTCGGGTTGGCGCTCAGGGCAGCGACGGTCGGCCGCAGACTCCAACCATCATCGGACAACGGCCAGTCCAACGAGGCCTTCGAATCGAAGTCGATCAGCGCATACCGCGCCGCCGGATACTGCTCGATCAATTCCGTAATGTCGTCGCGCATCCCGGCGATCCGCGGTTCACCGGTGCCGTAGTCGTCGACATCCGAGTCCGCGGACCGATCGACGACGAGGAAGAAGTTCAGATTGGCGCCGGCCGCGGCCGTTGTCCCCCGCTGACTTTCGTCGCTTGGAAGTGCGGGGCGGGTGGTCGCCACGATGAGCAGCGACACCGCCAGGGTCACGCCGCTCCACCGCAGCACCGCGCGCAGACGTCGGCTCCCCGCCGATACCAGCACCCGCCACAGTGCCACGCCGCGAGCCAGGGCAAGCGCGGTGGCGACGACCGCGAGGATCGGCCAGGGCAGCACGGGTTGAAACGTCATCGGCGCAATACCAACAGGGCGACCGAGAGCACCGCCGCGGACAACAGCGCGACCGCCAGCGGTACCACCGGCGCATCACGGAGGTCCGCAGTTACGACGGTGCCGTCCGCGAGACGCGCCGGTGGGGTGTGCGCGCGAATCTCGTTGAGCGCCGCGGTGACTGAAATCGTCCCAGCCCTGACGTACCGGCCGCCCGTCTGCTGCGCGAGCGCGACCAGCGCACCGCTCGCGGGCGACGGGGCCAGGTCGACCACATTGACTTGAGCCCCGGTACGTTGGGCCAGTTCTCGCACAGCGTTGTCGGTGAACAGCGAGGCACGCGACTCCCCGGCCGCGCGAAGCTCCGAGGGCCCAAGATAGATCACCGAGCGCCGATGCGGGCCATGCTGCTCGTTGGCGGGGAACCCTGAGAGGCACAGCGCGATAACGTCATTGACGCTAGGGGCATAGTCCGTGTAGGGCACCGGAGGGGAGAACGACGTCAACTGCGCCTCATGGGCACCGACGTATCCGCTGAATTGCCCCGCCGCGTATTGGTGATCGCGCGTCAACGGCACCAGGCGCCGGTTCACCGATGTCAGGCCGATGCGTTGGGTCGGTGGCGAGGCGGTGGTCTGCCGCGCGAAGTAGTCGAGCAGGTCAGTCGTCGCAGGATCGGTCACCGGCTGCCCGACACACAGCATGATGTCCTCGGGGTGAATGGTGTCAAAATCATTGCCGGCCTTGGTTGGTCGCGCTGCGGCCCACGTCGCAGCGCTGAACATGACCGTGAGCACCACCAGTGTCACGATCGTCGAGAGCGAACGGAGCCGGGCCACTCTCGTGTACTCGGGCAAGCGGGTCAGCCGGGCGATGTTGGCCAACGGCCGTAGCCGTCTGCGGGCAGCGGTCATGGGCAGCGACGCCGCCAGCGCCACGGCTGCGACGAGGCAGAACGATCCAATGGCCGCTACCGGCCACCACTTCAGGTCCACGAGCGGATCAACTCCTGCGCCGAGGTACTCACCTCGCCGACGTCGACCCGCGTCTTGGCGTTGAACTGCGCGTCGCCGAGACGGGTCAGCAGGGGCGCGGCCGTAGCCAGATCCCCGTCGGCCACCGCGTCGATGTGCAGGTACTGAGCGCGCTCACCCGTCGCCTGATGCAGGAAACTGCGTACCGTCCGGCTGATGGCCGCACATGCCTCCGTAGCCGACGTTCGGCCCGCGTCGTACTCGGCGGCAACACGCTGTACACCGCGAGCGAACCGGTTGCGGATGAGCCGGGAGTGCACCCGCCGCACGACGGGGATACGTCGCAACCGGGGGGACGGCAGCGTCCACACGAAAATGCCTGCGTACCAAGCGGTCACGGCAAGGCTCAACAGGACGGCCCACACCAGCCACCACGGCGAGTACGGCTGCGGTCCGAACACGTGATGCAGCAAGTCATCCGGCACGAGCGGCTACCTCGGTTAGACCGACAAGTTCACGCCGGATGTCATTGCTGGCGCCGACGGTTGCGTGCGGAATCGCATGTCCGGTCAGGAACGCGCGGAGACGGGCGCGGCGCCCCCGCTCGGCTCGGCGGTAAGCAGCGACGACTCGCGGGCCGAGGTCGGCTCCGTTCAGGACGAAACGACCGGTGGCGACGTCATACCCGTCTGTATCGTCGGGGCCCACCGCGGGCATATCCGACACCATTGCCCACATGATGTCGTGGCGTGCGCTTACCCGAGTGAGTACTGTGCTGAGCCGGTCGTCGATGTCGGGTTCGTCGGACACCACGATGATCAGCATGGTGTGTCGATAATGCGTTGCGACGTAATCGAGTTGGGCGGTGATATCACTGGCGCCGGGCTCGGTCGTGGTGTGCTGGTACCACCGGTGCAGTAGTCCCTCGACGTGCGACTCACCGCGCTGCTGGGTGATGTTCACACAGCCGCGGCGGTCGCCGTAGACCATGCCGATTTGATCCGAGCGCCGCAGGCCGATCAACCCCACTGCGCCCATGATGTGCGCGGCTATGTCGCGCTTGCACTCCCCGCTCGGGGCGAGCGCCGACATATTGCGACCGGCGTCGGCGACGAGCAGGATCTTGTGGTGCTTTTCGGAGACGAACCGTTTGATGAGCACACTGCCCGACCGTGCAGAAGCCTTCCAGTCGATATCTCGGACGTCGTCACCGGGAACATACGGGCGTAGGTCGTCGAATTCCATACTGCGCGTGTGCAACAACGCGTAGCGTCCGCCTTCGAGCAGGCCACGGGTGTCGCCGCCGAAGTGGGCCTTTGCCCGGTTGAGGTGCTTACCCATGACGACTTCAGGGCACCTCAGGGGACCCTGACGGCCCGCAGCGCGGCGTCCACGACGACCTCGGGGGTGACATCGGCACTGGCGGCTTCGAATCCGAGGATGAGCCGGTGCCGCAACACCCGGTGGGCAAGCTTCGCGATGTCCTCGGGCAGGACGTGCGCACGCCCGGATAACACCGCCTGCGCCCGGGCCGCCTTGCAGAACGCGATCGTGGCGCGTGGGCTGGCACCGTAGTCGACCAGCCGCGCGATCTGCTTGGGCAACGATCGCGCGGGGTGGCGGGTCGCGTCGACCAGTCGGCTGGCATAGAGCATCAGCGCACGATCCATGTGGACGTGGCGCACGACGTGCAGCAGTCGCAGCACGTCGTCGAGGCTGACCACCGGCGGGGTGGGATGTTCCTTGTCGTAGACGCCGGCGTCGATTCGCGACATCACTTCCACCTCCTCCTCCGGGGAGGGGTAACGCACGATCTCCTTGAGCAGGAAGCGGTCGGTCTGTGCCTCCGAGAGCGGATACGTGCCTTCCTGGTCGACGGGGTTCTGGGTAGCGATGACCAGGAACGGATCCGCAATAGGGTGTTCCTGTCCGGCGATTGTGGTCTGCCGCTCCTCCATCGCCTCGAGCATCGCGCTCTGGGTCTTCGCACTGGACCGGTTGATCTCGTCGAGCAGCAGGATGTTGGCGTGCACGGGACCCAGACGGGTGACGAACGAGTTGGTCGCAGAGTCATAGATTTGCGTGCCGATGATGTCGCTGGGCAGCAGGTCGGGCGTGCATTGGATGCGGTGGAAGCGGCCGTGAACCGACTCGGCGAGTACCTTGGCGGCGGTGGTCTTAGCCAGGCCCGGCACGCTTTCGAGCAGGATGTGACCGCCCGCAAGCAGGCCAATAAGCAGCGATTCCCTGAGGTCTCGCTGCCCGACGATCTTGGCGGCGAACGCCTCCGAGATGGCGCCTATGATCCCCCGCACGCTGTCGAGTTCGCCCTGATCCGGTTGCGTCCGTGCTGTGCTCATACGCTCGACGGGATACCCGTACACCGAATTTCCACACGTCGGACGTCGGGATTGTCCGAGGTCCACCAGCTGCAGGGCGTAGCGTCCTTGAGCCGCGGCGTCCGCACCGCCGAGGCTCGGCCCCGCTGCCGGTGGACATCGCCGGGGGCAGCGCGACACCGGGGTCGGCGTCGGCATCAGGAACCCGTAGGGATCATCCCGTCAGGATCCGGTACTGGGCCGCCATCTCCTGCTGCACATTGTCGAGTTGGCGGGCAATGGTTTTGATCGTGTAGCGGCCGGCAGCGGCCAGACACCAGTAGCGGGGCACCAGACCGTTGGATCCGGCGACTCGGGTGCAGTGACTGTCCGGAAGACCGGGAACTGGTGAAGCCGCCTGTGCAGCAGGCGTTTTAGCAGCGAGATCGCTGTAGGCTTGAGCGAGAGTCTGCGCGGCCGAGGGGTCTTTCGTTTGGTAAACGGTGGTCAGGTTCACCGAAACGAAGTCCACACCCGCCGCGGAGAGCAAGGGCCCGGTTTGCACCGGGTCGTCTTCGAGGTGCAGCGCGCCCGCGGGTGGATAGGCGGCTCCGGACATCGAGGTGGTCTGGTCGGCCGGGAGCGGCAAGGTTCGGGCGACAAGGCCCGTGGGATCCAGTGCCAGCGTGGGAAACTCGACGGCTTCGGTTGGCACAAAGGTGTCGATGAGCGGAACCTGACGATCCAGTGTGCGCCCGGCGAGTTGGGCTTCACAGTCCGGCCCGGACGCACACCGCACCACTTGAACGAGTACGTAGGGACCACGTGCGGTAAGCACCGTCAGTTCACGAACGGTTTGGGTGCCCTCCTGGAAGGTAAGCACCGTGCCGTCGGCGTCGGGATGTCCTGGAATGGGTAGGGGGCTTTCCGGTTCTGTCACGATCGGGGTGGCGGTGGGATCTCGGGGCATATGCCTGGCCGCCGTGGTCATGTTCTGCGCCGCCTGCGATGCCTCCGCAGGGCTGGCGAAGCGCAGCACGGAATTGCGCAGCGCCATCTGCGGATTGAGGCCCGGGCTTTGTCGCTCAGTGACGAATCCGACCACCAACGACAAGTTGTACGCGCCGCCGCCGATCGGTGCCCACACCGCGCGCGTCAGCCCCTTGGATTCGGCGATGACAGCCGGCCCGGAAGAGCTCAGGCCGATCAGCGTGGGCTCAACCTCCCAGGGACCGACGACGTAGGCGGCCATCCGCCGGCCTTCGACCAGCCGCCCCGCGTGGTCGGAGCCGGCATTGCCCAGCGGCGGCTGCGGCGTGACGGGATAGCTCCCAGGGTCAAGCATGGAAGCGTTCACCGGCGCCGTGGCGGATGACCTCGACTCGGGCGCGCGGGTGGCTTCTCCGCCGGTGGTGTGGCTGCAGCCCACCAGCAGCAGCAGCGCGAGAGGCACGCTTAAAAAACTTGGGTTTAGTTGTGGCAGTGTACTTTTCATATCGGTCCGGGGCTTGAGCGACTGGTCACGACGTCTTGCAGATCTTCCACCCGTCTTCGAGTTTCAACGGCAAACTGACGGTGCGAGTGCCTAAGGTTTCGTTTTGAGCCTCAAACGTGGCATCGGCGGTATCACCGGTGATCGCGATGTTGGTGATGTTCTTGATCGTGGTGACGCCGTTTTGGGCGCGGCCCTTCTTAACGTAATTAATTGCGGTGCCGCTGAATTGGCTCCTCATCGCGGTGCACATCAATTGCAGGTAGGCGTCCCAATTTTGGGTGTTGTACGCGTCCTGAAACGCCATCAAGGTCTCGCGGATCTGATCCTCGGCGGAAGGAGCGGCCGAGGGGGCCGGTGGAGCCGGGCGACCGGACGGGGCCGCGACGGTCGGCGAGGCCGAGACACCCGTCTTCTGGGGCAGTGCCGAGCCCCCGGTCACCGTCGTACACGAGGTCGCCAGCGCAGCGGCTACACCGATGGCCCACAGGCGGGCAACGACCGGCGCGAAAGTATCCATCGATATCCCCCTTGTCGCCTTATTGTCGAGGCACTTTGTTGGCGGTGGCGCTGACCAACGCGGCGATGTCGGCGCCTCCCGCGGCACGGCATTGACGAATGTCGACTAAGACGTTGCCGCGCACCATCATTCCGTGGTCACACGATCCGCCGCCGCGTAGGGTCGCCGCCAGGGTCAGCACACCAGCGGTGGTCTGCGGCTGGCCGAAGTCCCAGGTTCTGGCGGGCGTGCCCGGTTCCGTCACGGTGATGGATTTTCCGCCACACAAGGACCACTGCCCCTCCTGCGAGGTGAGGACGGGCACGGCCTGGTCGCTGGGGAAAGCGATAACCGCTTGGGTGACGCTGTCTTGCCAGGCCTGTTCGTTCATGCCGCGCAGCGTTTGTGCGGCCACACCCGTGTAGCCCTTTTGTCCATAGACGCTCTGCTGCGCGGGCGCCCACGCGCCGAGGCATTGCTGGTTGTCGACCGCCGCGGAATCGTCGAGCAGGCTGGCGCTGTCTTGCTCCAGAACCAGCGGATCCCCATCGGCCGCGACCGGAAGCTGCGCCGCGGACAGCAAAATGGCGCGTAATTGGGCGGCCGCGACGTTGGTGGCCGGCGGCCCCTGAGGCGACGCCGGCGCACCCGGCGATCCAGCGCCCCGGCGGGAGTCAGCGCTTGGTCCCGCGGCGTCGGGCCAGACCAGCACGGTGACCGCGGCGACCAACAGCACCACGCCGGCCAGCGCGGCGGCGATCAGACCGCGCCGACGCTTAGAAGCCGGACCGGGCGGCGGGAAGGCGCCGGACGGGGAGCCCGGCCACGCGGACACCGTCGCCGGCTGCGAGGTATGCGGGTAGGAGCTGACCGCGCCACTGGGTATCGGCGGCAGCGGCGCGTAGCGGTTGCGATCGTGCAGCGCCGAAACGGCGGCGTCGGCGAGTGCGCCCGCCGTCGGGAACCGGGCGGCGGGATCTTTTGCCATCGCGATCGCGATCACGTGGTCGAGGGCGGGAGGAAGCGAAGGCACCGCGTCGGTGACGCGCGGCGGCGGTTGGAACAAGTGGGCCGTCATCACGGCCGCGGCACCGTTGGTTGCCGCGAAAGGCGTGTTGCCGGTAAGCAACCGATACAGCGTGCAGCCCAGTGAATAGATGTCGACCCGTCCGTCGATGCGTCCATTGGACAGCACCTCGGGTGCGGCGTAGCCGACGGTGGCCACCACCGCCCCGGTGGCGGTCAGCCCCACGTCGTCCAGAGCGCGAGCAATTCCGAAGTCGCCCAGCAGAACTCGCTCGCTGGGGCCGACGGGGCCCGACAGCATGAAGTTGCCCGGTTTGACATCGCGATGAATGACGTGGTTGGCGTGGGCGAAATCGAGCGCCTGCGCGACCTGCGTGATGATGTGTACCGCGCGGTGCGGGGTCATGGTTCCGTCGCACAGCGCGGCCTCGGCATCAGTGCCGTCGACGAACTGCATCGCGATCCACAGCTGGCCTTCGTCGGTTTGTCCGCGGGTGTAGACCGACACGATCTGGGGGTGTGCCAGGGCGGCCGCGGTGTCGGCTTCGCGGATGAAACGTGCCCGAAAATCCCGATCGCGCGACAGCTCGGCCGATAGCACTTTGAGCGCGACGCGGCGAGGCAATGCCGGGTCGGCGGCCAAGTACACAGTTCCCATGCCCCCACTGCCCAGCACCGCCTGGACGCGGTATCCGCAGACCAGGGACCCGTTTGCCAGCACCCATCAACCCTACGGTCCGGCGGCCCTCAACCGGGTCAGAACCGACCGACAGTCACCGATCCCCTTGCTCATCGTGCAGACGTGGTGCCCCGGCGCCGTGGTGCACGGTGGGCTGCCAGCACGTCGGCATTTGCCAGCGTCTGCGCATGCGCGGCCAGCGTCGATGCCCCGTTGGCATGCGCGATTGCCTCGGCCTCGTTGCTCGCTTCCTTCCCGCGTGCGGCCGCCAAATGCCGTTTCGCCTCTTCGAATCGGCTCTGGGCCTCGGCGCCGATGCTCTCGCGATGCTTGGCGACGTAGTCGGAGATTTGGCGCAATCGAGCCTCCGCGATGGGCAATGCCTGCCCCAACGACTCGACGCGCTGCCCATCGCGATGGTCGACCGGGCGCGCGGAGCGCCGACGTCGGGCGCGATACAGCAGAAGAACCACCACGACGATGACCACGACGGCGATGACGCCGATCGCGATCCACAGCCAGATCCGATTCGACGGGCTGGGCGCATTATTCGGCGCTGGCGGGTTGGTCGCCGGTGCCGACTGGTCCAACCCGGCGGCCGCAGCGACCGCAGCACCGCTCCAGTCTTTAGCGCTTACTGCCGGTTCAATCTTGTTGCTGCGCAGACTGTTCAAGTCGGCAGCGGTGAGACCCCGCACCTTCCCCGGCACGGAGAACGCATACGCCTTGGTATTGGTGGCCACTGCCAGCAGCGCGTCATGATCGTCCATCCCGCTGGCGGCGCGGGTTTTGTCGGCCCAGTTCTCGGGTTTGTACCTGGAGAAGTTGTCGACATAGACCACCCACAGTTGAATGTGCTGATCCTGAGAGAGCCGGTCGATCGCCGAGCTGATCGTCGCCCGATCGGAATCCGTCAACACCTGGGTGTTGTCGGTGATGTGATCGGTGAGCTTGGTCGGCGGTTGCGCACCGGCGGGCGTTGCCGGCAGCAGGCCCACCAGCAGGGTCGTCAGGACTACACCGACCAGGCGGACGATTCGCATACGGGTAATCTAGCCCGCCGCCGACCGATAGCCGAGATCACGCATCTAAGCGGTGCAGCAGGCGGGTGCCGGTAGCACCTTTATCGGCGGTCAAATATCCAATCACAATGGCCGCCAAGCATTTACAGCTTGTTACTTCTTGCAGCCGACCTTACCGCCCGGCACGCGGATGAGTGTTCCGGTGCAGGTGTTCACCCGGGCAGGGTCTCCCTCCAGAATGTGCGCACCGACTGGAATGCCGCCCGCGGTTCCCGGCTGGCCGACACTGCCGCGGTAATAGTGGTGGCACATATCCAAGTCCCAAACCACGTCCGGTTGCGGCAACGGACTGCCGGGACACCAAAGTCGGCTACACATCGCCAACCTGTTGCAGATGTGCGTTGACGGGTCGGCCTGCGCGCGGCCGGTGCCGAGCCCCAAACTGGCCGATGCCATGGCGATCAAGAACAATGCTCCGACAATGCTTCGCTGCATGATGTGTTGTCCCGATCGGAGTGTCGCCGGTGTTGGCATTGTTGGCAATGGCACCCGCGAAAAGCCCAGTATTGGGTTCCCGATCGTCATCGGTCACGAGTAGTGGACTACTCGTTTTCGGCTCAATGGCTGTGCGGCGCGTCCATACCGCGTGACACTCGAAACCTCCGACCGTGATGCAAGATGAGCGAATGCAGCGCGATCTCCTGGCCAACCTTTGCGCACGCCCGATGACGGCTTCACCATGAACTCCCAGAGCCTTGTCCGGCGTCGGCTCGACTACCTCCTGCTCCCGGCCTTCGTGCTCGGCATCATCAACGCCGCCTTGTTGAGTCTGCCGGAGGCCCTCGGATTTCCCGTCGCCTCTGACAGCCCATGGCCACCATTGCGTGCCCTACACACCTGGGCTGTCGAGCAAGAGCCGCAGCACCTCGTCATGCCGCCCGCCTTGCGAGCCTCACTCTTGTACGACGGTTTCGTTCAACTTCCGCTGCTCGTTTTGCTCACCATCGGCGTCTGGAAGCTCAAAGCCTGGCCGTGGCTGGGCGCACTGGCCATGGCCTACGCCGTCAGCGCCGTGATGAATATGTACTTCTACTTCATGCAGACATTCCTGGGACCTGACAGTCCCCCACACCTGGCGACCTACCTGCCACTGAACCTTCCGTGGCTGATCGTGCCGATGCTGGTGGCGTACCGATTCTGGCCGCGCACGGCCTGAGGAGGAAGCGTTACGCGTCATTCGCAATGCCAAATGGCATGCCGTCAGCCGCTTTAGGCGATCAGCAAGGCGACACCGCTGTCAGTGACTTCGACACTGACGCAGGATAGATCGGTTACGACGACGTCGGCGTCGGCCAGTTCGGCCGCATGGTGAGTGGTCGTGACGGCGAGTACTTGCGCCCCTGCGGCTCGGCCGGCACCGACGCCCGCGGGCGCATCCTCCACCACCAGACACTCGTGCGCCTCGAAGCCCAGCACAGCGGCCGCCTTCAGATAGCTCTCGGGGTCCGGCTTGCCGATTGACACGTCTTCCGCGCCGATCAGCAACATCGGAGCCGGGAGCCGCGCTGCCGCCAGTCGGGCAGCCATCAACGAACGGGGCCCGGAGGTCACCGCCGCCCAGTGACCATGCGGTAGGGCATCGAGCAACCGGTGCGCTCCCGGTAGCGCCACGACACCATCGAGATCCGCGGACTGTTGCAGCGCGAGTAGCCGGGCTGTCGCTGCGGATCGCTGCTGTGGTGCGACGAATTGCGCGACAGTGTCTTCGGTTCGCCGGCCGTGACAGACCTTGAGTACCTCGTCATATGCGACGCCGTATTCGTCGGCCCAGGTGCCCCAGGAGCGTTCGACAGTGGCGGTTGAGTCAACCAAGGTGCCATCGATGTCGAACAAGACTCTCTTGCCGTGCAGAACCGCCATCGACTGCAACCCTAATGCGGGTAGCGCCCGTGCATCCGAGGGTGTGTCCTACGGAACAGCGCGGCGAGCGGGTCTTCGACACGTTGTTGGGTCCGGGGACCAGATGTTCGAGGGGCGGATGCGGCCGGCCTGGGTTTGCCATCGACGATGGCGATCGGCGATGTCCAGACCGCCGTCCATCGACCGCTCTGCACTGAAACCCGCACGTCAAACGGGCTCTTCGAAACGGCGTTGAGGCGCACGGGATGCGCCAACTCGTGAAGTTGGCTATCGTTGCTAATACGCGAGTTACTCGCTTTTGTAAAGGTGCATCAAAGGAAATTCAGCTACTTTTGTCCTAATACGTTCAATTCGCATTGCCCTGATATCATACGTTCAATCAACCGCTTGGCCCTCTGCCTGCCGCTACCCAACGACGCAGCGTCAGGCATTTTCAGCGTGGGCGACGAAAGGATTTCTTGGTGCCAACAGCCACCAAACGAGCTCAATACGAGTTGATTCACGAGACTTTGCAGCATGGAACGGCCGCACTGGACTTCACAACGTCACTGTTCGAAAACAGTTACAAATCTCACTTCCCGGACCACATCAGTGAGGTCAGCGCCCTACTAGAGAACGCGTGGAAGTATCTGCTGGGAGCAAGCGACGGGCATGATCTGTACCAAGTATGCGCAGAGGTGCATGAGCAGTTTTTCACACCCGAAGGATCCGGGTCATGGTTCAGCGAGGGCTACGCGAGGTACAAGTCACTGCGCAAGCCGATACAGGATTTCAACAATCTCGCGGACGCCATCAAAGGCAACACAGTGCTCGACTTCGGCTGTGGCCGAGGTCATTTAGCGGCACTGCTCGCCCGTGCCGGCTTTGACTGCTCCACCACAGACGTCATGGACTACCGCGGCAAGGACGCTGGTGTCCTACCTTTTCGGCAGATGGCGTCACCCGTCGATGTCCCCTACCCGGACGACTCGTTCGACAGTGCGATCGTCAAAACGGTGCTCCATCACGTTGACGAGCCCGATCTGATTCCGCTGTTGATCAATTTGCGGCGTGTGGCACGGCGGTTGATCATCGAAGAGGACACTTACGCCGTCCGCCCAGCGCGGCTGGGAGCTCTGAGAAAACAGGCTGAATTAGCCGCATTCAACAAATTGAATGACCGTGATCAATTCCGGGCGCTGATGCTCATTGATTTCTTCGGCAATGCCGTTGCCCAGGGCCTCGTCGATATGAATTTCGGCTTTCAGTTCAAGCGGGTCAACGAATGGCATTCGATATTTAGTAGCCTTGGCTTGCGTACCGTAGAAACCGAAATCGTAGGGTTCCGCCCGGGCAACATTCACAAATGCTGCCAGGTTCGCTTCGTCGTTGATCGCGAGGAAGTGTAAGGAAGAGGCTATTTGGCCGGCCGCTCGAGCCCAAGGTGATCGCGCAATGTGGGCCCAGCGTACTCGGTGCGGAATCGGCCGCGGCGCTGCAGGATGGGCACGACCTGCTCGACGAACGTCGTGAGCTCGTGCGGCAGTGTCGATCCCATAATCGTGAACCCGTCGACCGCGCCGGCGTCCTGCCACGCCATCACGTGATCGGCCAGCTGCTCGGGCGTGCCGATGAAATGCGTCTGCCCTGCCAGCCCGCCAGTCACCTCCTTGGCGATCTCCCGTAAAGAAGCCTGCGGCCGCGCACGCGCAGCCGCAAAGAGCTGCTCCGCCCGGCTTGACGGCGCCGACCGCTCAGCCCACAGCTCGGCGGGCAGCGGAGCGTCGGGGTCGAAGCCGTCCGGATCAAGCCCTGCCGTGTAAAGAGTGTTCTGCCAACGAAACTCAGGATTCTCCAGGTCTTCGAGGCGCTGTGCCCGCGCGCGGGCTTCGGCCTCGGTGCCGCCGAGCGTGATCATCAACGCGGGCAACACCAGCACTTGATCGGGCTTTCGGCCAATGGCCGCGGCCTGCTGGTGGAGGTTGGCCCGGAAAGCCACCGCCGCCTCGAGTGAGGGAGGCCCGGAGAAAACCACCTCGGCGTATCGCGCGGCAAGCCCGATGCCTGCGACGGACTGTCCCGCTTGGACGAGCACCGGGTGCCCCTGTGGGCTGCGCGGAAACGGCTGGACGCCTTCGACGTCGTAGTACTTGCCGTGGAAGCGCGGCGCGTGCAACTTGGCACGGTCTGCCCACACGCCGCGATCGCGGTCACCGATGACCGCGTCGTCCTCCCAGCTGTCCCATACGTGGGTGACAGCGTCGACGAATTCGTGGGCCTGGGCGTAGCGGTCGGCGTGCTCCGGGTGGAACCGCTCGCCGAACGCGGCTGCGGCCAGCGGTGTGACGGTGGTGACGATGTTCCAGCCGGCGCGGCCGCCGCTGAGGTGATCCAGCGTCGCGAATCGTCGGGCCAGCTCCCACGGCTTGCTGTAGGTCGTCGAGCCCGTCCCGATCAGCCCGATGCGGTCGGTGACCGCCGCCTGCGCCGAGAGCACCGATATCGGGTCGAACTGCGTCTGGGGCAGGTACGTGGCGCGATATTCGGCGATGGCGAGGTTGTCGGCCAAGAAGATCGAGTCCATCAATCCGCGTTCAGCGATCCGCGCGATATCCGTGTAATAGGACAGGCCCAGGACATTGCGCACATCGCCTTCGACCACGCGCCACGCGGCCTCGTGATAGCCGTTTGGCCAGATGAAAGCGTTGAAGTGCAAAGGCTTGTTCATGAGTTCGACTCCTTCGTGCGCGTGACTGCCTGCGAGGGAGGCACCGTGCAGCCCTAGACATGCAGAGGGGGCAACGTGGTCCGAGCTGGAAATAGTCCTTCACGGCGCGGCTAGCCGAATTCGACGCCTGCCGCCGGCATGAGTCCTACCTCAACTTCCGCACATTTCGAAGGTGAATTCGTGCCCGCAGATGCAGATGCGATCACCGTCGGCCAGCGTCGCGCTGGCGCGAACGCGCTGATCCGCGACGTCGACCCCGTTGGCTGACCGCAGATCGGTGATAACAAAGCTGTTTCCGGTGTCGACGATCACCGCGTGGTAGCGACTGACGGTGTCATCGTCGATGACGATCTCGTTGTCGGGCAGGCGGCCGATCCGGGTGACCGTTCCTCGCAGCGGATGACGACTTCCGCGGGCGTCGCGCAGGTGCGCAACGACCGACCCGTGGTCGACTTCGGTCAGCCGCCGCCTCGTCGCGGCAGCACGTTTAGCCGTTGCGCGCGCTGCCTGTTGAACGTCCAGCGGCTCTTGGCGAAGGATCCGCTGATGAAGGCGTTGCAATGCGGGGCCGGGGTCGATCCCCAAATCGTCGGCCAGCGCGGCCTTCAGCCGACCGTAGGCGCCGAGTGCATCGTATTGGCGTTCCACCCGATAGTAGGCGGTCATCAACTGTGCCCACAGCGGTTCTCGGTACGGGTGCTCGGCCACTAGAGCTTCGAGCTCTCTGACTATGGAATGCGTTCTTCCGCAGGCGATTTCGGCTTCCGCCCGGGCGGTCAGTGCCACCAGCTTGTCCTCCGCCAGTGCCGCGGAGATGGCCTCCACGAATTGAAAGTCACGCAAATCCTCGAGCACGGGCCCGCGCCACTCGGCCAGCGCGGCCGACAAGTGGGCGCTGGCCTGTTCGAACCGGCCGGCGGCAGCGTCCTCGATTCCTGCTTTTTGTTCGATGGCGAAACGGCCGAAGTCGCAATCCTTTTCAGACACTTCCAACCGATAACCCGGCGGGGCGCTGGCCAGGATCGCGGCGGGATCCGCGCCGGCACTGGCTATCAATCGGCGGATCCTCGAGACGTGTGCATGCAGGCTCGCTCGAGCCTCTGGCGGCGGGGCTTGTTGCCACGCGGCGTCGATCAACGAGTCGATCGCGACGGTGCGGTTTCGATTGATCAGCAGGAAGGCCAACACGGCGCGCTGTTTTGCCGCACCCAACGGCAGGTCGGTACTTTCGGCGCTCATCTGCAACGGCCCCAAAAGCCCAAACCGGAGCGCACCGTGGCTCATCGGCACTCACCACAGGTACACACGCGCGCTGCTTCCGCCGATACAGGTGATCCAGCTGTCCCCCGGCTGTTGCTGACAGTGCATCAGGAAGTTGGAGCCGTTGCACAGCGCGCCCGGCACGGACTTGCAGTCAACGGCACCGGGCGCCGACACGGCCCGTGGTAGCGGGCTGGCGTCGCCGTATTCAGCCCAGTAGGTGGCCAACACGCTGTTGGCGAAAAGA
This sequence comes from Mycobacterium sp. 050128, assembly GCF_036409155.1. Taxonomy (NCBI): domain Bacteria; kingdom Bacillati; phylum Actinomycetota; class Actinomycetes; order Mycobacteriales; family Mycobacteriaceae; genus Mycobacterium; species Mycobacterium sp. 050128. Next base: position 53,542 of record NZ_JAZGLW010000003.1, on the reverse strand, counting down.
CATGAGGTCTCGGGCGTTCCGCGGCCGGCGCGGGTGCCAAAACCCGCGGCGTTCGGCAAGGAGAAGCCCTGATCGCAGGACTGATGCAGGCTGCTCAGGTCGGGACCGGTCACCAATGGGGGCTGCGCAGCACGCGCGCCCGGCGTCTCCCGCTGCCCGGCCGGCACGTGGGCGAACAGGCCGATGTCCAAGGCGATGCCCCCGAGGACCAGAGCCGCCGTGGCCGCGATCACGGCCGGCAGCAGCCATCGACGCTTGCCTGGATCTGGGTCGCGAGGCTCGGCCGCCGGGTGACCCGCATCCGTTGACGGAATACCGGCGGCAATCGGCCGAGTCTCGTCCGCCAATGCGCCGGCTGCCGCCGTCATGACGTCGGTCAGGTCGTCTCCAGTTCCCAACGCGCGCTGCGCCGCACGGGCCATGGCTCCCGCAGTCCCGTAGCGGTCGTCGGGGTGTTTGGCCATCCCGCGGGCGACGACCTCGTCGAGCGCGACCGGAACCCGCGGATTCGCCGCGCTCGGTCGTGGCGGTGGTAGGGCAAGGTGGGCCGCCACCAAATGCTCAAGGCTGTCACCGGCAAACGGGGCGTCGGCGGTGAGCGCCTCGTACAACACGCACGCCAGCGAATAGACGTCGACCGCGGGAGTGGTTATCCCGTCGCGGAACCGTTCGGGCGCCATGTAATTCAAGGTGCCGATCTGAGTCCCGACCGTCGTCAGCCGCGGATCGCCCTTGCCCTCGGCGATTCCGAAGTCGACGAGATACACGAAATCGGCGGGGGTGACGATGATGTTCTGCGGCTTGACGTCTCGATGGATCAATCCCTCGGCGTGGGCCGCATCCAGCGCGGCAGCGACCTGACTGATGATGGCCACCGCGCGGGATGGGGCCAGCGGGCCGTTCGCGATCAAGTCGAGCAGCGTCTGGCCCTGCACCAAGCGCATCTCGATATAGAGACTGCCGTCGATCTCGCCCCAGTCGTGGATCGGAATGACGTGTGGTTCCTGCAGAATTGCCGCTGCCTGGGACTCGCGCTGAAATCGGGTGCGAAATGTGGGATTGGTCGAAAGCTCGTCGGCCAGGATCTTGACCGCGACCGTTCGCTGTTTGCCGGTGTCGAAGGCTTCGTAGACCGCCCCGCCCCCGCCCTTGCCGAGCAGGCGCGTGAGGTTGTATTTGCCGAACGTCATACCGACGCGCGAGTCCACGGCTATCCCCTTGCTTTGGATACCGACGCAGTATCTCGCTCACGGCGCGCCAATGCACCCATTTGCTGCGGAAGCCTCGGCTGCGGGTCGCCGCCCCGACACAAGCCCGACGCAAGAAACACGCAAGGCGTGCGGCGCAGCCTCTAGTGACCGGGCACCGCGGCCCGCTAGCAAATAGACCGCCCACCGGAGCACAGAACCGGCCACGATTTCAAGGACACCAATATGATCACGACATCGCATCACGCACATCCCGCGCCGCGAAGCGACGCCCCGTGTAACGCCCCTTCGCGCAGCGGGTTCCGACGACGGATGGAGATGACGACGCTCGCGCTGACGGCAATGGCGACGCTCGCGGCGGGAATCACCCCGTCGCCAACCGCGCATGCCGAGCCCGCGCCGGCAATGGCCGCCCACGGCATCGAGGCCCCTCTCGAGACCGTTCCCTGGTCGCAGGTCGGTCCGGGGTGGATGCTCGCGATGTGGAGCCCTGTTCCAGGCTTGCACCCCGGCCAGATGCCACCTCCCGGCTCACCGACCTGGGAGACGGCCAGCACGACCCTGTACCTGGTCGATCCCGCGGGTGGCCGCTATCCGATCACCACCTTCCCGCCGCCGGGCCAAGGTTCGAGCCCGAGGTTGGTCGACTGGTCGGGTGACGGGACCCGCGCCCTGTTCGTCACGGTTGAGAAGGGCCACCGGGCGATCACCGAGGTCGACCTGCGCACCGGCGCCAAGAAGACGTTCACCGTTGAAGGCAACAATGTCGCCGCCAGCTACACACGCCCCGACGGCAAGGCAATCCTGCTGGACAGGTGGGATGCCTCGGAGCCCGAATCGCTCGAGCGCGTCGACCTCGCGGGCAACCACCAGCTGACGTACCCGGTGGAGCAACACGTCCAGGGGTTTCTCTCTACCCAGGACGGCACCCAGCTGGTGCTGGGCACGAAATCCGGTCTCACCCTGATGAGCAACGACGGGACCCCCGGCAACGCTTTGCCGCTCGCCGGCCAGAAGGACTGCACCCCGATGCGGTGGTGGGACACGGACTCGAAGATCGCCCTCACCCGTTGCGGCAGTTCCCAGGGGTCACAGCTGTGGCTGGTCCCCATCGACGGCGGGACACCGACCGCTCTCACCGCGCCCAACGACGGCCACGGCCCCGACCTTGGCGACTTGAACGCATGGCAGCTTCCGGCAGGGACCTTCCTGCAGGCCGCCGGCGCGTGCGGCGTCGTGTACGTCGCCAAGGTCAACGACGACGGCACGACCTCGCCGGTGGCGGTGCCGGATGTGAAAAGCGGCAGCGTCGTCGTCCTCGGCGTCAACGGGGGCGACCTCGATCTCCAAGCCCGAGCCGGCTGCGGAAGCGGGCAGTCACTGATCGACTACAACCCCACGGCCGGCACCTCGACGGTGCTGCTCGGGCCGACCGTCAACGGCGGCGGCGTCAGCAGTGCAGTGCCCTACCCGGGCCAGCGGTAGTGGACGGATGCCGACATGACGAAAACTGTTCTCCACCAATGGTGGATCGGCTGGACCACCGCGGCGACGATCGCGGCCGTGGCCCTCCTCGCCGCATGCTCGACGAGCACTGCGCCGCAGTCGATTTCGAGTGCACCGAAGACCGGTCAGCCCAGCAGTTGTGCGGTTAACCCGTCGTCGGTGCCGATGCCGAGTGCCGAATCCCTGCGACCGGTGCCGGCGGTGGGCCGAATCTCCGTCGCGCTGACCGGCATCACGTCGGGCATCGTCAAGCCGGGCGACGCGCCGGCGGAGGTCGACGTGACGCTGTGCAACAACTCGGCGGTTGACTACCCGAAGGTCGGCGTCGTGCTGGTGATCGAGCGCTGCAGCTGCGCGACCAACCCGATGGGTCTCCCCGACGGCACCGTCGAACGCTTTGACCCGGCGACTGGGGGCTGGATCGAGATGGACTATCCGGTCATCGGAACGGGCATGGATTACCTCGGCACCTTCGCGAATGTCCAGGCTTTACCGAAGGGCAAGGCCGTCACGCTGCGATACCGTGTGGCGCTCAACCATTCGATGACCGCGGGTAAGGGCGGCGTGGAAGCAACGGTGGTCACGCCGGATCCCCTTGTCCAGATCGGCAAAGCGAGCCTGCCCTTCACCGTCTTGAAGGAGTCGACGACTCCGTCGAGTGTCTCCGTTCCGGCGGGCAGACAAACGCTGCTGCCCTTCCCGGGTCTCACCTATCCGCGCAGCATCGCGGTCGACGGGCAGAGCAACGTCTATGTCACCGACTCGTGGAACGACCGCGTGCTGAGGTTGGCGGCTGGGGCAAGCGAACCGACGGTGTTGGCGTTCAGCGGCCTCAAGAAGCCCGGCGGCGTGGCGATAGACGGCGCCGGTGACGTGTTCGTGGCCGATGCGGCCACCAACCGGGTGCTGGAGCTAGTGGCCGGATCCAACCAACAGACGGTGCTGCCGTTCGCCGGCCTGGACCATCCCGGCGATGTCGCGGTGGATGGCGGCAGGAATGTCTACGTCACCGACAACAAGGCGCGAGTCATCAAGCTGGCGAGCGGATCCAACGAGCAGACCGTGTTGCCGTTCACGGGCCTGCGGTGGCCCGGTGGCTTGGCGGTGGACGGCGCGGGCAACGTTTTCGTCTTCGACCCCAGCAACAAGCGGATTCTCAAGCTGCCCAGCGGTTCTGATGACCAGACCGTGCTGTCGGTCGGCGGCCAGGGCGGCTCCATTGCGGTGGACCCCGCCGGTGCTGTGTACCTCGCCGACGGTGAGAACAAGCGGGTGCTGAAATTGCCGGCGGGGTCGCATGACGAGACCGAGCTGCCGTTCACCGGTCTCAACGGGCCGACCGCCGTGGCGGCCGATGGTGCCGGCAACGTGTACGTCCTCGACCGCAGCGGCTTTGGCCAGGTCGTCAAATTGGCGGTGGGCTGATGCGTGGCCTTGTTGCCCTCACCGTGGCGGTCGGAATTCCGCGTCCTCGAACTGCCGGTTCGGTGATGGTGATGTCGTATCGGGGCGCGCTGATCACGGTCGTGGCCGCGGCCGTGATCGCGAGTGCAGCGGGGTGCGGCACGTCGCGTATCGCACAACAGACCACGTCGACAGCGTCGTCTGCGGCGGTAACCACATCGGTTGTGGTGCAAGGGCAATCGGCGTGGTCAGGGCTGCACGGAACCATTGGTGCCGACCTATATTGCCATGTCCATGGTACGACCTCGGCCCCCAATATCGAGATGAGTTTCCCTCTTGACTACCCGGACATGTCGCCGGTGACCGACTTCCTAAAGCGTAACCGCGATGAATTCCTCGACTGGGTCACCAAATTCGGCCCCTCGGATGGGCGTGGTCGGCCATACGAGTACCACGTCACCGCCATGACATTCCGTTCCGGGCCGGCGGACTCAGGCACCCAAAGCCTGGTGCTCAAAATCGACAACGACACCGGTTTCGCCCATGAAGGCCACCCCAACACCACATTCCGATCGTTCAACTTCGACCTCGGCAAGCGCGTCCCGATCACCTTCGACACGCTGTTCAAGCCCGCGACGAAACCGCTGGAGGTGCTCAACCCGATCGTCGCGCGCCAATTCAACGCGCCGACAGCCGATCTCGACGAGACGACGTACCAAAACTTCGCAATGACGAACGAAGCGGTGATCTTCTTCTTCGGCCAAGACCAAGTGGTGCAGGACAACGGCGGGCCACACAAAATCACAGTGCCCCGATCCGAACTGGCGTCGCTACTTGCCTAAACCAACGGGAAAGCCGCGCTTCGTCTGCTAGCTGGTGATAGTGGCGATCTGGGCGTCAGACAGCTTCACCACGGCGCCCGGCAGCGGCTGAGCGTAGAGGTGCGGCCTGCGCAGGTATCTCGGCGAGCTGCCTGCGGTGACTGCCCAGTGCAGGAAAGACCGGATCGTCTGCGCGACGGCAGGATCCTTCTGCTTGCTGTAGACCACCGCGTATTCGTAACCGACGATCGGGTATCCGTCCGGAGCGGGTCCGTTGACCAGTGAGATCGCCTCGTTGGCCGGTGTCTGCGAGACGAATCCCAACGCTTCGGTGTCAACGCTCTGGGGGCTGGCCAGCACGAAATTGCCTGAGGCATTGCCCAATTGAGCGTCGCCGAGCCCCTTCTCCATAGCGTCGTCGTAGAACCGGGTGCCGATGTAGGCCACGCAGCCAGGAGACTTTACACAGCCACCCAACATGCCTGATTGGCCCGCGGCGCCTACCGCATTCGGCACCGTGGGAAAGTTGACGGTGGTGCCGAAGCCGGGCGACTGACCCCAACCGTCGGGGTCTTGCTTAGCCAAGTACTGGGTGAAGAGGAAAGTGTCGCTGCTTTGACCGTCGGAGCGGTGCAGCGGAACTACCGGGATGGCCGGCAGTTTTACCTCAGGGTTGATCGCGGCAATCTGCGGGTCGTTCCAGGATTTGATTGTTCCCTGGTACATGGCTGCCAGTACTTTGCCATTGAGCTTGAGGTGCCTGGTGACACCGGGCAGGTTGTAGTTGACGTGCACGGAGGAAACCGCCATCGCGATGTTCATCAGGCCCTGGTGCGCGGCGATGTCGGCATCGGACAAGTAGGCGTCTGAGGCGCCGATGTTCACCGCGCCGGCAGCGGCTTGGGCGATGCCGACACCGGATAGGGCGCTGTCGGTATTGATCGTGACGTTGGGGTATTTCGAGTGAAAGACCCCGGCCCACGAGCTCATCAGCGGGTAGAGATTGTTGGAACCGGTCTCCGACAAGGTCACGTCCGACGTCGGGGGCGCGGTGGCGAGATTGCCGGAGGTGGCCGCGGTGCTGCCTGAACCGCCTGTCGAATTCGACCCGCATGCCGCCGCGAGCAGCATCACCGCCGCCGCAATAAGCGCACGACACTTCATCTGTCCTCCCCTTTGCTTCCCCGGTGTGCACCTATCGCCGATCTCAACGAGCGTGGGAACACTATCGCGTGCTCCACGCTCGGGTAGCAAGAACGAGACAATTGGCCTCTTGAAGCGTGATCTGGCGCGGGTTGGTGGGAGCCAATTTGTATGTGCGTCAACACTTCCACCGATATCCCCGCTGATTGAGAGTCAGCGGGTGCCGGCGCTAGGTGTGCACTTTCCAGCCAGCCAACGGGGTCGGCGCCGCCGGAGCGTTAGGATCGCTGAACTCGATATATAAATCGCCTTGTTTCACATTGCTGTCGTAGGCGATGAATCCGTGGGCGGTTTGGCCATTGGCGACGGTGCCCGAGCGCAGGGGCGGCGTCTTGCCGATCGTCTGGTAATCGACCATGGATGAGCCGCCCTGGATATCCCGGTATGGGTCTTGCCGCCACGGGGTAGACGCGGCGGTGATGGACCTCTCGCTGTAGGTGAATGGTGCGTCGGACTTGCCGACGATGGTGATCTCGATGACGTTGCAGCCTCCCCCACCGCCACTGGCGCAGCCCGACGAGACCCAGGTCGCGTTGTTGAGCGTGACGTCGGCGGTCGCGGCGCTGTACTCCGTGACATGGATGGTCGTGCCGGACTTACCGGTCGGGAACGGCGACTGCTGGGTCGTCGGGTCGGCGTTGCCGGTGGGCGCTGTCGCGCACGCGGCTATCGCCAGCAATGTCGCAAGCGCTGCGCTTATGGGCGGAGGTATGGCCACCAGCAGACGATAGCGCGCTTTGGAGAAGGCTTTTGCTGTTGTTCGGCGGCCCGCGGCGATGCTGGAGAGATGTTTCGAATCGCGGGCAGGCCTTGCGGACCCTACTATTCGGCTAGCGCGGTGCTGCAGATGTTGTCACCGCTGAAACCCGGGGCGGCAGTACCGTCGTCTTCGACGAAAAGGAATCCCAGCATGAAGACGTCAGTATTGATGGCCACCATCGGCGCCGCATCGGCGGCCTTGGCCGCTGGTGTTGTGTGGACGGCATCACCCGCTTCGGCTGGCACTCCGTATTGCGATTCGCTTCCCAAACCCCAGCAAGCCCATGAGTGCAACTGCGGCTTCGACTTCGCGCCGGCCAGTCCTGAGTTTCAGGATTGCATGCGCGGAGGTGCTGCCGCGCCCGCTACCCCGAAGCCCTAGCCTTCCGGGCCACACCGAGCTGGCGCCTTGGCCGGCTTCGCGCGCGCCCAATCCGTTTGCCGCAGCCTCCATTTTTGCCGGTAATCGGCGGTTATGATCTCGCCATCGCGAGACGACAGGAGCCGCCCATGCCCGGAGATCATCAGCGTGTGGTCGACCTGCGCGCGCAACAGGTTGTACCGGACATCGGGCGGACGTTATGGCTAGGCACTCTGCTGCAGTTCGGATTGCGCTCGGTGCTGATCGTCTTGGTCGTTGCGACGTTGTTGCTGGAGCCGCCGGACCATTACGAGTGGGTCTGTGTGACCATCCCGCTGGTGTACGTGGTCGTCCTCGGATGCTGGACTGCGTGGACGCTGCGACGTCGGGCGCCCACGACGACGTCCACCAAGACGCTGGTACCACTGCTGATGTTGACCGCCGACGTCACGATGGTTTCTGTCCTGTCGATACTCGCCGGTGTGACGTCCCCGCAGGACTGGACATCGGACGTGATGAGGAATGGCTTCTTCCTGATTCCATTGATCGCGGCTGCGCAGCTGGATCCCAAGATCAGTGCGGCCGTGGCGATTCCGACTTTGTCCGTATTCGTTCTGACGTGCTGGATCACTAGGTCGGCCAACCAGGAGCCGTGGGCGTCGATCCTGCTGAGCTCTTTCGTCTTGGCAGCGTTGGCCGGCGGATCGGTTGTCCTGTCGTTCATCCAGCGGTCCAGAGTAGACATGATCGCGGACTTGGCGCGGCAGCGGCGCCAGCTGTTGGAAGAGTTGCTGGAAGTGGAAAGGCATGAGCGGCAGGCAATTTCAGAACGTCTGCACGATGGCGCCCTGCAGTACATCTTGGTTGCGCGCCAAGACATCGAGGACGTGCGAGAAGGCTCAGCCGATGCCGCGGACCGGGTGGCATCCGCGCTCGCCGAATGTTCGGGGCTACTGCGCGACGTGGTCCGCGAACTGCATCCGGACGTGCTGGTGCGGATGGGATTGAAATCGGCCCTCGCGGCCCTCGCCGCAAGTCTTGGTTCCCGGGCGGGGCTGAGCGTTGATTTCGACGCGGCCAGTTGGCCCGATGGCCTGCGCACCGAGGCCGACGACGTGCTGTACAACGCTGCACGCGAGGCGTCCAACAATGTCATCAAACATGCACGGGCGCAAAATATTCGGATCGAATTACAACACTGCGACGGGTTAGCATCGCTGCGTGTTGCCGATGACGGAGTGGGTATCTCGGAGGCTGCGATCGCGCGGAAGGCCGACGAGGGTCACATCGGAATGACGTCGATGCGCGCGAGAGTGCTTGCGTCCGGCGGACAGCTCGACGTCCGCTCGACATCTCCCGGAACCGAACTCGCCATCTCCATACCCCTACGGCAGGCACGGCATCTCACCGCGGCCTGATCGTCTTTCGCACAGCCCCGTTGGGCGTTCGTGCTATGCCTTGGATTGTCTTCGAGTTAACCGACCAGGTTTACGAATCCATGGGGCTGTGGTGAGCGGTGTGCAAAGCTTGCCGCATGCCGACCAAGGACCGGAAGATCGAGCTCCTCAATAAGCAGATTGAGGCAGCGAACGACGGTCACCCCGAGGACATCGCGGAGTGGCGATTTAGGACAGAGACCCTGCTCAGGCGCACAGTCGGCGAAGGAAGCCCTGCGCTCACAGCCTTCCGATCGATTAGCTTCAGCTGGATAAGTTGGGGCGATCCGATCGACCAAACACAGGCGCGACAGCGTGACGCCGTGATGCGGGCGGTGATGTGTCTTAAGTCCGCCGTCGCCGAACTCGAGCTCCAAGAAGGCATGTCGAAGGACCGGAAGATCGAATTACTCAACCAACAGATCGAGGCAGCGAACGACGGTCGCCCGGATGACTTGGCGGAGTGGCGAATGAGGACGGAGACAGTGCTTCGATACACAGTCGGCGAAGGCAGCCTCGCACTCACGAAGTTCCGCGACATCAGCTATGGCCGGATAACTTTTGACAACGAAGATCCGGCGGATATCCAACGCGATGGCGTGTTAAAGGCGATCGGGTACCTGCGTTCCGCAATCGAAGAAGTTGACCTCCTCGACGACGAACCGCCGTCGAGGCCGGCAATCGAGCAGCTCGGTAGGAGCATGGTTTATCGAACTTTTGCCGACCTAGTCATGGACCTGGACAAGCGGCGCGGCCTCGCCGAGAAACCACCGGTACTGCTCCTTGGCGCGGGCGCGTCGCTGCAGGCCGGCGTCGGCGCGATGCCTGAGCTCTACAAATTCTTCAATTGCAAGGACTTCGAAGAGTTCGCCGAGTACATCGATACGCTGAGCGAATCCGAGCGCTACCGCTATCTCGCCAAATTTCTGCAGAACGAGAGCTTTCCGGACGACATCACTGCGGGCTATCAGGCTCTCGCCACGTTGTTGGCAAACAAGTACTTCGACCTCGTGCTGACGACGAACGGGGATCCGTTGCTCGACGATGCGCTGTCCGCGGCGCGCCTCTGGCGACGCGACTACATAGTTCTCGTCAACGGGCTAATCCGGCCGGAGCGCATGGAACTTCCGCTACGTGAACCGAGTCCGCGCGTGAAGATCGTGAAGCTGCACGGCGATCTGTTCTCACGGTTGATGGCTTGGACCGTCGATGAGATGGACAGGTTCCTCAGCGAAAGTTGGGACATTCTCGAAGAGGCAGTCGCGGGTCGCGACTTCCTCGTGATCGGTTACAGCCTGCGTGACGAGAAAGTGCTCGAGCTCGTGAAGTCAGCCGGCGGTTCGGTGTGGTTCTTGCATCATGAGAAGGTGCCGGATCATTTGAAAAATATTCATAAGGAGATCGAGTACTTCCGCGCCGTAGTCGATTCCAAGTGCAGGTTCGAGGAATTTTTCCCCGCGCTCGCGGAGGCGTTAGGCGAAGCAGTGCCGACAAAGCCCTTGGAAGCCGCCAAGTTAGAGCTGAGTTCAGTAGTGATAGTCGATGCAGGCGCACAGACTATCGACGATTTGACGTCCGCGACTTTCGGCATCGCGGGCCCCGACGGCGTACTGAAGGCGAGCGCGTTTCTACTCGAGGAACCACGGGTGATCCTGTGCGACCGCTCTGCAAGCGATCTGCACATCGACGACGGCAACGCAATTCTCATTGATTCCAACGGTAATTCGTTCAGCACCCGCGAAATCGCCGTCAACTCAAACAGTCCTTTTGGCCCGACAGTGCTGGAAGCGCCGGGTCACCTGCGCGCGCCAGGTCTGAGGCTCGCGACCGGCCGTTTACAGCTCGGCGCCGCAGTGCAGATGCTCGTCGCTGCGGGCGCGGTAACCGGCATCAGTTCCGGCAGGGTCACGGCTCTAGACGCCTCGATACGCATCGCCGAGATTGGAGAAGTGGGTGGTCTTGTCGAGCTGGACGGTTTTGTTGCCCCGGGCGCCTCGGGTGCGCCTGTTGTCGACGAAACGTTGTCTGTGTGCGGGTTCGTTGTGGCCACGAACGCCGATCCGGAAGTTCCGCGCTCGTTCGCTTACCCGCCGGAGCACTGGGCATCGTTCGTTCGAAGGAGCGCGCCTGGCAGATCGACCAGCGGCGAGTGAGGTCCCAATGAGGGTGACGTCTTCCTGCTGTCAGCATCCGACCTGCGTTAGAAATAGTTGGCCAGCCGATACAAGCCGCTATTAGGGAGCGGACGGGGCTCGACCCGCGACCAACGGATCAGCGCCACCGTTCACGATGGTTGCTGATAGCTGCCGTAACTGTTTGTCTACCAATAGATTACGGCCATAGGCGCACCAGTCGGGGCTAGCTCCGCGCGACCCAAAGCTTTAGCGCTTTTTGACCAGTCCGCCCGGTGGATTTTCGTCAACGTCGTTGAGGATCAGCTCGCGCACGGAGGTACGCGTTCCGTACGGTCGCAGCATGGTGCTGGCCGGCCGTGGACGCACGTGCTGCGGCCACCAGAACCAGCGCCCGAGCAAGGTGGCCAGCGACGGTGTCATGAACGACCGCACGATCAAGGTGTCGAACAGCAGACCCAGCGCGATCGTCGTACCCACCTGGGCCATCACCCGCAGCGGGCTGAAGGCGAACGTGGCCATGGTCGCGGCGAACACCAGACCGGCGGCGGTCACCACCGAGCCCGAACCGGCCATCGCGCGGATGGTCCCCGTCTTGAGCCCGGCGTGAATCTCCTCCTTGAATCGCGATATCAGCAGCAGGTTGTAGTCCGAGCCGACCGCCAGCAGCAGGATGACCGCCATCGCCAGCACCATCCAGTGCAACTTGATCCCCAGGATGTACTGCCATAGCAGCACGGAGAGTCCGAACGAGGCGCCCAGCGACAGCAACACCGTGCCGACGATCACGCAGGCCGCAACGGCGCTTCGGGTGATTATCAACATGATGACGAAAATCAGTGTGGCCGCGGCAATTCCGGCGATCAACAGGTCGATGGCGGAGCCGTCGTGCATGTCTTTGTACGTCGCGGCGGTACCGCCGAGGTAGACGTTGGCACCCTCCCAGGGCGTGCCCTTGATCGCCTCGTGCACGGCTTGCTTGATCGGCTCGATGTGGCTGACGCCTTCGGGAGTCGCCGGGTCGCCTTCGTGCGAGATGATCAATCGGACAGCGTGCCCGTCCGGCGATATGAACTGTTTGAGACCCCGCGCGAAGTCCGGGCTCTTGAACGCCTCCGGCGGAAGGTAGAACGTGTCGTCATTCTTCGCTTTGTCGAAGGCATCGCCCTGCGCGGTGGCGTTGTCGGCCTGCGCTTTCGCCTGGTCGTTAAGACCCTTGGTGATCGCGTAGTTCGACATGATGGTGTCGAGGTTGTGCTGCTGGCTCTCGATCTGCGGCGGGATCAGTGCCACCAGCTTCGGCTGGATCTGATCCAGCTTGTCCAGATTCGCGCTGAGATTCACGATGTTCTCGGCCACCTGGTCGATGCCGTCGAGCGCGTTGAAGACCGACCGGATGGCCCAGCAGGCCGGGATGTCGTAACAGTGCTTCTCCCAGTAGAAGTAGCTACGGATCGGCCGGAGGAAGTCGTCGAAGTTCGCGATGTCGTCGCGCAACTTCTCGGTGATCTCCACGGTTTGCTTGGTGAGCTTGGTGGTTTCGTGAGTGGTGTTGCTTAGATCCTGGGTGACCTGCATTTGCTCATGCAGCGTCGCCATCGTTTTCTTGAGCTCATCCGCCTGGTTCAGCAGGTTTCTCGCTTGCTCTTCCTGATAGTGCTGGGTCTGGAGCCGCCCTGCGGCTTGTGCACCCATCTGAAAACCGAGGGTGCTGTGGTCAAGCGGCGTGCCCAACGGCCGGGTGATGGTCTGGACTCGGCCGATACCCGGGATGTGGAAGATCGCCTTGGCGACCTTGTCCAGGACGATGAAGTCGGCCGGGTTACGCAGGTCGTGATCGGTCTCGATCATCAATAGCTCAGGATTGAGCCGAGCCTGGTTGAAGTGCCGGTCGGCAGCCGCATAACCGACATTGGCCGGAGTATCTGCCGGCAGGAAGTGGCGGGTGTCGTAATCCGTCTTGTAGCCGGGCAGAGCGAGCAGGCCGACTAGTGCGGCGGCGATGGTCACCGCGAGAACCGGTGCGGGCCAGCGGACGATGGCCGTGCCGATGCGCCGCCAGCCCCGGGTCTGCAGCTGTCGCTTCGGATCCAGCAGCTTGAAGAACGTTGCCACGGTCAGGATCGCCGGTGCCAGAGTCAAGGCCGCGAGGACCGCGACCAGCATGCCGACGGCGCAGGGTATGCCGAGGGAGGAAAAATAAGGCAACCGGCAGAAGCTCAGGCAGTACATCGCGCCGGCGATGGTCAGCCCCGAACCCAATACGACGTGCGCCGTGCTGTGGAACATCGTGTAAAAGGCTTTTACGCGGTCTTCGCCCTGACCGCGGGCCTCGTGGTACCGGCCGACCACAAAGATCGCGTAGTCCGTTCCGGCGGCGATCGCCATCAGCACGAGCATGTTATTGGCGAACGTCGACAGCCCCATGATGCCGTAGTTGCCCAGCGTCGCGACGACACCGCGGGCCGCGGCCAATTCGATGAAGACCATGACCAGCATGATCAGCATGGTGATCACCGACCGATAGACCCACAGCAGCATCACGATGATCACCAGGAAGGTGATCATCGTGACTGTCGCGACACCTTTCTCACCCGCGTGAGACTGATCGGCAAACAGCGGACCCGCCCCGGTGACATAGGCCTTGATCCCCGGCGGCGCGGGCACCGAGTTGACGATCTTGCGGACGGCATCCGTGGATTCGCCGGACTGGGCGCTGCCCATGTTGCCGGCGAGGTAGACCTGGACGTATGCGGCCTTTTGATCGTGACTCTGCGAGCCCGCAGCGGTTAGCGGATCGCTCCAGAAGTCCTGGATGTGCTCAACATGTTTCTTGTCCTGTTCGAGCCGCTTGACGATCTCGTCGTAGTAGCGGTGGGCCTCCGCACCCAGCGGTTTGTCGCCCTCCAGCAGGATCATCGCCGAGCTGTCGGTATCGAACTCCTTGAACGTCGATCCGACGTGCATCATCGACTGGAAGGACACCGCGTCTCGGGGGCTTTGCGACACCGATTGGCGCTTGGAGACGACCTCGAGCTGCGGGGAAATGGTGTTGGTGACGAAGACGATGCCCAACCACACCAGGACGATCGGCAGCGCAAGCCGATGGATCATCCGCGGCAGGAACGGCGGGATCAGCGGCTGATCGACGCGCGGCACAGGCTCGGTGGTCTCGCTCATGCGGACTTGTCCAGGCAGTAGACCATGGCATTGACGTTTTCGTTGGCGGGCGATTGATTAGCACCCTTGATCACCGCCCCGCGCCCGTCGTGGTTGTCCACGACGAAATGGCAGGCGATCCAACTCCCGTCTCCTTGCGCTACCAGGTTTGCCGGGATGCCGGGCTTCGTTGACTTCAACACTGTGCTCCAGGGCAAGGGGACGTTGAGGGCCTGCTGCGGATGGGAGTTCTCATCGAGGTAGTTGATGGTCGCCGTGCTGCCCGGCGAGCCCCAGACCTCGAGCGTGATGGTCTTGGCGTTGAACTGGTCGAGGACCTCGCCCGACGTGCCGCCGCCGAACGAACCGCTGTGGACGCCGAAGATTCCGTGCAGTCGGTAGACCATGAAACCCGATAGTGCGACGACGGCTGCGATGGTGAGGATGAGCCAGAACCGGCTGAACAGGCCCTTCTTCTGGCCGTCGCGCTGCGGACGGGGTTTTTCCTCTTTGCGTGGGGGAACCTCAGGATCTCGCGACTCTGTCCATGGCTTGGTGGTCGTCATGGGCGCTTTCCTAACCAGGGGCGAAGGCTACTCAACTAAATAGCTCAGAGATAACCTTAGCCACTCTAACCTACACCGCGGTGGCCCGGGCCTCATGTTGTCAACCGAGAGCGATCCGCGAACTCCGTACTTATCTTCCGGCCTTTCCGCGCAAGTTGACTAGAGCGAGGCCGTGCACCCGCAGCAGGTCTGCGCTTTCAGCGTTTCGACTTTTCGTTGACGGACGCTGCCATGTGGGCCTTCTGCACTCGCGGGTGGGGCGGCTCACAGGCGCGCGCGGGCCGCTCCCCTTGCTGAGCGGGTATTGCTGCATCTCGGCGAATAGGAGGACGACAATGAGCGAGGAAACGCAACGCCAACTCGGCTCGTACGACAGCCCGATTGAAGACAAGCTCGAAGATGCTTTCACCAGGATGCTGAGCGAGGGAGCGCAGCGCCTGCACCGAACCTGGCGCGGCCTTTTGGTCACCGGCTTCTTCGGCGGCACCGAGGTCGCGCTGGGCGTGCTTGCCTACCTGGCGGTCCTAGATGCCACCCACCAGCCGCTGCTTGCTGGCTTGGCATTTTCGATTGGCTTCTTGGCCCTGCTGTTGGGCCACAGTGAGTTGTTTACCGAGGGTTTTCTGGTGCCGGTCGCGACCGTGGCGGCCAAGCGCGCCAGCTTCGTTCAGCTATTCAAGCTGTGGGGAGGCACCCTGTTCGCGAATCTCGTTGGCGGCTGGGTAGTTATGTGTCTGATCGTGGTCGGATTTCCTCAGCTGCGCGCTCAGACCGTTGAATCGGCGACCCACTTCGCCACCGCCCCGATGTCGGCCCAAACAATGTCGCTGGCCGTGCTCGGTGGTATGGCGATCACATTGATGACCCGCATGCAGCACGGCACGGACTCGATGACGGGAAAGATCGCCGCGGCCGTTGCTGTTGCTTTCCTGCTCGCCGGTCTGCAGTTGTTTCATTCAATCCTGGACTCCCTATTGATCTTCGGCGCATTGATCACCGGTCGCGCCCCGTTCGGCTATTTCGACTGGCTGACCTGGTTCGGCTATACCGTGGCGGGAAATGTGTTGGGCGGGTTGCTCTTTGTGACTCTGCTGCGACTGCTGCGGACCAAGGATCGACTGCGAGAGGAACGAGCCGACGCCGAGGTCTCGTGACGGCCATCGCCCTATTCGTCCGGGCGTGAAATCCAAGATGGTCATGGAATAGCAGATGACGCCAACCGCTTTGCCAGGTATGGGGCCGTGCGGCTGTTCTTGGCGCGAGCCACGTCCGTAGGCGGACCAGCCGCAACGACGCGACCGCCGTCGCCGCCGGCTCCTGGCCCCAGGTCGGTCACCCAGTCCGCACCCGCGACCATCCGCATGTCGTGTTCAGCCACCACCACGGTGTTATCCGCGTCGACGAGGCGGTGCAGTTGTCGGTCGAGCAGATCCACGTCGGCGGGGTGAAGCCCGGTGGTCGGCTCGTCGAGGACGTAGAGGGTGTGCCCTCGCCGCGGTCTCTGCAGTTCGGAGGCGAGCTTGATCCGCTGCGCCTCGCCACCGGACAGCTCGGTCGCGGGCTGCCCGAGTCGGAGATATCCCAATCCGACCTCTCGCAACGTCGTCAGGCTGCGCGCCGCCTTCGTCACGTCGGCAAGAAAGTCCGAGGCCTCGTCGACGGTCATCGCGAGCACGTCGGCGATCGTCCGATCGCGGTATCGCACTTCGAGTGTCTCGTCGGAGTAACGCGCTCCTTGACACGCCGGGCAGGTGGCGTATGTGCCTGGCAGAAAAAGCAATTCGACCGAGACGAACCCCTCCCCCTGACAGGTGGGGCAGCGGCCTTCGGGCACGTTGAAGGAAAACCTGCCCGCCGTCCAACCGCGGCGGCGTGCCTTCGGAGTCGCGGCGAATTCGTGGCGCACGGCGTCGAACAAGCCAGTGTAGGTCGCCAATGTCGAGCGCGGCGTGCGCCCGATCGGACGCTGGTCGACAGATACCAGCCGATTGATCTGCTCGACACCTTCTGCCGTCACGCCGACGCTCGCGTCACGATCGAGATCGACGATCTCGGTGTCGGTTTCGTCGTCATCGTTTGCGGCCGGTTCGGCTGCACGTCCGTTGCCGAGGTGGCTGTTCACGACGTCGCCAAGGACCTTGACGACGAGCGTCGACTTGCCCGAGCCGGACACTCCGGTGACCGCGCTGTACACACCAAGTGGCAGGTCTACGTCGAGATCTTTGAGATTGTGGAAGCAGATCCCGCGCAGTCGCAGCCACCCGGACGGCGTGCGCGGTTGACGAGACGGCGGCCTTGCCTCCTCGAATAGGTACTTTCGAGTGACCGATTCCTCGATGTCGGCGAGACCCGGCACCGGCCCGCTGTAGAGCACATCCCCGCCGCGCTCCCCAGCTCCGGGACCCACGTCGACGATCCAATCCGCACGCCTTACCACGTCCATGTCGTGCTCGACGATGAAGAGCGAATTGCCCGCGCGCCGCAGGCGATCGAGCACGTCGAGGAGCGGTTCGGCATCTGCAGGGTGCAGTCCAGCCGACGGTTCGTCGAGCACATAGAGCACACCGAACAGGCCGGCGCGCAGCTGAGTGGCCAGCCGCAACCGCTGCAGTTCGCCCGGTGACACCGTCGGAGTGCGCCGACCGAGCGCGAGATAGCCGAGGCCGAGATCGATGAGTACCTGTAGGCGTGCGACCAGATCCGCGGCGATCATGGTCGCTACTTCCGTCAGCTCACCGGAGTTTGTTGACTCGTATGCAGCGGCAGCATCGGTCCGAGAAGCCGTCGGGCGCAACACATCAGCGAGATCGGTCAATGGAATCGCCACGTAGTCGGCGATAGTGCGCCCGGCGAAAGTCACGTGCAACGCCTCCGGCCGAAGTCCGGAACCGCCACATAATGGACAGTCGACGCTGTCGACGAACTGCAATACGCGGCGACGCATCATCGCGCTCTGGGAGTTGGCCAACGTGTGGCGGACGTGGCGTTCGGCGCTGGAGAAGGTGCCGTTGTAGTAGTAGTCGGCCTGCACGGGATACTGGCCCGGATCGATTTCCACTGTTGGCTGCTCGTCGGTGAACAGAATCCAATTGCGTTGCCGCTTAGGAAGTTTCCGCCACGGCTTGTCGATGTCGTAACCCAGCGTGACCAGGATGTCACGGAGATTTTGGCCCTGCCAGGCACCTGGCCAAGCGGCAACGGCGCCTTCACGGATGGTTAGCGACGGGTCCGGTACCAGCGTCTCTTCGGTCACCCGGTGGATCCGTCCTAGCCCGTGACATTCTGGGCACGCCCCGACCGCGGTGTTCGGCGAGAACGCGTCGGAGTCCAGTCGTTCCGTGGTCCCCGGCGGGTAAGTTCCGGCGCGGGAGAACAACATCCTCAGCAGATTCGACAGCGTTGTGACGGTGCCGACCGTCGACCGCGACGTCGCCGAACCCCGGCGCTGCTGCAATGCAACGGCAGGCGGTAGTCCGGTGATGTCATCGACCTTCGGCGCGCCGGCTGGCAGTAGCAGGCGTCGAGCGTATGGGGCGACGGACTCGAAGTAGCGGCGCTGGGCCTCGGCGTAGATGGTCCCGAAGGCCAACGACGATTTACCCGATCCAGAGATTCCGGTGAAGGCGACCAGCGCGTCGCGGGGCGCCACGACGTCGACGCCCCGCAGATTGTGGACCCGCGTCCCGTAAACACGCACGCAAGAGTCGAGTTCATCCGTGGACTGGTTGGGCGTTCCCGTCATTGTGCTTACCCGAGTACCCGTGCTGGCCCAGCGCAAGCACGATGTTTGCTGCTCAACCGCGCAGCGGAACTGCACGGCTCCGGTCGACTCCTCATCTCGGGAGTGTCAAGGATCAACCGAATTAACTGTCAACCATCAGCCGAAGCACTGTCAGGCATCACGCGGCACGGATAACGTCTTGCGTCGTAGGCCCGCACCTTAGAGCTGAACCGCGCCGCGTCGGCCCGGTGAACGTGCTTTCGCCGACGTGCCCAGCCGCCGTGGATAGTCACATACTGCGCTGCCACGACCGATACACGATCCGACCGACCGTCGCGGGATCGGGTTCAGGTGCAGTCATCGAGGCGTCGAGGCCCGAATGATCTTCGAAGCCAAGAACTTCGCGGAGATGGAATGCCACGTCGCCCTCGGCGTCGCGATCGGGGTGCTTGAAGTACTGGGTGTGCGCCGTCCCTGGGCGTAGCCGTTCGGGCCTGTTACCACTAACCGCGATCTCGCGGATTCCCGGCCCGAACAACGGGCGAAGCACACCGCCGAACCAGTCACCGCGGACGCTGCCTCGACGGACCGGAAACCAGATGTTGGTCCAGCGGGTCACGGCGAACGGGGACTGCGCTCCCAACACACCGGGCGCACCATAGCTCGCTGGCCCGTCTCGGACAGCGTCGACAGGTAACGCCTCCGACCGAGGTGGGCAACGGACCACCACACCCCTGCGGGTCAGCGTGTCGAACAACTCGCGCCGCCGACCGTCGGAGAGGCTGAGACCGCTGAGAATCGGCGGTCGGGCTACGAACAGGTCGGCCAGCGCCATCGATGTACCAACCGTAACGAAATCTGTTATTCGCCAGGGGTTTCCGAGTGCTCGAACGTCCTGCCACAGGCCGAACTGCATTGCCTGGAAGTCATCGAGTGCACCCTGCGAGTCCGCATCGGAAGCCAGCCGGTCGGCGGCTGACTCGACGCCATCCAACGACTCGAGGCCACCGGAACTCTCGGCCGGCGCTGCGCGGAGTTCGTGCATTTCATCCCACAACGTCGTCAGCGCGTCATAGGCGATATAGCCGCCGATGCCGTGTCCCACCACGACGATGCGCGCGTAACGGCCTTGGTGCAGTGTGTACAACAGGTCGACGAGCCCACCCCGGATCGCCCGCCGGGCCGCATGGGACTCCGGCAAGGGGTCAAAGTAACGGGCGACGTTGACGAAGCCGGTCGTGAGAAAGCTGCGGGTCAACGCGCGCGGCGCGACGCGAAGCAAGGCCAGCCCGATGGTCACAACCACCACGCTGGTGGCAAGCCCGATGATCCATCCGGCCACCCCGGTGTGCAGGAAGTAGCCACCCACCACAAACAGTCCCACCAGCACGGTGAGAGGGACAAGCACAGCCAGCCACGCCAAGCGCCAGATGCCGAACAACTGGTCGGCCACGTGTCGAGGTCGGCGGAGGAAGACCCGTGCGAGCGCGGCCATGCATCCCGCATACCGGGCACTCGTCATCAGAAACGACCAGTCGTACTCGAAGAGTTCGACTCCGATCGACGGCGCAATGTAGCGGCGCGCCTCGTAGGAGTCCGTGATCTCGATGGGCTGGGAGTAGTACTCCCAACCTTCACTGCACGGGGGCAATACCGTCTTGGCGAAGTCGTCGAAGGTGTCCATGGGCCGGCGCTCGCGCAGACCGTGCACGAAGACCACGGCGGTACGTACGGCGGTGTCCGTGCTCATCGTCCTCCCGGGACCGTGCATCGAGCAGGTTAACAGTTTGCCCACCACTTAGTAGTGGGAGCACATCGGTGAGAACGAGCCGGACAGATATCGGGTGGGGCGGGCGGGGCTCGAACCCGCGACAACGGATTAGCGCGCCGCCGTCCGCGTTACATGCCAACAAATCCTGTATTCTCCTGTCTACCAAGCGATTACGTTGACCATTAGATACTCATCGTTGCCGTTGATTCCCATACCTTTTCGGCCATAAACGACGAATAGAGGACGAGCTGAGGCGGGGCAAGAAAGACCTTAAGACCTCCCTCTGCGGTAGCCCGACGTGTCTGGCTGCGGCAGCTCACACCACGGCACCACGCTGCCAGGAGCAGGCCGATTCCGTGACGAGGCACCATAAACGGCGACGTCGCGGCTCCCCGTCGAGCCCCCGCGACAACCCAGCTACTCCCGATTTGCGTACTGACAAGGTTTGAACGCACGCCTAGCTGACCCCGATGGAGGCAAGAGTTTCGCAGGCATCAGCAGCCATAGGATCGCCGGCACTCGACGTGCTGTGATGGGCACGCAGTTGTCCGCTCTAAAGAACTCGCGTCCGAGCCGCGAGTCCGAGTACGCGCCAATCTCATCCGCGAATCATGGCTAGACGAGCGGCTGGCGCAAAGCTGGATATCATGCTGAACGGAGCAACCCGCTGCCAGACTTTGAACACGTCGGGAACTCCTTGCTGAGGCTCAACGACTATATGTCGATGCCACGGGGGGCTTACAGGAGGTAAAGCGCCACAATGTCGGCGACGATCGAGGCAACTGACGAGCACTCGGCTCCCATGCAGCGGATGGAACTCGAGATCACCGGAATGTCCTGCGGGGCTTGCGCCCGGCGAATCGAATCGGTGCTCAACAAGCTGGAGGGCGTGCGGGCGTCGGTAAATTTCGCCACCCGCGTAGCCACCATCGATGCCGGTGCGGATGCCACGGCCGATGGGCTGTGCGAGGCGATCGAGCGCGCCGGGTTTCAAGCCGAGCCGGTTCAAAAGCGAGGCCTCACCGATGCCGATCCCGACGCCGATCACGCGCGCTACCTGTTGGTCCGCTTGGCGGTCGCCGCAGTGCTCTTCGTGCCGTTGGCCGATCTATCGGTGATGTTCGCGGTCGTGCCCAGCACCCGCTTCGCTGCCTGGGCATGGGTGCTTACTGCATTGGCGATCCCGGTCGTGACGTGGGCGGCGTGGCCGTTCCACCGAGTCGCGATCCGCAATGCGATGCACCACGGAGCGTCCATGGAAACGCTAATCTCGGTCGGGATCACCGCCGCCACCACCTGGTCGCTGTTCACCGTGTTCGGTCAGCACGATTCGTCCGACCGAAAGGGCATTTGGCAAGCCCTGCTGGGAAGCGACGCCATCTACTTCGAGGTCGCCGCGGGTGTCACGGTGTTCGTGCTCGCTGGACGGTATTTCGAAGCGCGCGCCAAGTCGAAGGCGGGCAGCGCGCTGCGGGCTCTGGCGGCACTGAGCGCTAAGGATGTCGCAGTCCTGCAACCCGATGGGTCCGAGATGGTCATTCCCGCCGAAGAACTCAAGGAGCAGCACCGGTTCGTAGTCCGTCCGGGACAGACGATCGCCGCAGACGGACTCGTCATCGAGGGCTCGGCAGCTGTCGACATGAGCGCAATGACCGGCGAGGCCAAACCCCTCCGGGCTACTCCAGGCGCGAGCGTCATCGGGGGCACGGTGGTGCTCGACGGCAGGCTGATCGTGGAGGCCGCGGCCGTCGGTGAGGACACGCAGTTCGCCGGCATGGTTCGTCTGGTCGAACAAGCTCAGGTGCAGAAAGCCAACGCGCAGCGACTGGCCGACCGAATCGCCTCGGTGTTCGTTCCGTGTGTGTTCGCCATCGCGGCGCTGACCGCCGTCGGATGGCTGGTGGCGGGCGAGGGACAGATCCGCGCCTTCTCCGCCGCTCTTGCTGTGCTGGTCATCGCCTGCCCCTGCGCGCTTGGATTGGCGACCCCGACGGCCATGATGGTGGCGTCCGGCCGCGGCGCTCAGCTCGGAATATTCCTCAAAGGCCACAGCTCGCTGGAGGCCACCCGCGCCGTGGACACCATCGTGTTCGACAAGACCGGCACCCTGACGACTGGACGGTTGACCATTAGCGCGGTCGTGGCGGCTCCGGGCTGGGAGACCGACGAGGTACTGAGGCTTGCGGCGTCGGTCGAGGCGGCCTCGGAGCACGCAGTCGCGATCGCGATCACCGCGGCAACCTCCCAAACGGAACCCGTAGCCGACTTTCACGCAAAGCCCGGCCTCGGAGTCAGCGGCACTGTGGCCGGTCGCGCGGTACGGGTTGGTAAGCCGTCGTGGATTGCGTCGGCGGACAGCCCGACGACGTTGGTCGCAGCTCGTCGTGATGCCGAATCACGCGGTGAGACAGCAGTATTCGTAGAAGCCGATGGTCAACCATGCGGGCTGATCGCAGTCGCTGACGCCGTGAAGGACTCGGCGGAGAGCGCCGTCGCAGCCCTGCACCACGCCGGCTTTCGCACCGTGTTGCTGACCGGAGACAACTCAGCGTCCGCCGCGGCGGTGGGCGCCCGCGTCGGTATCGACGAGGTAATCGCCGACGTCCTGCCGGAAGGCAAGGTCGACATCATCGAGCAGCTGCGAGACCGCGGCCAGGTGGTGGCCATGGTCGGTGACGGCATCAACGACGGGCCCGCACTCGTGTGCGCCGATCTGGGTATGGCCATTGGACGTGGCACCGACGTGGCAATCGGTGCCGCCGACATCATTTTGGTCCGAGACAACCTCAATGTCGTGCCCCTGGCGCTTGGTCTGGCCAGTGCCACCATGCGCACGATCAGGCTCAACATGGTTTGGGCATTCGGTTACAACATTGCGGCAATCCCGATCGCGGCAGCCGGTTTGCTCAATCCTCTCGTGGCGGGTGCGGCGATGGCGTTCTCGTCGTTCTTCGTCGTATCAAACAGCTTGCGGTTGAGGAACTTTGGTGCGGCACCGGGCGGTTCCAGTCGCCGCTCCCCCGTTGCGGATCACGCCGAAGCCGTTTGACCGCAGACAGCGTTGGTCGGACGGCCCACAGAACCCGTCGGGGTGCAAAATAGAGTCCAGCCGCCAAAAGCGCGACATCGCTCGCGCGGGCGAGCGACAAGGAGGAAACGACCATGGGACGCGAGGCCGGAGATCGCTACGCATGCAGCGAGTGTGGGTCCACAATCGTCTACGAGAAGAGCTGTCCCTGCTGCGACGAAAGCAACCACACTGAAGTGTGCTGCGACAAGCCGATGGAAAAAGTACCCGCCTAAGTCGTCCGAGATCGGAAGCGGACGCTCAATCAGGTTGGCACACGGATCTTTTATTGCCACGTCGGGCAAAATGCCGGCGCATGTCCGGCTGGGAACGCTCGAGCGGGGTGACGATCACCGCCAGCCATCCCACCGTCAGCGTCACAACGGCTAGATCGGCGAGCACCAACCAGGAGATCCCGATCCGCGTGGGGCCGGTCCGCACCCACCAAAATGCGCCGATTCCGATCACGGCACCCAGGCCGCAGCAGTAAGCCGCGGCGCAACACCAACGGTAGCGTCGCAGCCAGAGCGCGAGCGCCGACAAGACGGAAGCGGCTACGAGTAGCGCCACAGGGACCGTAGCCACACCGTCCGCGGCGCCCGACGACTTCACATGCGCGTCATGCCACCAAGCCAGCGCCGCACTCGTGGACACAGCGGTCACCGCGACGCCAGCGGCCCGCCAGACCCGCCCAACCCAAACCTGATCGAGCACCCGACTTTCGATCGACCGGAACGTGTGTTCATGGCTGATGAAATACCGCTGGTCGGTCACCCAGCTCCTCTCGCCGCGGGCGTGCGGGGCCGACGCCCTTCCACGTTGGTCGGGTCAACCCCCACCTCAGTTCCATTGGCGCTAGGTCCGCCGATTGCGCGATAGCTCACGCAACATGGCGTTGTAGGCGTCGAGATCGTCGTCCGCATAGCCGGAATCGGCATGCCGGTCCGAACGGGACGCGACCCGGCGATCTTCCCGCGCCCACTGTGCGACCAGCGCAACAACCACCAACACCACCGGCAATTCACTGGTCCCCCAGGCGATCGCCCCACCGAGATGCTGATCGCCCTGAAGGTTGGGTAGCCATGGCAGGCCGACGTAGCGATAGAACTGTCCGCCGATGACCGATGTCATCGTCATGGTCGCGATGCCGAAGAACGCGTGGAAAGGCATGACCGCGAACAGCAGCCCAAGCCGGCCGAGGAAGGGCAGTTTTCGCGGACCCGGGTCGATGCCGATGATGCCCCAAAAGAACAGGTAGCCGACCAACAGGAAGTGCATGGTCATCAGCTCGTGACCCCAGTGGTAACGCACCAGGGTGTTGAACAGTGGAGTGAAGTATACGACGTACACCGAGCCCACGAAGAGGACGAAGGACGTGACCGGGTGTGCGAGAAAAGCAGTTGCTTTCGAGTGAACCAGCCACGACAGCCATTCCCTGGGGCCCGGTGGCTGATCGTGCCCGGCCGGTATCAACGCACGCAGCGCCAGGGTCACCGGACCACCCAGCACCAGCAACACCGGGATGAACATGTTCGTCGTCATGTGATCGGCCATGTGAACGCTGAACATGGCCGACCCATAGGCTTTGACGCCGGAACTGCTGACGAACAACAGCATCAGGCACCCCGCCACCCACGCCACCAGGCGACCGACGGGCCAACTGTCGCCACGCCGGCGCAACCGCAGATAGCCGAGTACGTAGCCCAGGGCCAACACCAGTGCGCCGGCGGCGACGAACCCGTCGAACCGCCATACGGTCAGCATCGTCAGCACGCTCGGTGGATCCGGTAACGCGTAGCCCAGGAAGACGTCCCAGGTGGTGAACCGATGGCTTAGTAGCCGCGGCGCAGTCCGCGTCGCCATCGACGCGATCAACGCGACGACCGCGATCATCGCCAACGCAGCCAACACGTCGCGGGTCCCAGACTCCGGTATCGCGCGACGCTGTGCCGACGCCAGCGACGCGGCGTCGACGAGCCACACAACACCGAGCACAAGCACAGCCGCCGCGCCCGCACGGCCAAATCCGGTACCAGTCAACTCCCCCGGCCCGGTCAATATCCAGAGCAACGAGGCGCCATAGCCGAGAGCGACTGCTCCACAGACTGTTTCAAACGCGAGCACCCGGCGCGCCAGACTTGCGGCCGGTGGGGCTATCGCCGCGGCCACCTTGGCACCCGTCAGCGCCGCGACCGCCACCGCGAACACGATCGCGGCACTTGTCGCGTAGTCATGATCGGGCCCCTGCCCGGCATTGCCGCTGACCGGCAAGGCAACTACCCCGATCAGCGCGGGCGGCAGCAGTACGACGTGGTTCACCCACCGCACGGACAGACGCACGCAGACCGCCACGACAACGGCACCGAGAGCGACGGCAACCCAGGCGCGCGACATCTCGGATACCTCGATGGCATCGATCATGGCCGCGCTGCCGACTAGTTGGGTTACCGACGCGCCCGCGGTACTGGCAGCCTGAATCACCACCATCGCGATCGCGGAGACCGCCCACACCACCGACACGTACTCAATCACCAGATGTATGCGGAATGCGCCCTCGTCGATCACGCCGTCAGCGTCGGGCCATGCAACGACGATGACGTACAGCAGGCCTCCGAGGCAGATGCAACCGGCCAACGTCGCGATGAAGTAGCCGACCGGCTCGGCCACCGCAGTCACGGCGCCCGGATACTGCTCGCCACTGGCGCTGTACACGCGCGTGCCCGAAACAAGCGCATAGCCGACCAGGCCGAGCAATGCCGTGACAGATCCGGCGACCAACGCCAGAAGCGGCACATTTCGGTCTGCCGACAGCGACAGACGCATCCGATCCGACTGCACCGTCGCCGGGACCTTTCCAAAGACTATGCGTTGTCTATCACTCTACGACCCGACGTCGTAGGTGACCGACAACTGGAACTTTTTGCCGATCAGTGCCGACCATTGCACACAAACCCCTGTCCCGGCCGAAAGCAGCCCAATTTCGTGAGAAGCTCATTCGCAGAGCCCTTCGATCCCGAAGGCGCCGACCGGGACGACGACGTCTTCGAGCAGGTGTCGCAATGATCCAGGACATCTTCCTGCGCTGGATCGCCACCGTGCTGTTCGTTCTGAGCGCCGCCGAGTGCGTCCATGCGATCACGACCGGCCGCCGCTCCTGGATCCAGGTTGCCGGCGTCGTGCTGCAGCTGATCATGTCGATCGCAATGCTGGTTATGGTTTGGCCTTGGGGCGCAACACTTCCCACCGCTGGCCCCCTGGTGTTCTTTCTTCTTGCCGGCTTCTGGTTCCTGGCCGTTGGGGTTTCCGACGCCGACCACCGAGTTGTCAACGGCTACCACGCATTGAAAATGTTTGCGATGTCATGGATGTACGCCGTGATGAATGGCGGTTGGCTGGCCGGTCAGGCCGGCGCTGCCCAAGGCACACACCACATGACGTCGCCGCACACGAGCATGCCCGACATGGACATGCCGGACATGGACATGTCGTCGTCGAGCAATGGTTACCCCGGGTGGATCGAGGCGGTCAACTGGTTCTGGACAATAGGTTTCGCGATCGCCACCCTGTGGTGGCTATACCGATCCCGCGTCCCCCACAAACATGGGTTGTCCCAGCCACGGAATGACATCCTCGATGCGTTACGCCAGGCGATGATGGCCGTGGGTATGGCGATCACATTCGGAACAATGTTGTAGCGGCCGACTACGCCGCCGAGTCATCAGTGGGCCACAAATGGCCGCGCCGTCGGCCACGAGATGCATTCTGGGGCAGCACAATATCGGGTTCGGGCGCGATCGAATCCGAGATCGACTGGGCAGCGGAGTTGTTGCGCCACACCAAGATAGCGAGGGCTGCACCGATCATCACCGGCAATTGAGTCACCATCCGCATCGCCGCAGCCGACACCTCATCTACGGCGACCAATACCGCTAAGACGGCCACGAACACCGTCAGCGCACCCGCAACGCCGACAGCTCCACGCGGACACACGGCCGCCCCCACCATGGCCACACCGAGTGCGACCGACCACGCTATCGATTCGTTCAGTCCCGTTGCGTGAGCCTGCGTGAGGCCGACTTCCTGAAGAATTGCCAACACGAGCTGCACCACGCCGACACCGAGAAGGGCCCACTGTTGCCAGCCCATGCGTCGACGCCAACGTGGCAGCACATGTCCGACCTCGACGGGAACGGCGGGAGTGATAGCCGATCGGGACTTGACCAGACGACGCAACCCGTCCGCTTGAGTCTCCGTCTGATGAAGCCAGGCGCGGCACGCGACGCACACCTCGAGATGCTCATCGACACGCGCCGACGGCACAGGCTCGCGCTCGCCGTCGAGGCGGGCCGACAGCGCTTCGCGGGCCACGTCGCAATTCACTTCTCTATAGTGCTACAACCGCGAGCAAAAAGAGCGCCCGCACGCCGGGTAACCGGATCAACTTCCGCCCACCTCGGGCCCGCGTCGGAAGGCGCGAACCTGGTCGGCGACGCTGAACGCTTGTGAATCAACCGAATTCGACGATCGTGACAGCCGGCCTGAGATGGACGAACCAGGGCGAGCCGTACACAAGCGGAACAGCCCAACTCAGCAACCTGCCGCGCCCCGGCGGATACCGCAACTCGTGCACCGCACGGATCCCGGGGATCGCGCGCAGCCCGTCGTACTCGTTGGCAGTGAACCAGAAGGGCATCGGGGGCGCGGTGTATTCCTTACTAAGCTTGAAACCGACCCGCCTCGAATACACACTCAAGAACCACGGGACGCTGTCGAATACCAGCCGCCCGTTCGGAAACCGCTTGGCGCAACCCTCGATCAAGTCGAACACCACGTCGCGCCCGAGGTACTGGAGCAGCCCTTCCGCGGTTATCAGCACTCCGTGGGAGTCGTCGACTAGCTCCATCCAGGAGTAGTCGAGCGCAGACTGCGCGCAATAGTGAAGCCGATTCGATGTCGGCAGCAGCTGCTCGCGCAGGTGCACGATTGGCTCGAGGTCGACTGAAAGCCAGGTCAACTCGCCATTGTCGAGGCGCCAGAAGCTGGTCTGTAAACCCTCTGCGAGGGAGACGACGGTCGCATGTGGGTGCGCTTCCAGATACTCGCGAGAAGCGTTGTCGAACACCAAGGCTCGCAGTGCGGTTAGCTGGTGCGTACGGCCGAAGTGATCGTAGTCATAGTCGATGCTGTCACGCAGCGTGATGGCCATGGGGTCGTCAAGAATGCCACCGGCCTGTGCCGCCTCGGTCGCCCGGTGATGCAGGGTGAGAAGGGCCGTTTCGGAGATCCCGCTGAGATGGCGAGCATCGATGACTGGCATGGACCGACTGTACTGCGACCGGCCGTCCCGGGCACGACTTCCATCGTTTGCCACAGCAATCAGCTCCGTTTGCTAGCGCGACATAACGATTTTTTTGGCGGCGGGGGAACTTTTTGCCTGTGCGGCCCGACTATATCGCTGCCAATGCAGATCCACCCAGCTCGCATCGCCATCAGCGAAGCGGTGTGGATCCGTGGAACAACGCGCTCGATGCCCGCACTTAGGAGGTGACACTTGACGGCCCCGATATGGATGGCCGTGCCTCCCGAAGTGCACTCAACCCTGTTGAGCACCGGGCCAGGTCCGGGATCAATGCTGGCTGCCGCCACCCAGTGGCAGGAGCTCAGCAAACAGTATGGTCAGACCGCGGTCGAGCTGGCCCAGCTGCTGACCGAGGCATATGCCAGCGCCTGGCAGGGGAACACCGCGGCAGATTACGTGCATGCACACGCCCCCTACCTGGCCTGGCTCGAGCAGGCCTCAATCGACAGTGCGATCACCGCCGCACAGCACGAGGCGGCGGCCGCCGCTTTCGCCAGCGCCCTGGCCGCGATGCCCACGCTCGCGGAACTGGCCGCCAATCACGCGACTCATGGCGCGCTGATCGCCACGAATTTCTTCGGGATCAACACAATCCCCATCGCACTCAATGAAGCCGACTACGCCCGTATGTGGATTCAAGCCGCCGACACGATGGCCGCCTATCAGGCCATCACCGAAGCGGTGAGTTCAGCGATACCGACTCCGCAACCAGCGCCGTCCATCCTGGCGTTCGGCGCCCAGGCCCAAAGCGAACAATCCACCGCCGGAAACATATGGGATGCAATTGGTCAGTTCATTCGGGATATTCTGAATTTCTTTGCCGATCCGCTGAAATATTTCCGCCAGTTTTTCGAGCGCCTCGGATTTCACCCCGGCACCGCGATCATTTTGGCATTCATCGCACTGCTGCTTTTTGACATTCTTTGGTATCCCTACTACGCCTCCTATGCTCTCCTACTTCTCCCCTTTTTCGCTCCCGCGTTGAGCGCATTGAGCGCATTGATCTTCCTGTTCTTGGACGACGATCTGTTCGACGAGCCGTTTCCCGAGCCGGCACCGTCGAGCCCCGCCCATCACGACGCCGCATCGAGCGTGGTTGCCGCAGTCGCGGCGACCCCGCCAACCGTGCCCACCGGCAGCGCTCAAACCGGCAGCCCGGCTTCGACAACTAGCGCGCCCACCTCAGCTCCGGCCAACGCCGCACCGACACCAGCCCTCGACTGGGCGGTACCCGGCCTCGCCCCACCCGGGGTCAGCTTCGGTCCCCGAGCCGGCTCCAAGATGACCGATGCCGTGGCCGCCAGCGTCGCTGCCGCCGCACTGGCCAAGAGAGGCGCCCCCGCTCAGGCCCCACACCGGAGGCGAAGCAAGGCCAAAGGCGGGCTGCGCGGATACCGCGACGAATTTCTTCAGGCCACCGACACCCTTGGCCCCGCGACCAATGGGTCCGCGCCACCGGAACCCATCGCACATACGGCAAGCGGCTCGGGCGCCGACCGCTTCGGCTCCTCCGGCGTCGTGCCCACCGCCGACACCGAGGTTCCGGCCGGAATGGTCCAACTGTCAACCGACAGCAGCACGGCAGTCGTTCCTCTACTCCCCTCGACCTGGACAAACGAGGTCGACAAAACATCAGGACACCATTAGGCGAACATTCCACATCCAATTTTTTGTACTGCTTCTGTAGCTGAACTCACAGAAGCCGAAGTGCCGGGGGGCTCACAAAGGAGGTATTAAGCGCCGGGGGGATCTCGCCACGGAGATATCAGTGGATCGCCTCGGCTAAGGATGTCCGACGCTATTTTGTGCGCCTTATCCCGGTACCGGCAGTAAATGAACAGTCTGTGAGTTGGCCCAAACAGGTATAGAAGCAGGAGATCCTATGACGCTTAACGTGAAGGGCGAGGGCCTCGGTGCGCAGATCACCGGGCTTGATCCCAGTGACCTGGACAATGTTTCGACCGACGAGATTCGCGATCTCGTTTACGAGCATAAACTCGTCGTTCTGAAAGACGTCCATCCGTCACCGGAGCAATTCATCCAACTGGGCAAAACCCTCGGCACAATCGTGCCCTATTACGAGCCCATGTATCACCACAAGCAGCATCCGGAGATCTTTGTTTCTTCCACTGTGGAAGGTCAGGGAGTTCCACGGACCGGCGCTTTCTGGCATATCGATTACGGTTTTATGCCGGAACCCATCGCGTTCTCTATGGTGGTACCTCTCGCCGTGCCCGGGGCCGACCGCGGTACGTACTTCATCGATCTCAACAGGGTGTGGGAATCGCTTCCCGCCGCCAAGCAGGATCCCGTCCGCGGAACAGTCAGCACCCACGACCCTCGGCGCTATATCAAGATCCGCCCGAGCGACGTTCACAAGCCCATCGGAGACATTTGGGACGAGATCACCCGCACCACGCCGCCACGACAGTGGCCCACGATCATCAGGCACCCCAAGACGGGCCAGGAGATTCTCTACATCTGTGCTCTGGCCACCAACAAGATCGAGGACAAGGACGGGAATGTGCTTGATCCGGCAATTCTGCAGGAACTCATGAACGCGACGGGGCAGCTTGATCCCGAGTACAAATCGCCATTCATACATACCCAACACTACGAAGTCGGCGACATCGTCTTGTGGGACAACCGGGTTCTCATTCACCGGGCTAAGCACGGCACAGCCGACGGCACCCTGACGACCCACCGGCTCACCATGCTTGACGGTCTCAAGACACCGGGGTACGCGGTATGAGCACCGAATTGAGCCCGGCCGCGCCGGCCCCGACCGCGCCGGACCAAGCGGACCTGCTGGCCACGGTTCCCGTGTCAGAGGAACTCCTCAGTGAAGTCCTGGAACCCTATTCGCACAAAGGGTGCCGCTACCTGCTGGACGCGCAGTACGGCGCCGGGCCCAACCACGTGATGGCATATGGGAATTTCAGCATTGCCGAGTCCGCCTATATTCGAAGCACGGGACACTTCAATGCAGCCGAAATGATGATCTGCTTTAACCAGCTCGCCTATTGCGCCTTCGCGCCGGCCGTCATCAACAAGCAGATCCCCGCCGTTCCGGGTTATTCGATCGAGGATTTCTTCGACAACCAGCTGCCGGCCATGTTGATCAAAAGCGCATCGTCGCGATTCAGAAAACCGATCAACGCCCAGAAGTTCTCCGCACGCCTGATGTGCCAAAACTTCCGGGTTGTCGAACGGGCCTGGCGCTACCTCTTGATCCCGTGCGCCATCGAGTTCTGGGACGAGGACGGCGGAGCTGCGTCCGGCGAGGTCGAACTCGCGGCCCTCAATATCCCCTGACCCGCTGGAGGTAGGCACTTATGGCCACGTCTCACTTGCCCGCCACCGTGCTGCAGCGTGTTTTCGAGCAGGCACTCCAACGGCCCGAAGCGATCGCGATCCGCCGGTGCGACGGGACGAGCGCAATGCGATACGCAGAACTCCTGGCAGAAGTGGACAGATATGCCGCGACTCTTCGCGCGCAGTCTGTAGAACGCGGGTCCCGCGTGCTCGTCATTTCGGATAACGGACCCGAAACGTACCTCTCGGTGCTAGCTTGCGCAAAGCTCGGAGCTATCGCGGTCATGGCGGACGGCAACCTTCCACCAGCAACCATCGAGCGTTTCAGTCAGATCACCGTCCCACGCGCGGTCCTCATCGCGCCAGGGAGCAGGGCGCGATCTTCGGATCTGCCGGAAACACTCGCCCCGACAGCGATGATCACCGTCGACATTGCGTCCAGCGCCGACGGCGCAGCACAAACCGTCGACCCGGATTGGCTCGCCGGAACGCCAACTTTGGGCGCCGATGATCCGCTCGCGATGGTGTTCACCAGCGGCACCACGGGCGAACCCAAAGCGGTTTTGCTCGCCAACCGGACCTTCTTTGCTATACCGGATATCCTGCAAAAAGAGGGTCTGAACTGGATCACGTGGGTCACCGGCGAGACCACCTACTCACCGCTGCCGGCAACCCATATCGGTGGGCTGTGGTGGATCCTCACCTGTCTCGCGCACGGCATGCTGTGCATCACCGGCGGGGAGAACACGACGTCCCTACTGGAGATTCTGAACGCGAATACGGTCACAACGACATGCCTGGTGCCGTTTCTGATTTCGAAACTCGTTTCCGAACTGAAGACCGGGAACACACCGGTCCTATCGCTGCGGGAACTCGGATACGGCGGCTCGCGTGCGATCGCGGCCGATCTGCGCTTCATTGAAGCGGCCGGCATCCACACCGTGCAGGTCTACGGCCTGAGCGAAACGGGTTGTACCGCACTGTGCCTGCCGACCGATGACGACTCGATCTCGAAGATCGAGGAGGGCGCAGTGGGCCGCCCGTACCCGGGCGTCGACGTTTATCTGGCCGGTCCGAATGGTCGCGGCCCGACCTCCCCCGACGCACCGCCCTCGGCCTCATTCGGCACGCTGTGGATCAAGTCACCCGCAAACATGTTGGGGTACTGGAACAATCCCGAACGCACCCGGGAAGTATTCATCGACGGATGGGTGAACACCGGCGACCTGCTGGAGCGTCACGAGGACGGCTTCTTCTACATCAAAGGAAGGTCGTCGGAGATGATCATCTCCGGCGGCGTCAACATCGTGCCCGACGAGGTCGATCGGATCGCCGAAGGCGTTCTAGGGGTCCGCGAGGCCGCGTGTTACGAGATTCCCGACGACGAGTTCGGCGCATTGGTCGGCCTGGCGGTGGTCCCCACGGCAGACCTGGACCAGTCTGAGGCCCGCAAGCTCAAACAGTCGATCGCATCGTGCTATCGGGATCACTCCGAATCGATGGCGCGGCCATCGAACATCGTGATCGTCGCCGACATTCCTCGCACGCAATCCGGCAAGGTCATGCGAAGATCGCTGGCCGCCGCGATCAGTAGCGACCAGACCGGAGTGGTGGTACGTGGCTGAGACGACGAGAGCACGAGTCTACGCCGCGCTCTGCGAGGTGTTGTATATCGATGAAGCGGATCTCATTGACGGCGACGCGACCGACCTGCGGGACCTCGGTCTGGATTCCGTTCGTTTCGTCCTTTTGCTGAAACGCCTTAGCGTGGAACGAGAGTCCGAGCTGCCATCCCGGCTGGCCGAGAAGCTGTCGCTTGCTGGCTGGGTCGAGGAGCTCGAGAGATTCGAGCTGGAAAAATCGGCGTGACCGTGCCCGACGACGCCCCCGTGGATCGAGTTCCCCTCAGCAGGTCTCAGCAGAACCTCTACAACGGGGTGATCCACGACAACGATCCGGGCCTGTACCTGATCCGCAAGAGCTATCGTTTCCATCCGTTGGAGCTGCCGAAATTCCTGACTGCCCTTGAGACAACGATCCTCGAAAACCCGGTGCAGCTGTGTGTTCTCGAGGCGCCACCGCCGGGGGTGGACTACCCAGATCTCGTGGCAAGGCTGCGACCCAGTGACATCGTGCACGTCGGGCCGGACAGTCAGGGCCAGTCAGACGACTGTGTCGACGAGCTCATGCGCCTTTGGTCTTCCGGCATCTTCACCAAACCGCTTGTCGCGTATGCCGTGCGGACCGACAGAGCTGGCTGCGTGTCCAGACTCGACGTATGCACCCACCACATCCTGATTGACGGTGGCGGAACGGCCATTATCGAGGCCGATCTGGCTCGAAACCTCACCATCGGTGGTTCTGCTGAAACTCCGTGTGTGGCGCGGGGGCTGGCCAAGATCAAAGACGCGAATCTTTGCGAGACAACCCGGGTCGACGAATCGTTGCGGCGCCTCTCCGATGTCGTGCAGCGCGAGCTCACCGACGAGGCGCGGCACGGCGGGCACGGTCTTGTCTCGGACAACACGATCGGGAGCGCCGCCAAGGGGGTGCTCTGCGAGTCCGTGCAGGTATCCGGCGTGGCCTACGATGCGATCCTCGCGCTGTCAGACACGAAGCAGATCCCGCTCAACGTGCTGGTGGCCGCGGCCGCGGTAGCAGTGGACGCGAGCCTTCGACAAAGCACCGAAAGTCTACTGGTTCACGCGGTGGACAACCGCTTTGGCGACCCTGATCTGAATGTCGCGACATGTCTGGTCAATTCGGTTGCGCACTCGATCCGGTTTCCGCCATTCGCCTCGGTGGAGGATGTCGTCCGAACGCTCGACCGCGGATACGTCAAAGCGGTCAGACGCCGGTGGTTTCGCGAGGAGCATTACCGCCGAATGTACTTGGCGATCAACCACACCGCCCACGTCGAGGCGTTGACGCTCAATTTGATCCGCGAGTCATGCGCGCGCACCCTGCGCCCCTTCTTGGCGGAGGCACCGATTGCCACCGATATCGGCCCGGTCGAAGGCATGACGGTGGCGTCGGTTCTGGACGAAGACGAGCGCACTCTGAACGTGGCGATCTGGAACAGGGCGGACTTGCCGCCGCAGCGGACGCATCCCGGCGTCGCGAAGCGGATTGCGGCGGCGCTGGAATCGATGACGGTGCTGTGGCATCAGCCGATCGCCATGACCGTCGACGAGTGGTTCGGCATCGGTCCCGACGGCGCCCGCCGCCCGGGCAGCGGAGCAATCGAGACGCGGGAAGCGGCTCGCGCGTGGTTTCTACCGTCCGCAAGAGGCGTCGGGCGTTTCCTCGAAGGGCGTCGTTACGTCTATCCGTGGGTTGCCTGGTTGGTCCAGCACGGCAGCGCACCCGGTGACGTCCTGGTGTTCGCCGACGACGAGACCGAGAAGACCATCGACCTGCTGGTCGCCTGTCACCTTGCCGGATGCGGCTACAGCTCCTGCGACCTTGCCGACGATGTGCCCTTGCGCGCGAGCGAAATTGCCGAGCACGGAAGTGGAATCTCGGCGCATGTGGTCGACATCGGCGCTGTCCGACTGGCGCCGGCGGACGACGAACTACGCACGATCGTCGACGCGCGCATGGAACAAGTTGCCCGGGATGAAGGTCTGGGCACCAAGACCGCGTACATCATGCCGACCTCAGGGTCGACGGGGCAGCCCAAGCTCGTACACATCTCCCACAGTTCGCTCGCGCTTTTCTGCGATGCGGCCAGACGAACCTACGGATGGGGACCGGACGACACCATCCTGCAATGCGCGCCACTGACTTCGGACATCAGTGTCGAGGAGATCTTCGGCGCGGCAAGCGCCGGAGCGGAGCTCATCCGATCCCCGGCCATGCGGGCCGGAGACTTCACCGCCCTCACAAGCGACCTCCTCACCACCGAAGCAACACTGATCGACCTGCCCACTGCGATCTGGCATCTCCTGTGCGAGGACGACGACGCGCTCGACACGATGCGCCGTTCGCGCCTGCGCCAGATCGTCATCGGCGGGGAGGCCATTCGGCCCGCCGCGGTCGACAAGTGGGTCGATTCCGATGACCTACAACGGATATCGCTTGTGTCGACCTATGGTCCGACGGAGAGCACGGTCGTCGTCGCCTATCTGCCGCTCGTCGGTGACGGGACGGCGGCTGCGCCCGCCGATCGTCTGAGGCTGGGCCGACCGATCGCCCCGGGCACGGTGTTCATTGCTTTCGGTGAACTGGTCAT
Source organism: Mycobacterium sp. 050128 (assembly GCF_036409155.1). Taxonomy (NCBI): domain Bacteria; kingdom Bacillati; phylum Actinomycetota; class Actinomycetes; order Mycobacteriales; family Mycobacteriaceae; genus Mycobacterium; species Mycobacterium sp. 050128. The sequence continues at coordinate 17,520 of NZ_JAZGLW010000003.1, read as the reverse complement.
CGTCGGAGATCTGGTATCGGCGGGGTATCTGGGTATCGACGGCCCCGGATTCGGCACCGTGACCACCAGCGACGGTTCGCGCCACCGCGCGTTCGCCACTGCCGACCGGGTCACCATCGACGACGACGGCTTCCCCGTCTTCGCGGGCCGTAGAGACGCCGTCGTCAAGATCTCCGGCAAGCGGATCGACACCGCCGAGGTGACGAAACGAGTCCTCGAGGATCCCGCGGTGGCCGATGTCGCCGTCGAACTGCACAGCGGTCGGCTCGGGGTGTGGTTCGAATCGCACCGGGCCCGCGAGGCCCAGGAGGATGCGGCAACGGCGACACGTATCAGGCTCATCCTCGTAAGCCTCGGGGTGGCATCGTTTTTCGTCCTCGCGGTGCCGAGCATCCCGCGCAAAATCAACGGGAAAGTCGACAGCGACAGTCTACGAGCGATGCCGCAGGTGGTGGCCGCGCTGCCCGGCGACGCCGAGACCGGTCAGCGAGCAGCCGACTTGGCCGAGCTCTGGAGCGTGCATCTCGGGCGGGTGGTAGCACCTTCCGCATCGCTGCTGAGCGAAGGTATCGGCTCGTTGGATCTCATTCGAATTCTGCCCGACACTCGCAGCTATCTGAATCGCCAGATTTCGGTTCTGGATCTCATCAGCGCCGACAACGCGGTCAACCTGGTCACCGACTTCGGCGACACGGTACCGACAACCGATTCGTGGATGGACGCCACTACCGCTGCCGAGATCGAACGCGATCTCGCCGAGCTGTGGGGGCAACGGCAACCGGTGACGGCGAGCGCCGCATCGTGCCCGAGCCAAAGCGACGGACGGGCAATCGTCGTGCTGGGCGCGTCCGGAATTCTCGGCACCGGATTCGCCCGCGCAGTCCTCGATCGAAGGCTGTCGGGAGTGGCGCTTCCGGAAGTGGTTCTTGCGACGAGATCCACTCTCCCCGATCATGATCCATGGACAACACTGCGGAACGTCGATAGGGTGCGGATCGACCTGCTCCCTGCTGAGTTTGACACAGCAATACTAGAGGCCCTGATACGCGGGACTGACGCCGGAACCGTCATCAACTGCGTCGGCAACACCAACGTGCTGGTGCCCTACCGCGAACTTCGGCCGGCGAATGTGGAAATTGTCTCCGCCCTGGCCGAAGTGTGCGCGCGTCACGGGACTCGACTGGTGCATCTGTCCACGTTCGTCGTCAACGGGCAGGCCGCCGGGCCCGAAGTTGCCGACCCCCGTCAGGCGCCCTACCCGTATGCGGCGTCGAAATCACTTGCGGAGCTGGCACTGGCCGCGTCATCGCGAGAACTCGATTTCACGATCGTCCGCTTGCCGCGCGTACTTGGTGACGGCCATCAATTGCACGACTCCGCCGACGTCCTGATTTCGGTCGTTGACGGCTGTACCGCGTTACGGGCTTATCCTGCAGTGGCATTGACCGAAGAGGTCACCACAGCCCAAGCCGTAGGACGTGCCCTCTTGGGCATGCTCACCGAGCGAGGTGGGTCAGCAAGCTTGGGACGCGGCATCACAGTGACGCGCGGCGAGGCAATGACCTACGCAGACTTTCTCGGCGAGTACGGTTTCGACGAACTCGACCCTATCGAGTGGAAACATCGCCTGGATCAAAGCGCTTGGGCAAAAAGCAATCTACGAAGGTGGTCGGTGGTAGATGGGTGGTTCAGCTTGGGTATGAGATTGGGGGCGCGTTCCTACGCGGAGTACCTCGGGGATCGGCCGACCATTGCCCTGGGCGTGGAATCGGTCACCGAGCTCGACGCATTCCCCCTTTCGGTTCACGCGCTTCTCCGCGCACCTGTGGTCCAAGGCGATAACGACAGTGGCGGGGGCCGACTTCGGTGGACCACCACGCCGAAGCCGGGTTCCGCATGAGCGCAATGCTTTCCGAGTCGACCGACTCCATCCACGCCGAAAGGTCCTTAATCGCCAGGACGATTCACGCCCTTGCAGTGCCGATCATCCTGTTCTGGCTGGCAGTCGTCGTCATCCTCACAGTGTTCGTTCCCCCGCTGGAGGTCGTCGGACAAGAGCGATCGGTGGCGCTAAGCCCTACGGACGCACCGTCGTTGGTGGCCCTCAAACGCATCGGTCACGTTTTCAACGAGGGAGATACCGACAGCGTGGCGCTGATCTTGCTCGAGGGCGACAAGCCCCTCCGCGACGATGCCCACAAATACTACGACGTCCTGGTTCGCAAACTGCGCGCGGACAAACAACACGTGGTCGGTGTCCAAGACTTGTGGGGAGATCCGTTGTTGGCGGCGGGCTCGCAGAGCAACGACGGCAAGGCCGCATACCTGCAAGTCAACCTCGCCGGGAACCAAGGCGAGCAGCTCGCCAACGATTCCGTTGACGCTGTCCGCGGTACCGTGGATAGCACGCCAGCGCCACCCGGGATCAAGGCCTACGTCACCGGGCCGTCCGCGTTGGCCTCGGATCTGCATCACAGCAGCGACAAATCCATCGCGAAGATCACCCTCGTCTCCGTCGCGGCGATCTTCGCCATGTTGCTCCTGGTCTACCGGTCGCTGCCCACCGTGATTCTGCTGCTGCTCACGGTTGGCGTCGAATTATCCACGGCACGAGGAGTTGTCGCGCTGATCGCGCACGGCGGACTGGTCGGGCTTTCCGCCTTCGCGGTCAGCTTGCTCACGTCGCTGGCGATTGCCGCCGGAACCGACTACGGAATATTTCTGTTCGGTCGCTACCAGGAGGCCCGTCAGGCCGGCGAGGACCGCGACGCGGCTTTCCACACCATGTACCGGGGGACGGCCCATGTCATCTTGGGCTCGGGCATCACGATCGCCGCCGCGACGTTGTGCCTGAGTTTCGCCCGGATGCCGTACTTTCAAACCCTGGGGATTCCCTGCGCAGTGGGCATGCTGGTTGCGGTTCTCGTCGCGCTGACACTCGGACCGGCGGTCCTGGCCGTCGGCAGCCGGTTCGGTCTCTGCGACCCGAAGCGGCGGCTCGAGGTGCGTGGCTGGCGGCGAGTCGGCACGGTGGTCGTGCGCTGGCCGCTACCCGTTCTGGCCGTTACATTCGCGGTCGCCCTCGTCGGCCTCATCAGCCTGCCGGGCTACCGGCCCAGCTACGACGACCGGGCCTACCTACCCAGCTTCATCCCGGCCAATCAAGGCTTAGCGATCGCGGATCGCCACTTTCCCCAGGCGCGGATGAAGCCAGAGATACTCATGCTCGAGACCGATCACGATATGCGTAATCCAACGGACTTTCTGATCTTGGACAAGTTGGCCAGAGGCATCTTTCACGTTCAGGGGATCTCACGCGTGCAGGCCATCACCAGGCCGGACGGGGCGACGATGGACCACACCTCGATACCGTTCCAGCTCAGCATGCAGAACGCGGGGATGGCGCAGGACATGAAGTTTCAGCGTGATCGGATGGACGACATGCTGAAGCAAGCTGACGAGATGACCAAGACGGTCGCCACGATGCAGCGGATGTACGACTTGATGGAGAGGTTTGCGGCCACCACGCATCGGGTGGTCGGCGATACCGAAGAGATGCAACAGATCACGAACGACCTACGCGATCGCATCGCCGACTTCGACGATTTCTGGCGACCCGTCCGGTCGTACTTCTATTGGGAGAAGCACTGTTACGACATTCCGATGTGCTGGTCGGTTCACTCGATGTTCGACGCGGTTGACGGCGTCGACCAGATCGACGAAAAACTGAACACGCTGCTGGCTGACGTCAGGGACTTCGATCGGCTGATGCCCCAGATGATTGCCCAGCTGCCACCCATGATCGAGACCATGGCGAATATGCGGACCATGATGCTGACGCTGCACAGCACGATGTCCGGCATTTTCAACCAGATGGAAGACATGACCAAAAACGCGTCGGCCATGGGCCGTGCTTTTGACGGTTCCAAGAACGACGACTCGTTCTACCTCCCGCCGGAAGTGTTTGAAAATAAAGACTTCCAGCGGGCGATGAGCAACTTCCTGTCACCCGACGGCCACGCGGCACGATTCATCATTCTGCACCGGGGCGACCCCGCGTCGGATGAGGGGATCGCGAGTATCGACGCGATACACACCGCGGCTGAGGAGTCGCTCAAGGGAACTCCGTTGGAGGGCAGCAAGATCTACGTGGCCGGCATCGGCGCCGTCTTCAAAGACATCTCCGAGGGCGCCAAATGGGATCTCGTGATCGCGGGCATTTCCTCGCTGTGCCTGATTTTCATCATCATGCTGATCTTCACCCGTGCGCTCGTACCAGCCGGGGTCATCGTCGGCACGGTCGCGATGTCACTCGGCGCATCGTTTGGATTGTCGGTGCTGGTGTGGCAGTACATTCTCGGCACCCCGTTGCACTGGCTGGTGCTTGCGATGTCCGTCATCGTGCTGTTGGCGGTGGGCTCGGACTACAACCTGCTGCTGGTCTCCCGATTCCGACAGGAAATACACGCCGGCCTCAATACGGGCATCATCCGATCCATGGGCGGCACCGGCAAAGTCGTCACGAACGCCGGCCTGGTGTTCGCGTTCACGATGGCATCCATGATCGTCAGCGACGTGAAGATGATCGGTCAGCTCGGTACCACCATTGGTCTGGGTCTGCTGTTCGACACCTTGATCGTGCGGGCATTCATGACGCCGTCCATCGCCGCGCTGCTGGGCCGCTGGTTCTGGTGGCCGTTGAAAGTACACACGCGCCCTCATCGGGCTTCGGCCGTGCCAGCCCAAACGCAGCCGCAAGATCGCTCTCTCGTACACGCCAATTGAGGGATGTGTGCTAGATGATGTTGTCGCCGTTGGTCCGCAGCGGTTCCGAAGCTCGCTCGGTGGTGATCCTGGGCTTTCCCGGCGTACAGGCGCTGGACATCGTCGGGCCGCATGACGTGTTCGACGGTGCAGCGCGGCTGACCGGGGGCGGGTATCGGGTCAGCGTGGTATCCCGAAACGGCCAGCCGATATCTACCTCCACCAACCTGGCTTTCGTTGCGGAAGCGATGCCCAAACCAAGAGAGATCGACACACTCGTGTTGCCCGGGGGTGCCGGTGTCGAACCTGCCGGGCAAGACCCGGACACCGTGGCCTGGATTAAATGCGCCGCCGCCAACTCCCGTCGTGTGGTCAGTGTGTGCACTGGCGCGTTTCTGGCCGCTGCGGCCGGTCTCCTCGATGGCTGTCGTGTGACGACGCACTGGGCGTTCGCCGATCGGCTGGCCCGCGAATTCCCAGCCATCACCGTCGACCCGGAGCCGATCTTCGTGCGCAGCTCAGACTCGGTGTGGACAGCCGCTGGGGTCACGGCGGGCATCGACCTCTCGCTTGCGCTCGTCGAGGAGGACTACGGTAGGGACGTCGCCCAGGCTGTCGCACGTTGGTTGGTGCTGTATCTGCGTCGGCCCGGTGGCCAGTTGCAGTTTGCCGCGCCTCTGTGGGTGCCTCGTGCCAGCCGTCAGTCCATCCGGGGCGTGCAGGAAGCGATCGAAGCCGAACCCGGTGCTGCCCACAGCATCTCCGACCTGGCGCGGCGAGCAGCGATGAGCCCGCGACACTTCACCCGGTTGTTTACCAACGAGGTCGGCGAGGCTCCTGGGGCTTACGTCGAACGGATCCGTACCGAGTCCGCTCGCCGCCAGCTCGAGGAGACTGACGATGCTGTCGTCGCCATTGCTGAGCGGTGTGGTTTTGGGACATCGGAGACGATGCGTCGCAACTTCATTCGCCGAATCGGTATTCCGCCCGACCAATACCGCAGAAGCTTTTCGTCAAGGCCTGCATGCCCCGACCGCCCACCCGGGGGGTGATCAATTGATCTGCCGTTCTAGGCCGGCCCAGAACCGCTCCCTTAATGTCCGGCGCAGGATCTTCCCGCTGGGGTTCCGCGGGATTGCATCGGTGACGTGGAACGTGCCCGGCACCTTGAAGCGAGCGAGCCGCCGAGCGAGAAACCGCTCGAGGTCGTCGAGCTGCAGTACTTCATCCTGTTTAGCAACAACGAATGCGTGAATGCATTCGCCCCGCAAGACATCCGGTGCGCCCACCACCGCGCTGTCGTGTACCGCCGGGTGAGCATTGATGGTCTTTTCGACCTCTGCGGGGTAGACGTTTTCGCCCGCGACGATGATGAGATCTTTGACGCGGTCCCGGATCACCAGAAAGCCGTCGTCGTCGAGATATCCCGCGTCGCCCGTGCGAATCCAGCCGTCGACAATGGTCTGCCTGGTAGCGGCCGGGTTGTCGAAATACTCGAGCATTTGCGCCGGGCTGCGGAGATAGACTTCGCCGCAGCGTCCGGGTGGAAGTTCGGTGCCGTCGGGGTCCCGGATGGCGACTCCTACGCCGGGATAGGGTCGGCCCGCGGCGTGCAGACGGGCCCGGCCCGGCAGGTGCTCGCTCGGTGGTAGGCATACCGCGGTGTTTCCCGTTTCGGTCAAACCGTAGATCTGTGCGAAATCGCAGTCGAACGTGTCGAGCGCTTGCGAAAGCAGGTCCGGGCCGATCGGAGAGCCCCCATAGGCGATCTTGCGAACCGTGGCGAAATCCGACTTGGTCAGGCCGGGCTCGGACAACATCATGAGCAGCATCGCCGGAACGAAACAGCTGACAGTCACCCCATTTTCACGGATCGCCGTAACGGCATCGAGTGCCTTGAACCGTGGGATCACGACGCTCGGTATCCCCTTGTTGAGGCCCTGCGTCGCCCACCACATACCGCCGATGTGGAATCCCGGTAGCGCGATCAGACTGACATCGCCGTCCCGCCAATCGATCCAATCCAAGCCGGCATCGTCTAGAAGTTCACGCACCGCGGTGAAGGTACGGTGTGCTAGCACAACACCTTTGGGACGGCCCGTCGTTCCGCTGGTGTACATCTGCACGATCGGGGTATCGCGATCGACAACGATCTCGGGTAGCTCAAGAGTGGGCGCTCGGTCACGCCATGCGGCGAAGCTGTCGACGTTGATCACAGTTTCGGCTGTGAGGTCGGTGCGGTCGGTGATCAGGACGCGAGCCCCGGCGTGGTCGACGATGTAGTCGACCTCGTCAGCAGCCAAGCGCCAGTTAACCGGTACCAAGACGGCACCGAGACGTGCGCAGCCATAAAGCAACTCGTAGAGTGCCGGTGAGTCAGTGGCGACGTGGACGATCCGGTCGCCGGGACGGACACCGGCACTGGCAAGCGCCCTGGAAACCGCCACCGATCGCCGCGCGAGTTCGCCGAAGGACACCCGTGCCGACTCGAAGATCAAGGCGGCGCGGTCGCCGCCCAGGCGCGCATTCTGCTCGAGAACAGAGACTAGGTCGAAACGGCTTCCCGCCATTATGATTTCGCGGGCAGATCCGCCAACACGATTTCGACCTCGCCCAGGGCGCTGCCAGCGCCGTCGTCGGTGAACTCGACCGTGGTCTGCAACGCCAACACCGGGCGCGACCGGTGGCGGAATTCGACGTCGGTGATCGTCAGGACACCGCGGTAAGACCGGGAATTGATCGGTTGCCGGAATCGGGTGCTCATCTTGCTGATCAGGACTGAAGGCAGTTGCCGCTGCCAATAGTCGTCCATCGTCCAGTCACTCAGCTCGGGGATGAGCTGGTCGCGAACCGAGGCCGCGAGCGTGTAGTAGATGAGCTGGTTATAGGAGATGACGAACTCGACCGCATTGAAGTGGCCGGTTTCCTCGATATAGCAGGAATGGTCGAACCCCAGATCACCGGAACCGACGACGATGTCGCCGCGGCGCACAACCGTCGCCTGCTTGAGGTAGACGGTGTCCTTGCGGACGTACGGGGTCATGGTGCGATCGAGCAGCACGGTGTCGTCCTGCAGGAATTCGGCGAGGCTGGGTTGCGATGTTTGCGTCATGCGGCGACCTCGGCGCCGAGCGGGTATTCGTCGGTGACGGTCACGCGGTAGGACTCCGTTGGTTCGTTGTTTGGATTGTGCAAGGCGCGGTGGATCAGGGTCCGGTTGTCCCACAGCACGAGATCGCCGGGCTCATAGGTCTGCACGAAGATGTTCGGGTGTTCGTAGGACTCGTCGAGTTGTCCTGAAGCGTCGAGGAGTTCGTCGCGTAAGGAGAGAGGCAGCGCGTTGCCCTCGGAGTCTTCGATGGCGTACGTGAAGGCCTCCGATACGTAGAGAATCCGCTCGCCCGTGACCGGGTGGATGAGCACCGTCGGCCAGGTTTGCGGCGGTGTGACCCGCTCGATTTCGGCCCGGATGTCACCGATCGGACGGTAGACATCCGAGGGCCGGATCTTGACGTAGCGCCGAGCGCTGTGCTTGCTGAAAGTGTCCGCGATGGCTTCCTTGAGTCGTGGAGTCAGTCGCTCATAGGCGCTGGCCATGTTGATGAAGCGGGTACCTCGGGTACCAGTTGGCAACTTCTGCGGATAGAAGAGTGTGAACGCGAACGGCTTCGGCATGAACTGGTAATCGGCATGCCAGAATCCGCCGGTCCTCGGCACGCCGATCTGACCCTCCGCCCGGGCGAGGTTCGAGGAGACGAAGATGAGGCCGTTTTCCGGATGGTGATACATCGGTTCGTAGTACGAAACCGGCGTTCCAAAGTGTTGCCCGAGTTCCACGAACGCGGCCGGCTTCAGGTCTTGGGCTTTGAGGATGACGAGTTTGTCGGTGTAGATGTGGTGTCGGAGCAGCTGGATGTCGTCGCTGGTTGCCATCGCCGGATCGAAGTCGTACACCTCGACAGCCGCTAGTTCGGTGAACTTACTGATGAACTGCACCAAGAGTCTCCTTCTCCACCCCCGGTTGTCGGTCAGCAATCCACCCCCATGGTTTGCCCGTGTGTATTAGTCGTCGAATATTGACGTTGAGTTCCCGGCGAATTCGAAAGGTCTCGCGAGGTCTCGCCTCGCATGAGAAAGCCGGCGACGGTATGTACATTGAGGGCCGCGCCCAGCCCGCACCGGCTGCCTCTTGTGGCGCTGGATCTGCTCCGAAGAAGGGCCCATATGAGCACCCCCATCGACAACACGCTGACGTACATGGACCAGAACTGGTTTTTGACAATGCGTGGGCTGGGCAGAGGACACGTCATCCAGTACATCTGGATCTACGAGAACGGTGTCAATCTCGAGGGCTTGCGCAGGTTCCAGCGCAACCTCCAGCACACGCTGGTGAATCGCCTAATAGAACGCTCGCCGTTGCCCTTTGGCAGGCATCGATGGGTGTCGCACAACGGATCCGCCGACCTCGATATCGCCGTCGCGCAGCGGCGCCGCGACGAAGTCTGGGACTGGGTCGACGAGCGGTCCTTCGTCGCGATCGATCCCGAATTGGGGCCGCCCTGGCACTTCGGGGTTCAACCTCTCATCGGTGGCGGTGCCGCGGTGTCGCTGGCCGTTTCGCACACCACGGGTGACTCCAAGGCCGGAATCCTGGCGATCGCGGATGCCGTCAACGGCACCCATCGCGACTTCGGATATCCGCCGCCGGGTTCACGCAGTCGCCGACAAGCGCTCAGGCAGGACGTCGCGGTTACTGTCCGCTCGGCCTTGAAGGTACCGGCGGCCATTGCGGCGGCTGTGCGCGTTAACCGCGCACAGCCGGAAAACCTGTCGTCCTCGGCCAGGCCGGTATCACCGCCCTCGGCCAGGTCTGCAGCAACGTCATCGTCGGCGGCGCGAGTGCAGCGACTGGTGGTGCCGAGGGTCTACGGCTGCGTCGACGCGCGAGACTGGGATGAGCGCGCCAGTGCGCTGGGCGGGACACGCAATGTGTTGTTTGCTGGATTCTCCACTCGGCTCGGCTATCGACTCGGCCGGACCGACCACGACCGAAGCGTCGTGCTGTCGGTGCCGGTAAGCAACCACGCCGATGGCGACACGCGAGCCAATCCGCACTCAGGGGTTGCCGTGCGGGCGAACGCGAATGAGGTGACGCAGAACCTTGCCGAGCTTCGCGGGGCCCTAAAACAGGCGTTCATCGAACTTGCGGAAACAGGCGATGCCTTAGAAGCGCCATTGGCGTTGATTCCATTCACCCCCAAGATGGTTGTTCGCCGTATAGAGAAGTGGGCGTTCAATTTGGGTAAACGCGTGGGCTGCACCAATATCGGCGAGATGCCGTCCGAGGCGAACCGGCCCGATGGCACCGACGCGGACTTCTTCGCTATGCGCGGGGGTGAAGCCGGGATCACGCCAGCGATCTTGGAGCGGCTAGGAGGGCATCTGCTGGTGTCGGCGGCATCGCTTCGCGACAAGGTGTGGTTCAGTGTCGCGTCGTGGGAACCTGGAAGGACGAACACGAAAGCGGCACTCGCGCAGGTGGTGTGTGCGGCGCTGGATGACTTCGGCCTGCGGGCCGCGATCGAGTACTAGAGCGGTGGTGCGGGGTCGTACTGAATGTAGCGGCGGACCTCGCGGGCACGCTCGGCCCCGGCGAGCCGGCCGACAAGGTACAAAGCCATATCGATTCCCGCGGACACCCCCGAGGAAGTGACGATGTCACCATCGTCAATGAAGCGCTCCTCGCGCCGGACATCGATCGTCGGATCCAGCGTGGTCAGCAAGTCCAGTGAGTTCCAATGGGTGGTGGCGGGACGGTGTGAGAGCAGTCCGGCGGCGGCGTACACCAGGGATCCCGTGCACACGCTGGTCATCAGCGGCACGGCGGCGCGTTGCCGCCGAACCCAATCCAGCCAGACGTCGTCGTACGCGAGTGGGCGCACGCCTTGGCCACCAGGATGCAACAGCACGTCAAACTTCGGCGCGTCGTCGAAGGAATGGTGAGCTTGCAACACCAAGCCTTTGGCGCAGCTCACCAAGCCACCGGAAGGCGAGAAACACGAGACCGTGTACCCGTCACCGGGAAAGTGGTGGGCCCACGACGACCAGACTTCCCATGGGCCGACCACGTCCAGCTCTTCCACACCGTCGAACAGCACGATTCCGATGTTCTTGGTCATGCTTAAGATCCTCCCTCGCCGAGGTACCAGGGCGGGCATCGCGGCGGCGAGTTTCGAACAGAGAACGAAAAAGGTCACCCGAGCTTATCGACGTGCCTCGACCCGCGCGGTTGGCGCGATTCACTACAACAGATGTATCAAGGCGAGACGGAGCGCAGGTATTCATAATCAGCTTGTTCGGCGATAGATATACCACCGAATTAGCCACTGCGCGAAAGTGTCTCATCGAACCTTCATGCGTTGATCAGCCATTCCGCCGAGGCCTAGGTGCACCCATCGCAGTAACTCGTGCCAGGCGGTCGGCATCGATGCCGTCACGCAACTCGCCGAGTGCGGATCACGGTCAGTCCGTCGCGAATCATGATTTCCCACAAGGCGAAGGACCGCGCCAATTGGGTGCGTGCTAGCGGATCGGATTCGGAGAGCTCGACGGCAAAAAAGCTTCCGATCGGGCATCCACCTGCGCAACCTCGGCCCCGCATCATGTCGACCTGTCCATACGCGAGTACTCGACTCAACTGCTGTTGCGGTACTTCTCAATTCGCTTCTGCCACTCGACCAGCCGGTTAAGTTCGCTTTCGAGGTCGGCCGGCTCGGGTGCCAAGCAGTTGGTTTTCTCCGCCTTATCTTGGCGCCGAGCCCACTCCGATGTCGTTTCGTAACGGTCTTGCAGGTCCTGATCGTCGACCTCGCTCACCGGGGCGAGCACGCGGAACTTCTCCATCAGCACATCCGCCCCACCTCGATCGAAGAGCTGGTTGAGGATATCGCCGGTGATGCAGTGCTCCCACGCCTCCGATAGCTTGCCCTCCCATGACGCAACGCGCTCCTCGTAGTCGTCCTGAACTAGGCTCGGCCGCTCCTTGGTCAGCTTGGTCAGCTCGGTGCGCAGGTCGTCGATTCGCGAAGCGAAGTCTTTGGCTTTCACGGCAGGAGGTCCAGGCAGACGCGAAGCTCCGACCCTCGGTGTTCGACCGGCCTTCCAACCGGCGGCACGTCTTCGCTGTCGGCCGCCACGCTTAGGTCGCCGACGAAGGCGAGGTCGTGGGGGAATTCGGCGGCCGTCGAGCGTACGCGGTGACAGTTCGAGACAACTCTGCCTTTTCCTAGGACTCTGATGAAGAACGCGATACCGCGGGATTGCGGCGTACCCGAAGGCGGCCAAAGCCTGACGACACCGATTAAGGAAGCTTTCCAGGACATTCGTCTCCCTTGCGGTTCAGCTGACCAACTTGACTTTGAGTATTACCGACAAAGCGTGCAAGGAGGAGCGACCACCGCTCACCGGCCGATGCGACCGATCCACCAACCCATCCAGACCTTCGGCCTCATACCGGGCCAACCAGGAGTGCAGCGTCTGGCGCGACACCCCCACCTTCTCGGCAACCTGCGACACCGACAACCCATCAGCAATCACCGCCAACACCGCAGCATGCCGCTGCTCGGCCACGCTCAACTCCCTCATCTCGGGAGTGTCAAGGATCAGCCGAAGTAACTGTCAACCATCAGCCGAAACACTGTCAGGCCTCACCCGAAGACAAAATGTCAAGCATCAACCGAGGTCATACATACAATCGGTGGGGCGGGCGGGGCTCGAACCCGCGACCAACGGATTAGCGCCCCACGGCGCCAATTGCATTCTGATGACGCCCGTATCTGCCTGTCGGCCAAAGGATTACATTCCGCATTAGACGCCGATGATTGCCGTTGATTCTCGTGCTTTCTCGACCATAAACGACGAATAAAAGACGAGCTCAAGAGCTGACCCTGTCAGCTCCACGTGCTGCGGCCAACCGCGGCGGGTCGTCGTTGCAGGAACGAGGATCGCGACCGCCCGCGACTACCCAGCCGAGGCGACGACGGCCGGCCTGCTCACGACCCACGGTGGGGTCGAGGTTGACCCCCACGACGGATCCAGGCGCGATCCGATCGGTCACTACGCGTAGCCATCAAGATCATCGTCGAGGGCCTCCCAAGTTTTGGTGTCAGCTCGCCAGTTCCGCAGCGTCTCCTCATCGGCATTACTCATTGCTGCCCAGACGGCAGCCAGGCGCTGGCGGCGGTCGCGTTCGTCCATCGCCTGCTCCATGAGGCTCTACACGGTTTGGTGTCACTGCCCAGCCGAGACCGTGATGCGATCGCGAACGCCTGCCAAAGACAATTTATTCGACGTGGTAACGGTCAAGCACGCAGATGATGCGTCTTGGACAGAAGTGATCGCCGCGGTCACGAGCGGTGCGTCTCGCGCAAGTGCGCTGCGAATTCGTCCTGTACTTGGCGCCGGCGCTGACGCTGTAATGCCGACAGCCGCGCGACGTCGCCGTCGAGGATGTCGTCGTGCGCGTCGTAGTCAGCGACGTTGATTCGCAACTCCAGATCAACTGCGGCCAGGATCCGGGCGAGCAGTGGAAGTGACGGCTGCCGGGTCCCCGACTCAATCCTTGCGATGGTCGATTGCGGCACATGCGCGGCCTTGGCAAGCTCCCGCTGCGACAGGCTGACGCGTGCCCGCGCTATTGCGCAGAATGTTTCCCGCTAACCGCTCCACATAGCCACTGGTCGTCGGCCCGATAACCGCCACAACACGACGATAGCCGATTAGGTATCGCCAGGCTGCCTCCTCTTTGGTTCAGTTGCGGGAACAGTGCAGACCCTGCTGCGTGAAAAGTTTCATCGAAATGGCAGCCGCCTTGTACAGATCTTGATCGGTCGCTTGGCCCGCGCCAACGCATTTCGTGCCCGAGCCAGCGGCGCGGTTCTGTCGATCACGTCAGAAATGCTGCCCAACAGTAGGTTTCATGCTAGCGCGATAGATAATCTACATTATCCATGAAATTTCCGATGGCTCGGGCGCGGCTTGACGACTCCACTTGCCTGGATGCTGCGTGGTGGTCGCCGGCCAACGACCCCTACCACCACAACCAACAGCCCGCGTTGTCATACTGCCCTGCAGGAAAGCGGGGTTAAGTCGCTCGGATTTCTCACCGGCATTGCACCCCAAAACCTTTGACTAGAAGCTCTCGGGGGCGGTACGGCGAATCGGTGTCCCCTGACGTCTAGGCGTGATGTGGCTTTTGTGGTGATTGGGGGCGTCCGTCGACACTCTTGAGTTTCAGCGAGACCCGTTCGCGGTCGATGTCGACGTCTTCGACGATGACTACTACGGTTTGGCCTAGTTGGACAACCGCCGATGGGTGGTGAACCTGTCGTCCGAGCTTTGAGATATGGATCAGGCCGTCGAGGTTGTCGCCGAGACTGACGAACGCCCCATAGTTTTCGAGGTTCTTAACGACGCCCGACATGGATTCTCCGACAGTGATTTTGCTGAGCGCTTGTCTTCGGGCCGTCTCGCGGTTGCTGGCTGGCGCCTTCTTGCGTCGTTCTCGTCGCCGTGCTGTGGGCGGTTGACTTTGCGTCGCGTCTGCCGGGGGTGATCCCATGGTCGCCGGTGAGTCTGTTCTGGCTGTGAGCGGTGCGGGCTGAGATGCCGGCTGCAGGTCCGACGGTGTGGAGGCATTCGACTTGATGCTAATGCGGTACTTCGCCGGAAGCGTTCCGACCACTTCCAGGGCGAGTGTGCAGTTCTCGGACATGTACTTGTCGTAGGCGTGGTCGGCCAGTTCCTGGTTTTGGACCAGGTCGCCTTCTTCGTGTCGGAACTGGCGCGACGGGGTGCCGCGGAAGGACAGCCAGTTGAAATTGGTTTTGATGTAGTAGCCGTCGCTGACGAGGACCTTTGCGACGGTGTTGGGGACTCTGACGATTGCCAAGCGGGTGGAACGGCGCGCGGCTTTGTGGAGCCTGTCCACGGCGGTCTCGTCGGTATCGGTGTTGTCGCCGTGCCCCCAGAAGATGGTGACGTCGGCGGTTCGGGCGAGCTTCTCCACCCGATCGACCCACCGTTGGTCGACGACGCTTCCGGTGATCCGTGGGCTGATGATCAGCAGTCGGTGCTGCGAGTTCGAGACGGCGTCGTTGAGCCAGGTGGGGTGCTCATAGACTCCGAGCCAGCGGATCTGTGCGCGGTCGAGTTGATTTCCGTCAGTGCCTGTTTCGTTGCTGTCGAGGGCGGTCTGCAGAGCGATGACTTCGTCTCGGCCCAGGCGGTCGGCCGAGTCGGTGACGGATTCGTGGACCTCGTCGGCGGGGGCTGCGGTGATACGCAGACGGTCGACGGCGCCGATCTTTTCGAGGGCGGCCGCGTGTGGCTCGCTCCACGTGCCATCGACGTCGACGCCCAACCGGAGTTCGTTGGTGTCAAAGTTCTTGTAGATCAGTAAGATTGCACCGTAGTAGTAAACCGGGTTCTCGGTGACGCCGCTGATGCCGAGGATGTGGATTGGCTCGCGCCGGATGTCCAGCGCAGCGGTCAGGGCGTCGACGTTGAGTTCGTGCAGGCCGACGGGCATGGCGCTAGCCGGCGGCAGCAGGATTCGTGCCGCATTGGATTTGGCGACTTGGGTGCGGGTCAGCGCCCGTTTGTTCCACGGGGTGACCGTTCTGGTCAGCCGGTCATAGACCACCGGGACTGTGGCTGGGGCCGGTCTGCGGAGCTGCGCGTCGCGCGCGGCGTCGCGGCCGGCGTCCCTCAGTGTGAGGCGACGCAGCGCGCCTTCGGGTGGCGGCCGGTAGTCGATGTATTCGGCGTCGAGGAGGCCGGCTATCGCGCGGAGGATGTCTCGATCATCGAGTCCAAGGAACAGTTGGAGGTCTTCGATAGAGTCGAGCCCGTTGAGCATGGCCCGTAGCGCGTATTTCTGCGCTGCCTCAAGTTCTTCGGTCTGTTCGACGAGGACGTCGAGGGTGAGCGTAGACGCTGGGATCGCGGCTGGTTCGGCGGCCAAGAGGATGTGGCCGGGCAGGGTGTGGGCGTACTTGCGCGCGGCGTCTGCGTAGACATCTCTACTCATAGCGTGTGCACCGTCGCATTGTCGGCGGTGCTGATGTGGTGCAGTACCTTTTTGAGCGGGCCGGGCTGGGCTTGGCAGAACTCGGCATCGCCTACGATCCACAGGATTTCGCGGGCTCTGGACAGCGCGACGTTCATCCGTCCTTCATAGGGCTCGCCAAGGAAGCCGAGTTCGCCACGCAAATTGCTTCGAGTCACCGAGAAGATCACGACGTCCGATTCTCGGCCCTGCACGGCATCAACGGTTTTGATCTGAACGTCGACGTTGTCCAAGCGGTGGCCGCGCCGCAGGGCCCGTTCGATCTCGACGCACTGTTTCCGGTAACCGCTGAGGATGAGGATCTCAAGCTTGCCGCCGTCGGTGCGATGGTACTTGCCCAGGCTGACTCCGGTGTTGAGGCGGTGGACGAGCTGGCAGACCTGTTCGACCTCAAGCGTATTCGCCAGGCTGGAGTCGCCCGCGAAACGCGTCTCCTCGTGGCGGGTGCTGCGGTGGCTGGTCGAGAACCAGACCACGCGTTCATCGTCGTCGATGGTTTCGGCGGCCACTACTGCCACAGGGTCATGGATCAGGCTGCCACCGTAGAACGTGTGCGAGATGAGCTCACCGATCGGGGCCGCCATCCGATGCTGGGTCACCAACCTGGCATGGCACTGCTCGGGCACTTCAGCGAGCAGAGTGTCGAATAGCGAGGTCGACAAGAACACCCGGTCGAGGTCATAGGTTTCGACGAGGTCATTGTGTTCGCGCCCGAGCACTTCTTCCATCATCGGTGGCAATTGTTTGGGATCGCCGACCATCACCCAGCGCTTCGACCGCGTCATCGGGACGAGCAGCTCGGCCGCCGTCGCACGCGAGGCCTCGTCGATGATGCATAGATCGAACTGCATCTCCTGGATGTTGCTATTGGAGAGAAAGCCCATACATGTTCCCGCGACGACACTTTGGGTTGGCAGGAACATCGGTTCGGCGGCCTTGGGATCGTTGAGACTCGACAACCAGTCACCTTGGGTTGCGACCAATTGATGCAGCCGCCGACGTTCAGTGTCAGGCTCACCGAGCAGCTGCGTCACCAAGCCGGCCAGCTGCAGCTCGTCCGGCTTGGCGGCCACCTCTACCCCCACCTCAGCGGCCATCGTCTGTAGCGACGACAACACCTCGTCCGCGCGTTCGGCCGCGCGCCGATAATCAGCGAGCAGGCTCACCCGTTCTTCGGACAGCTCATCGTTGTCTAACCGGTCCTCGGCGGTCAGCGGGCCTACCAGCGCGGCGGCCGTGTCGCGCTTGCGCAGCGCGGACAGTGCTTCTTCGGCGCGCAGCGCCAGCGCCAGATGCTCAACTTGGACGCCCTCGCGTTGCGCGAGTTCGGCCATTCCTTGGGCGGCGCGCTCGGCGATTGCTTGCGCCCAGGCTTGGAGCTTGTTGCTCAACAGGAGGTGACTTGCCTCGGGGTCGACGCGGTCGTCGTTACTTGACAGCCTCACGACTTCGGTGACTCCCGATCTGAAGAGGCGGGTGATCGCGTTATCGATCGCGACGTGCATCTGGCTGACCACGAGTACCTTGTCCTGGGGCCGGGAGGCCAGGTATTGGTTGACGAGTTCGCAGATGAAGGAAGTTTTGCCGGTGCCTGGAGGCCCTTCGACGAGGAACAAATCGGTTGATCC